>NZ_JBIUZW010000014.1:0-148005 GCF_044745245.1 Herbaspirillum sp. NPDC087042 | reverse complement strand
AAAGAAAACGCTAACACCCATAACTAAAAATCCGTACACAATCTAAAACAACACGACGAACTTCAGAAATGTTATCGAGGCCAGGGTCTGGTTCTCGTTCTGGATCTTCACGCCTTCCTTGGCTTCGACGGCCTGGTGCAGGCCATCGGACCAGCGGCGGCCCGTCATCAGACGGCCGGTGAATTCATCGACGATCACCACTTCACCGTTCTGCACCACGTAATGCTGGTCGCGGTGATACAGGGTATGGGCGCGCAGGGCGGCATACAGGTGGTGGATCAGGGTGATGTTGGCGGCGTCATAGAGCGACGCGCCTTCGGGCAAGAGGCCCATCTGGGTCAGGATCTGCTCGGCCTTGTCGTGGCCGGCTTCGGTCAGGAGCACCTGGTGGCTCTTCTCGTCCTTGGTGTAGTCACCCGGGACTTCGACCTTGCCCTTGCCGTCCGGCGTTTCCTCGCCGATCTGCAGGGTCAGCAGCGGCGGCACCGCATTCATCTTGTGGTACAGCTCGGTGTGGTTCTCGGCCTGGCCGGAGATGATCAGCGGGGTACGCGCTTCGTCGATGAGGATGGAGTCCACTTCGTCGACGATGGCGAAATTGAGGCTGCGCTGCACGCGGTCGTCGGCGTCGAAGACCATGTTGTCGCGCAGGTAGTCGAAACCGAACTCGTTGTTGGTACCGTAGGTGATGTCGGCGGCGTAGGCTTCCTGCTTGACGTCGTGCTCCATCTGCGACAGGTTCACGCCGGTAGTCAGGCCCAGCCAGCTGTAGAGCACGCCCATTTCGTCGGCGTCGCGCTGTGCCAGGTAGTCGTTCACGGTCACCACGTGCACGCCCTTGCCGGCCAGTGCATTGAGGTAAGCCGGCAGGGTCGCCATCAGGGTCTTACCCTCGCCGGTGCGCATTTCGGCGATCTTGCCGAAGTGCAGCGCCATGCCGCCGATCAGCTGGACGTCGAAGTGGCGCATCTTCAGTACGCGGCGGCTGGCTTCGCGGCAGACCGCAAAGGCTTCTGGCAGGATGGCATCGAGCGCCTCGCCACCGGCGATGCGCTGCTTGAATTCGGGCGTCTTGGCTTGCAGTTCGGCGTCGGTCAGCTTCTCGACCGACGGCTCCAGCGCATTAATCTGGCGGACGATTTTTTGATATTGTTTGAGCAGTCGCTGATTACGGCTGCCGAAAATCTTGGTCAGGAATGACATGCTTGGATTCTATAAAAGCGCCGATGAACGATCCGGCAGGCAGACGTTTGGCACCCGGACGGGGATACCGGCCGAAAACGCCCGAAAATAAACCATGGATTCTAGCATGCAGGCCTGTGGCGATGGCTTTCCAGGCCGACAACAAGCCGCATTCGCCTTAGATCGGGCGGGTTTTCAGGGTTTCAATGGCAAAAAATGCTGCACCGGCACAAACGGGCAGCAGGACGCTCCCGGACTCAGCGGCCGGCCACGAAGACCGGCATCTGCTTGGGCTGGTTGCCGCCGTTGGCGCCCAGGGCCAGGAACTTGCGCGGATCCTGGGCGATGCCCCGGATCCTCACCTCGAAGTGCAGGTGGGAACCGGTCGAGCGACCGGTGGAACCGACGTCGGCCACGTGCTGGCCGCGCTTGACGATATCCCCCACCTTCACATACAGGCGCGAGGCGTGGGCATAGCGGGTGATGATGTTATTGCCGTGGTCGATTTCCAGCATGTTGCCGAACTGATAATGGTATTCCGAGGCAATCACCACCCCGGCGGCAGCGGCCACGATGCGGGTCCCCACCGGGGCCGGGAAGTCCAGGCCTTCATGGAAGGCGTTGTGACCGGTGAAGGGATCGAGGCGCCAGCCAAAGCTGGACGAGTTGTAGGCCACATTGACCGGCTGGTTGGTCGGCAGCAGGCGCGACTTGATCTTGTCACCCATCAGGGTGGATTCGACGGCGTTGAGGTAGTCGGTACGATGGCCGGCGTCCACGACCAGGTTGTCCAGCATGCGGCGCAACTCATCCATGCCGACGTCACGCCCGGGACCGGCCAGGCTGGAGACTTCGGCGCCGCCACGGCCGGGCGACTCCTTGAAATTGAATTCTTCCGGACGGATGCCGGCCAGGCCCTGCACCCGCTCGCCCAGCGCATCCAGGCGCATCATCTGGGCCTGCATCTCGCCAACCTTGACGGCCATCATGGCCAGGTTTTCCTTGAGGTATTTTTCCTTGCGGTCGTCTTCTTCCTGGCTCATGGCCACGGCCAGCTTGTGCAGCATGGGCGAGGCATCGGGGTCGCCCGCCTGGCGCAGCAGGAGATAGGAGATCAGCATCGAGCTGCCGGCCACCACCAGGGTCAGCAGCAACATCAGCAACATCAGGTGGCGCGTGCCCAGCGTGACCGAGCGGGCCTTGGTGAATCGGGGGTGCAACAGGATAATTTGCATCTTTGCTCCTTGGTCTCCGGCCGGTCAAGCACCGGATGTGATAAGGTTTAAAGATGAAGTACCCATCTACGTTCACCCCTTATCGGCCTGCTCTCACGAGTGCTCAACGCATGGCGAGGAGCACCAAGGGAGCCGCGGATTTCTTGCAGTCGAATACGACGATGGCGGCGCTCCTGCCCGCCCTGGCTCGCATGGGCAAGCTGCAGCAATCGGTTGCAGCAGCCTTGCCGGCGATGTTTGATGCTTGCCAGATCCTGCATTTCGAAGCCGGCGTACTGGTCATGAGTGCGCCCAATGCAGCCATGGCGGCCCGGCTCAAGCAACAAGCCCCCAGGCTGCAGGACCGCCTGCAGAAGGACGGATGGCAGGTTAATTCAATCCGAATCAAAGTGCAAGTTGGCAAGATCACCCCGCCGCCGGCACCGAAGCGGGTCCTGGAACTGACCGACAATGCCCTCTCCTCCTTCGCCGAACTCAGTTCAACGCTGGCCACTGACCCGCGCAGCCAAGGCCTCAAGGACGCCATCGACAGCATGTTACGGCGCCGCCAGGTCCGCGCATCGGCCGAACAGTTGGGAGAAGGCCAGCCATTTCCCGAGAGAAAGTAGAAAACTTTCGAAGCTTTCTGTTTTCTCGTAAAAAATTTACATCATTTGTCGTATCAAAAAGAAAACGCCCCGGTCTCGCCCGGGGCGTTTGTCTGTCATCCAACAGCAGTTCGGCATCGATGGCACGCCTGCAATGGTGCCGTCATCCAGGGCTCAGTTCAGCGCCCACTCCTGCTTGGCCTGCATCACGTAGGTGCGCGGAGCCTGTTCCAGCGAGTCGAAGCTGACGATCTCGTAGGCGTCGGGCTGGCTCAGCAATTCGCGCAGCAGCAGGTTGTTCAGGCCGTGGCCGGACTTGTGGGCGTCATAGCTGGCCAGCAGCGGATGGCCGATGATGTAGAGGTCACCGATGGCGTCCAGGATCTTGTGGCGCACGAACTCGTTGTCGTAGCGCAGGCCATCGGCGTTGAGGATGCGGTATTCATCCATGACGATGGCGTTCTCGAACGAGCCGCCACGTGCCAGGCCCATGCCACGCAGGGTTTCCACGTCCTGCATGAAGCCGAAGGTACGCGCGCGGGCGATTTCCTTGACGTAGGAGTCGATGCCGAAATCGACCTCGGCCACCTGGCCGGTCCCATCCACGGCGGGATGGTTGAATTCGATGAAGAACTTCAGGCGGAAACCGTCATAGGGTTCCAGACGCGCCCACTTCTCCTTGTCGCCCGTGCCTTCGCGCACTTCCACGGGTTTCTTGACGCGGATGAATTTCTTGGCGGCTTCCTGCTCCTGCAGGCCGGCCTGCTGCAGCAGGAACACGAACGAGGACGCCGAGCCATCCATGATGGGGATTTCCTCGGCGGTCAGGTCGATGTAGAGGTTGTCGATGCCCAGGCCGGCACAGGCCGACAGCAGGTGCTCGACGGTGGAGACCTTGGCGCCATCCTTGGTCAGGGTCGAGGCCATGCGGGTGTCGCCCACGCCGGTGGCGATCATGGGCAGCTCGATCACGGGATCGAGATCCACGCGACGGAAGATGATGCCGGTATCGGGCGCGGCCGGACGCAGGGTGAGCTCGACCTTGGTGCCGGAGTGCAGTCCCACGCCGGTGGTCTTGACCAGATTCTTGATTGTGCGCTGTTTCAACATCCGCTCATTATAGCCAAGATACCCCTGCCCCGGCCCGGCGGCCGGGAGAGTTGTTGCAAATCGTTCCCGTCTGTAAAGCCCGTCAGTAGCATGTCAGGCCGCCATGGGCAGGTGTAAATCATTTCCGGCAAGAAAAACGGCATGCCGCAGCATGCCGTCTTCGTGGTGCCAGGAAAACCTGCTCAGCCCAGCTGGCCCAGCAGCGTCTCGGCGTTGGAGACCTCGAACTTGCCCGGGGCTTCCAGGTTCAGTTGCTTGACCACGCCGTCCTCCAGCAGCATCGAGTAGCGCTGCGAGCGCACGCCCATGTTGCGTTCGGTCAGGTCGAACTCCATGCCCAGCGCCTTGGTGAAGGTGGCGCTGCCGTCACCGAACATGCGCACGATGCCGGTGGCCTTCTGGTCACGGCCCCAGGCGCCCATGACGAAGGCGTCGTTGACCGACAGGCACCAGATCTCATCGATGCCCTTGGCCTTGAACTGATCGGCCAGGGCGATATAGCCCGGCACATGCTTGGCCGAACAGGTCGGGGTGTAGGCGCCGGGCAGCGCGAACAGGGCGATCTTCTTGCCCTTGACCAGGTCGGACACCTTGAAGGCGTTCGGGCCCAGGCTGCAACCTTCGGTCTCGGTTTCGATGAATTCGGTCAGGGTGCCTTCCGGCAGGCGGTCGCCGATCTTGATGGTCATGGTGGTTTCCTCGTCTGGTTGTATGAATAGAGCTGATGGGGGTGATGATCCTGCCCACATCGTGCGGCGGACAGTCGCGTTGCCGGAGCGCCGCGCAAAAAAACGCCGCGCACGAGGCGCGGCGTTAGTATGCCTTGGAACCGGCCGGCCTGCTTCGATTGCGCAAGCCGGTACCGGTAACGACAGCTTAGTCCGCCTGCTTGCGCAGGAAGGCCGGGATGTCGTAGGTTTCCATGCCGTTCTTTTCCAGCGCGCGCACGGTGTCGGAAGCCGACTCGCGACGCCACACGGCCGGGGCCTTCAGGCCGCCGAAGGCAGGCGCAGCAGCTTGCGCCACACCTTGCTGGGCGATGGCACCGGTGGCCATCAGGGGTTCGTTGTGGGTACCGGTACGCATGACCGGGGTCTGCACCAGTTGCACGGCCTTGCGGGCGCGGCCCAGGCCGGTCGCCACCACGGTGACGCGGATCTCGTCGCCCATGCTGTCGTCGTAGGCGATGCCCTGGGCGATGGAAGCGTCAGGAGCGGCGAAGGCACGCACGGTCGCCATCACTTCCTTGATTTCCTTACCCTTCAGGCCACGGCTGGCGGTCACGTTGACCAGCACGCCGCGCGCGCCGGACAGGTCGATGCCATCCAGCAGCGGCGAAGCCACGGCCTGCTCGGCGGCCACGCGGGCGCGGTCCACACCTGCGGCGGTCGCGGTACCCATCATGGCCTTGCCCTGCTCGCCCATGATGGTCTTGACGTCGTTGAAGTCGACGTTGATGTGACCCGGCACATTGATGATCTCGGCGATACCGGCGACGGCATTGTTGAGCACGTCATCGGCGTGGGACAGCCATTCGATCATGCTGTCGTCTTCGTAGATCTCCTCGAGCTTCTCGTTCAGGATGATGATCAGCGAATCCACGTGCTGGGTCAGCTCTTCCAGACCGGCGTCGGCGATGTCCATGCACTTCTGGCCTTCGTAGGAGAAGGGCTTGGAGACCACGGCCACGGTCAGTGCGCCCAGCGACTTGGCCACCTGCGCCACCACGGGTGCAGCGCCCGTGCCGGTGCCACCGCCCATGCCGGCGGCGATGAAGACCATGTGCGCGCCGCGCAGCGAATCCTCGATGCGTGCACGGGTTTCCTCGGCCAGGCGGCGGCCGACGTCCGGCTGCATGCCTGCACCCAGACCGGTGTCCCCGATCTGGATCACGTTATGCGCCTTGGACTGCTTCAGCGCCTGTGCATCGGTGTTGGCGGCGATGAACTCCACGCCGGACACACCCTTGTTGATCATGTGCTGCACGGCATTGCCGCCAGCACCGCCAACGCCCACGACCTTGATGATCGTCCCCAGCGTAGCATTGTCGACCATATCGATTTCCATGATGACTCCTTTAAATATATGTGTCCTGCAGCTGGCAGTTGATAGGCATCACGCGATGTGACGACTAGCAACTGACCACTGCGATCTGACGACTATCCGTTCAAACCGGTTGATACCGCTATTCTAAAAAAACCATCCTGCGATTTTGCTGCGGAATTGCTACGTATTACTGCCGCTTTTTATAAATCTTTTACTGCTTGAACCTTACCGCTGTTGAATCATGGACTACCAAACTCTTACATCCTGATGCATTCGCGCCTGCTACCTCCCGGCGCGAATACCCTGATCCTCAGAAATTACCCAGGAACCATTCCTTCATGCGCTGCCAGACTGCCTTCACCGAACCTTCCTGGCGGGTCACGATGTAACCGCGCAGGTATTGCTTCTTGGCTTCCTGCAGCAGGCCCAGCACGGTCGCGTAGCGCGGGCTGCGCACCACGTCGGCCAGCTGGCCGCTGTATTCGGGGGTGCCCAGGCGGGCCGGCTTCAAGAAGATATCTTCGGCCAGCTCGGTCATGCCGGGCATCATCGCCGAGCCGCCGGTGAGGACGATGCCCGAGGACAGCACTTCTTCGTAGCCCGACTCGCGCACCACCTGGTGCACCAGCGCAAACAGTTCTTCCACGCGCGGCTCGATGACGGCCGCCAGTGCCTGGCGCGACAGGGTGCGCGGATTGCGGTCACCCAGGCCCGGCACTTCCAGCGTCTCGGTCGGATCGGCCAGGATTTGCTTGGCCACGCCATAGCGCAGCTTGATTTCCTCGGCCTCCAGCGTGGGCGTGCGCAGCGCCATGGCGATGTCGTTGGTGATCTGGTCGCCGGCGATGGGGATCACGGCCGTATGGCGGATCGCCCCCTCGGTGAACACGGCCACGTCGGTGGTACCGCCACCGATATCGACCAGCACCACGCCCAGTTCGCGCTCGTCGGTGGTCAGCACCGAATCGGCCGAGGCCATCGGCTGCAGGATCAGGTCCGACACTTCCAGGCCACAACGGCGCACGCACTTGACGATGTTCTGCACCGCCGACACCGCGCCGGTGACGATATGCACCTTCACTTCCAGGCGGATGCCGCTCATGCCGATGGGCTCGCGCACGTCTTCCTGGTTGTCGACGATGAATTCCTGCGGCACGGTATGCAGCAATTGCTGGTCGGTCGGGATGTTGACCGCCTTGGCGGTCTCGATCACGCGCGAGACATCGGCCGCCGTGACTTCCTTGTCCTTGATGGCCACCATGCCGCTGGAATTGAAGCTGCGGATGTGGCTGCCGGCAATGCCGGTATAGACATTGCGGATCTTGCAGTCGGCCATCAGCTCGGCCTCTTCCAGGGCGCGCTGGATGGATTCGACGGTCGCCTCGATGTTGACCACCACCCCCTTCTTGAGCCCCTTGGAGTCAGCCTGCCCCAGCCCGATGACCTCATGGCGGCCGTCGGGCAACACCTCGGCGACCACCGCCACCACCTTGGCGGTGCCGATGTCGAGGCCGACGATCAGATTCTTTGCGTCTTTTGTCATATCGTTCCGCTTATTTCTTTTTCCCGTTCAATGCCGCCAGCACCATTCCATCCGCCTTGAGCGCCATCCCGTTGGGATAGCGCAAGTCGACGCTCTCTATCTTGCCCTGCAATCTTTCCAGCAACTGCGGATACACCGCCGCCAGTCGCGCAATACGATCCTTCAGTACCGCATCGCCCTGGTCACGCCCCAGTTCGACGGTCATGCCGTTGTCCAGTCGCACCGTCCAGGCATAGCGGTTGGACAGCACCAGCGACTCCGGCTCCAGCTTCATGGGCGCAAACCACTGGCGGAACTGCTCCAGCCTTGCCACCACCTGCTTCTCGCTGCCGGGCGGGCCATCGAACTCCAGCAGATCACCGTCGTCCTCGGCCTCGGCCAGGTTGGCGGTGAAGACATCGCCCTTCTGCGACAACAACTTGCCATCCTCGCCCCAGGTACCCAGGGCACGATGTTCCTCGATCTTCACCACCAGCCGGTCCGGCCATTCGCGCCGCACCATCGCCTTGCGCACCCAGGGCACCGCTTCGAAGGCAGCCCGCACGGCCGTCAGATCAGCCGTGAAGAAGTTGCCGTGGATGCGCGGCACCGCGGTCGCCCGCACCGTCAACGCATTGACCTTCTCCAGCGGCAACTCGCCGGCACTCTCTATGCGTATCGTGTGCAGCGTAAACATCGGCCGCTGCGCCACCCACCACAAACCGGATGCCACCAGGGCCACCAGCGCCAGCGCGATGAGCGCATTGCTGATGGCGTTGAGCATCTTGACGTCCTGCCACATCGACGCGCGCGCTCCCTTAAACCCGTACCATCACGACTGACCCGCCTGCGGCGTCCAGTCCTTGGACGGACGCATATCCAATGCGGCCATCTGCAGGATCTCGCAGCACAGGTCTTCGTAACTCATGCCCAGCGCCTTGGCCGCCATCGGCACCAGCGAATGACCGGTCATGCCGGGCGAGGTGTTGATCTCGATGAGGTAGGGTTCGGCCTTGCCGGCGCTTCCGCGCAGCATGAAGTCGACCCGGCCCCAGCCACGGCAACCCAGCGCATTGAAGGCCTGTACCGCCAGATCCTGGATGTGGCGTGTCAGTTCCTCGTCCAGCGGCGCCGGGCAGAAATATTGCGTGACGTCGGTGAAATACTTGTTCTGGTAGTCGTAGTTGCCTTCCGGTGCGCAGATCTCGATGACCGGCAGCGCACGCGCCTCGCGGCCCGCACCCAGCACCGGCACGGTCAGCTCGCGACCACGGATGAATTCCTCGGCCAGTACCACGCTGTCGTAGCGGGCGCACAGGTCGAAGCCTTCCTGCATGTCGGAATAGCCGTTGACCCTGGCGATGCCGATGGTGGACCCCTCGTGCGGTGCCTTCAGCATCAGCGGCAAGCCCAGCTCATCGGGGACCACGCGCAATTGCTCGCGACTGGTGGCACGGGCGTCGAGCACGGCAAACCGCGGCGTGGGCAAGCCGTAGGAGAGCCAGACCCGCTTGGTCATGACCTTGTCCATGGCGATGCTGGAGGCCATCACGCCCGGGCCGGTATAAGGCAGGCCCATCTGCTCCAGCGCGCCTTGCAGGGTGCCGTCCTCACCATAGCGGCCATGCAGGGCGATGAAGACGCGATCGAACTTCTCGGCCTGCAATTCGCCCAGCGAACGTACGCCCGGGTCGAAGGGATGGGCATCCACGCCCTTGCTGCGCAAGGCCTGCAGCACGCCGTTGCCGGACATCAGCGACACTTCGCGCTCGGCCGAACGGCCGCCGAAGAGCACACCCACGCGGCCAAAGGCCTTGATCTGTTCCTGGCTGATCATGCGGCCCCCTGTTCATTCTTGACGCCAGCCTGGGCCACCAGGCGACCCGGCACCGCCGAAATCGATCCGGCGCCCATGGTCATGACCACGTCGCCGTCGCGCACCACGTTGCGGATGGTGTCCGGCATGTTGGCGATATCGTCCACGAAGACCGGCTCGACCTTGCCGGCCGCGCGCAGCGCATGCGCCAGCGAACGGCCATCGGCGGCCACGATGGGGGCTTCACCGGCCGAATACACCTCGGCCAGCACCAGCACGTCCGGCGAGGACAGCACCTTGACGAAATCCTCGAACAGGTCGCGCGTACGGGTATAGCGATGCGGCTGGAAAGCCAGCACCAAGCGGCGGCCCGGATAGGCGCCACGGGCGGCGGCGATGGTGGCGGCGGTCTCGACCGGATGGTGACCGTAGTCGTCCACCAGCGTGAAATGCCCGGCGGCATTGCCCTGCGCATCGGTGATCGGCACCTCGCCATAGCGGGTGAAGCGACGGCCCACGCCGTTGAATTCGGTCAGTGCCTTCTGGGTGGCGGCATCGTCCACGTCCAGTTCGCGCGCAATGGCGATGGCGGCGCAGGCGTTCTGCACATTGTGCATGCCGGGCTGGTTCAGGCTCACCTGCATGGGCGCGAAGCCGTCCTGGATCACCGTGAATTCCATGTGGCCCTCGACCGCCCTTGCATCGATGGCGCGCACGTCGGCGTCTTCATGGAAGCCATAGGTCAGCAGGGGCTTGGAGATCATGGGCATGATCTCGCGCACGTGCGGGTCGTCCAGGCAGACCACCGCCACGCCGTAGAAGGGCAGGCGCTGGGTGAACTCGACGAAGGCCTGCTTCAGGCGCGCGAAGTCATGGTTGTAGGTCTCCATGTGGTCGGCGTCGATGTTGGTGATGACTTCGATCACCGGCATCAAGTTCAGGAAGGACGCGTCCGATTCATCGGCCTCGGCCACGATGAATTCACCGGTCCCCAGCTTGGCATTGGCGCCGGCGCTGGTGAGGCGGCCACCGATGACGAAGGTCGGATCCAGCCCGCCTTGCGCCAGCACGCTGGCCACCAGGCTGGTGGTGGTGGTCTTGCCGTGGGTGCCGGCAATGGCGATGCCCTTCTTCAGGCGCATCAGCTCGCCCAGCATCACCGCACGCGGGACGATGGGGATGTGCTTCTTGCGCGCGGCCAGCACTTCCGGGTTGTCGCCCTTGACGGCGGTGGAGGTGACGATGGCGTCGGCGCCGTCGATGTTCTCGGCCGCATGGCCCTGGCGGATGACCGCTCCCAGCTGCGCCAGGCGCTGGGTGGCGGCATTGCTGCCCAGGTCGGAGCCCGAGACGCCGTAGCCGAGGTTGAGCAAGACTTCGGCGATGCCGCTCATGCCTGAGCCGCCGATGCCGACGAAGTGGATGTTCTTGACGCGATGCTTCATGGTGTTACCAGTCCTTCCAGCACCCGCGCGATTGCCTCGTTGGCATCGCGCCGGCCTTGTTCGTACGCCGCCTGCGCCATCTCATGGCATGCAGCGCGGTCCAGTTGCTTGAGCAAACCGGCCAGATGATCCGGCGTCAGTTCGCGTTGCGGCAGGTGAATCGCCGCCTTGTTCTGTGCCATCCAGCGGGCATTGTCGATCTGGTGCGAGGTGGTCGAGACCGCCAGCGGCACCAGGATGCTGGCCACACCGGCGGCCGTCAGCTCGGACACCGTGATGGCACCGGCACGACAGATCACCAGGTCGGCCTCGGCATAGCGGCGCGGCATGTCGTCGATGAAATCGACCACCTCGGCCTGCACGCCGGCCTTGGCGTAGGCTGCCCGCAAGGCCTCGATATGCTGCTTGCCCGATTGGTGCGTGACCTGCGGGCGTACTTCTGCCGGCAGCTGGGCCAGTGCGGCGGGCACGTTGTCATTCAATACCTTGGCGCCGAGGCTGCCGCCCACCACCAGGATCTTCAACGGGCCGCTGCGGCCGGCGTAACGCTGGGCCGGCAGCGGCAAGGCGATGATCTCCTGGCGCACCGGATTGCCGGTCACTTCGGCCTTGCCGGCGGCACGGCCGAAATCGGCCGGGAAGCCGAACAGCACCTTGTCGGCCAGCGGTGTCAGGGTCTTGTTGGACAGCAGCAGCGCCGCATCCGCATTGACCAGCACCAGCGGCTTGCCGCGCAGGCGGGCCATGGCGCCACCGGGCACGGTGACGTAGCCACCCATGCCCAGCACCACATCCGGACGACGCTGTCCGAGGATGCTGAAGCAACGCAAGAAACTGGCCGCCAGGCGCCACACGCCCTTGACCGTATGCATCAGCCCCTTGCCACGCAAGCCGGCGAAGACGATGCTGTCCATCTCCACGCCATGGCGCGGCACCAGCTCGCGCTCCATGCCGTGGGTGGTGCCCAGCCAGCTGACCTGCCAGCCGCGTGCGCGCATGGTGTCGGCAATGGCCAGGCCAGGGAAGATATGGCCGCCGGTACCGGCCGCCATGATCAGCAGTTTGCGCGGCGCGCTCATAGGCGACCTCCGCGCATCAAGACCCGGTTTTCATAATCGATACGCAACAGGATGGCCAGGCCGACGCAATTGAGCAGCACGCCCGAACCGCCATAGCTCATCAGCGGCAGGGTCAGGCCCTTGGTCGGCAGCAGGCCCAGGTTCACGCCCATGTTGATGAAGGCTTGCACGCCCAGCCAGATGCCGATGCCCTTGGCCACCAGGCCGGCAAAGGTCAGGTCCAGGGCGATGGCCTGGCGGCCGATCTCGAAGGCGTGCTTGACCAGCCAGTAGAACAGCAGCACCACCACCATCACGCCGACAAAGCCAAGCTCCTCGCCGATGACGGCCAGCAGGAAGTCGGTGTGCGCCTCGGGCAGGTAGTGCAGTTTTTCCACGCTGCCACCCAGGCCCACGCCGAACAGCTCGCCACGCCCGAAGGCGATCAGCGAGTGCGACAGCTGGTAGGCCTTGCCCAGGGCATTTTCTTCTTCCCAGGGATTGAGGTAGGCAAAGATACGCTCGCGCCGCCATGGCGAACTGATGATGACCAGCGAGAACACCCCCACCAGCGTGGCGCCGATACCACCGAACCAGACGCCATTGATGCCGCCCAGGAACAGGATGCCCATGGCGATGCAGGCGATCACGCCGAAGGCGCCCAGGTCGGGCTCCAGCAGCAGCAGCAGGCCTGCCACGCCGACGGCCACGGCCATGGGCGCGAAGCCCTTGAGCAGCTTGTGCATCACGGCCTGCTTGCGCACCGTGTAGTCGGAGGCGTAGAGGACGATGAACAACTTCATCAGCTCGGACGGCTGCAGGTTGATGATCTTCAGCGAGAGCCAGCGCTTGGCGCCGTTGACGCCCTTGCCCACGCCGGGGATCAGCACCATCAGCAGCAGGATCATCGTGATGGCGAACAGGTAGGGCGCCCACTTCTGCCAGGTCTCGATGCGCACCCGGAAGGCGACCGCACCGGCGACGATGGAGAGCACGATGAAGATGGCCTGGCGGATCAGGAAGTGATAATTCGAATACGAGGCGTACTTGGGCGAATCCGGCAAGGCCACCGAGGCCGAGTAGACCATCACCATGCCGAACAGCATCAGCAGCAACACCACCCAGATCAGCGGCTGGTCGTATTCCATCATGCGCGAGCGCTGCTCGAAACCGACACTGCCCGATGCGCTGCCACGGCCGGCGCGCGCGCGCCCGGCCGCTACCGGCGCTGCTTCTTTCAAGCCGCCCAGCCAGTTGCGCATCGAAGACAGGTTCAGTTTCATACCAGCACCTCGCCACGGGAAAGCGCCACCTCACGCACCGCGTCCACGAAGACCTCGGCGCGATGAGCGTAGTTGCGGAACATGTCCAGGCTGGCACAGGCCGGGGACAGCAGCACGATGTCGCCCGACTGCGCAATCGCAGCAGCCTGCTCCACCGCCTGTTCCAGGCTGGCGCAATCGACCAGCTCGACACCGCTGTCGGCCAGCGCCGCACGGATGGCCGGGGCGTCGCGTCCGATCAGCAGCACGGTGCGCGCATACTTCTGCACCGGCAGATCCAGCGGCGAAAAGTCCTGGCCCTTGCCATCGCCACCGGCAATCAACACGATGCGATTGGGACGGCCACCCAGGCCCAGGCCATTCAAGGCCGCCACGGTGGCGCCGACGTTGGTGCCCTTGCTGTCGTCGTAGTAATCCACTTCCTGGATCACACCGACCAGCTCGACGCGATGCGGTTCGCCGGTATAGTCGCGCAGGCCATGCAGCAGCGGTGCCATCGGCAGGTCGACGGCGCGGCACAGGGCCAGCGCGGCCAGCGCGTTCATGGCGTTGTGGGCGCCACGGATCTTGAGGGCGTCGGCGGGCATGAGGCGCTTCACGGTCACCGGCGGCGGCAGCATGTCCTTCTGCTTGCGACGGCGCTTGCCTTCCGGCACTTCGTCGTCTTCATGGACGAAGGCATTGGCCAGCCACAGCATGCCGTTGTCATTGACCAGGCCGAAGCTGTTGGGGGTCTCGGGTTCGTCCAGGCCGAAGGTCGAGATGGGCGCGGCGGCAGTCGTCATTTCCATGACCAGTGCATCGTCGCGGTTGAGCACGCGCACGGTACCCTGACCGAAGATGCGGGCCTTGTCGGCGGCATAGGCCTCCATGCTGCCGTGCCAGTCCAGGTGGTCCTGGGTCAGGTTCAGCACGGTGGCCGCATCGGCTTGCAGGCTGTGCGTGGTATGCAGCTGGAAGCTGGACAATTCCAGCACCCAGGCTTGCGGCATGGAGCCGCGATAGACCGGTTCTGGCGGGGGTGGCGGGGGCACGTTGGCCAGCGCATCCTCCTCGGCGGTGCGGGAGACTTCCATGAAGTCGCCCAGGTTCATCGCCTCGCCAGTGGTGGCTGGGGCACTGGGCTCGGCTTGCGGCACCACATCGGAGGCCACTTCCAGCGTGACCTCGACGGCAGGGTCGACGTTCTCTGCGGCAGGCGCTTCGACATCGGTCTGCGCTTCGGCGACTACTTGATCTTCGCTGCCGGCTGCGACTGCCGACTCGTCCACCTCGTGCGCCTGGTCAGTGCTGTCCGCTTCCTCGGCGGCCTGCAGCAAGTCCAGCTGGGGGGCGGCTTCCTCGGCTGGTTCGACCACGTCAGCGCGTCCGGTCGAAACGACCGGGATGGCAATGGCAGCGGCTTCCTCGATACGGGCGGCGGCGCGGCGATGCTTCTCGGCTTCGGCAGCCAGCTGGGCGTCCAGCACGGCTTGCTGTGCTGCCTGCGCTTCGGCCTCGGCTTCTGCCTGGGCGGCCGCGATCGCATCCTGCTCGGCCAATTCGGCCAGGAAGACCTTGTCCCGGATCACCGCCTCACGCAGCATATCCAGCGCGGCCGGGCTGATATTGCCGGCCACCTGCACCGACAGGCCGGCGCGCTGGCACAACAGGCCAGTCAGGCGGGTCACCGTGGTCTTGCCGTTGGTGCCGGTGATGGCCAGGATCTTCGGCTGGTACAGGGTCTCTTCACGCAGGGCCGCCAGGGCCTGGGCGAACAGTTCGATCTCGCCCCACAGCGGCAGGCCGCGCTCGGCGATGGCCGGCATCAGCGGTGCCAGGTCGCCCTCGGGCGCCAGGCCCGGGCTGACCGCAACAAAGTCCACACCTTCCAGCAAGGCCGGCGACAGCGCCTGACCCAGCACGGCCTCGGCTGCTGGAGCGTCGGCGCGCAAGGCGGCCAGGCGCTCGGCCAGCGCCGCTTCGCCACGGGTATCGGCCACACGCACGCCGGCGCCGCAGTAGACCAGCCACCGCGCCATTGCCAGGCCGGACTCACCGAGTCCGAGCACCAGAACGTGTTTGCCCGAATAATTCATCGTTGTTTCCAAACTCACTTCTCTAGAACACCCAAAACAGCAAAACCTACAAACCCAAAGGGCGCCACCTGGCAAAGATCGCTAGGGGCGCCGTTTTCCCTGTCCGGGCTGCGCCGTCAGCGCAGCTTCAGCGTCGACAGGCCCAGCAGCACCAGCATCATGGTGATGATCCAGAATCGCACCACCACTTGGGTTTCCTTCCAGCCCTTCTGCTCATAGTGATGGTGCAGCGGCGCCATCAACAGAACGCGACGGCCGGTGCCGAAACGCTTTTTCGTGTACTTGAAATAAGCCACCTGGATCATCACCGACAGCGTCTCCACCACGAAGATGCCGCCCATGATGAAGAGCACGATCTCCTGGCGCACGATCACCGCGATGGTGCCCAGTGCACCGCCCAGCGCCAGCGCGCCGACATCGCCCATGAACACCTGCGCCGGATAGGCGTTGTACCAGAGGAAGGCCAGGCCCGCGCCGCCCATGGCGCCGCAGAAGATCAGCAGTTCGCCTGCGCCCGGAATGTGCGGGATGAACAGGTACTTGGCATAGGCGGCATTGCCGGTCAGGTAGGCGAACAGGCCCAGCGCCGCACCCACCAGCACGGTCGGCATGATGGCCAGGCCATCCAGGCCATCGGTCAGGTTGACGGCGTTACTGGTGCCGACGATGACGAAATAGGTCAGCGCGATGAAGCCCCACACACCCAGCGGATAGGTCACGGTCTTGAAGAAGGGCACGATCAGGTCGGCCTTGGGCGGCAGGTCCAGGCTGAAGCCGGAGCGCACCCATGCCACGAACAGGTCGATCACCTTCATGTTGCTCACTTCCGAGACCGAGAAGGCCAGGTAGACCGCGGCCACCAGGCCGATCAGCGACTGCCAGAAATACTTCTCGCGCGAGCGCATGCCCTGCGGGTCGCGATAGACCACCTTGCGGTAGTCATCGACCCAGCCGACGGCGCCGAAACCGAGCGTGACGATCAGCACGATCCAGACGAAACGGTTGGACAGGTCGGCCCACAGCAGGGTGGAAATGCCGATGCCGATCAGGATCAGCACGCCGCCCATGGTGGGAGTGCCGGACTTGATCAGGTGGGTCTGGGGACCGTCGGTGCGCACCGCCTGACCGACCTTCATGCGGGTGAGCATGCGGATCACGGCCGGGCCGGCGATCATGCCGATCAGCAGCGCCGTGAGGGTGGCGAACACCGCGCGGAAGGTGATGAAGTTGAACAGGCGCAAGAAGCCTAGGTCCTGTTGAAAATTCTGAGCGAGCCAGACCAGCATGCTAATGGGTCTCCTGTTGATGTTGCGTGTTGGATTCAACGTTGACCAGATGCTGTACAACTCGCTCCATCTTCATGAAGCGTGAACCTTTTACCAAAACGGTCGCGCCTTGCGGCGCGGCCTGCGCCACCGCGGCATTGAGGGCCGCGATGTCGTCGAAATGTACTGCCTGTGCTACACCCTGTCGTGCATCGCCATACGCATCGATGGCGTGCTTCGTCAATTCGCCCAGACCGAAGAACAGCGGGATACCGCGGCTGCGCGCATAGGCGCCGATCTCGGCATGGAACTGCGGCCCCTGGTCGCCGACCTCGCCCATGTCGCCCAGCACCAGCAGGCGCGGACCTTCGATGGCGGCCAGGACATCGATGGCAGCGCGCACCGAGTCGGGGTTGGCGTTGTAGGTGTCGTCGATCACCAGCGCACCGCTGATGGCCTCTTTACGTTGCAGGCGGCCATTGACCGGGGCAAAGTTTTC
Source organism: Herbaspirillum sp. NPDC087042 (assembly GCF_044745245.1). Taxonomy (NCBI): domain Bacteria; kingdom Pseudomonadati; phylum Pseudomonadota; class Betaproteobacteria; order Burkholderiales; family Oxalobacteraceae; genus Herbaspirillum; species Herbaspirillum sp. NPDC087042. The sequence continues at coordinate 130,879 of NZ_JBIUZW010000014.1, read as the reverse complement.
CAGACCGCGTACCACCGCCTCGACCGGGATACCTGCGCCCAGCGCGCAAGCCGTGGCGGCCAGTGCATTGCGTACGTTGTGTTCACCCACGGCGGCCAGCTCGACCTTGAACTGCGCCGTCGGCACCGCCTGCCCCTTGACCGTGACCTGCAGCGTGCTGCCGAAAACGCCTGACTGGTAACGCGCGCTGACATCGGCGTGCGTCGACAGCCCGAAAGTCAGCACGCGACGCGCGCCGGATTCCTCGCGCCACAGCGCCGTGAAATCGTCATCGTCCGGGAACACCGCCACGCCATCGGCCGCCAGGTGACGGATCACCGCGCCGTTTTCGCGCGCCACGGCTTCCACCGAGGTCATGAATTCCTGGTGCTCGCGCTGGGCGTTGTTGACCAGGCCCAGCGTGGGCGTGGCGATGCGCGAGAGCACCGCGATCTCGCCCGGATGGTTCATGCCCATCTCGATGACGGCGGCCTGGTGCTGTGCCTGCAGGCGGAACAGCGTCAGCGGCACGCCGATCTCGTTGTTGAAGTTGCCGCGCGTGGCCAGGTAGCCGTCTTCACCGAAGGCGGCCGCAAGGATGGCGGCGATCATTTCCTTGACGGTGGTCTTGCCGTTGCTGCCGGTCACGCCGATGACGGGAATCGCGTGCGCGCTGCGCCAGCCGTGGGCGATCTGGCCCAGGGCGGCACGACTGTCGGGCACCACGATGGCCGGCACGGACAGGCCCGCCGGCACCCGCTCGACCACCACCGCCGCGGCGCCCTGGGCGACCACGGCATCGAGGAAGTCATGCGCGTCGAACCGCTCGCCACGCAGGGCGACGAAGACATTGCCGGGCTTCACGGCGCGGCTATCGGTGACGACGTCATTGAATTCAAGCACGCCCGCCGGGGCGTTGACCACGCCCGGAGTGACGTGCGCGGAGGCAGCTGCTTCGGCGGTGCGGATCCATTCCAGCATCTGGCGGAAATCGAATCGCATCATGCGCCTCCCATCATGGTCGAGCGCGCGGCCAGCGCCAGGGCGACGTGGTCGGCATCGAGGAAGGGCAGCTTCTTGCCGGCGATTTCCTGGTAAGCCTCGTGACCCTTGCCGGCCAGCAGGACCACGTCGGTCTTGGTGGCGTGACGGATGGCCCACAGGATGGCGCCGGCGCGGTCGGGCAACTGGACCGGCTCGACGCGGCTCATGCCGGCGCGGATCTGGTCGATGATGGCTTGCGGATCTTCGCTGCGCGGGTTGTCGCTGGTCAGCACCACATGGTCGGCCTGCTCGGCGATCTGGCCCATCTGCGGGCGCTTGCCCGGGTCACGGTCGCCACCGCAGCCAAACACGCACCACAGCTGGCCGCCACGCTGGGTGGCCACCTGGCGCAGGGTGGACAGGGTCTTGTCCAGCGCGTCCGGGGTGTGGGCGTAGTCGATGACGATCAGCGGCACGTCGGGACCGCCGAATTGCTGCATGCGGCCGGGCGCGGCCGTCAGCGCGGCAGCGGCGCCGACGACGGTATCCCAGGCCAGGCCCTGCGCGAGCAGCACACCCATGATGCCCAGCACGTTGCTGACATTGAAGCGGCCCACCAGCTGGATCTTGACCTGGCCGCTGCCGAAGGGCGAATCGACCTGGAAGACGGTGCCGGCATGGCTGCTGCGGACGTGGCTGGCCAGCAGCGTGGCCACTTCGGTGGTGTGCGGAGGGCTGCCGGCGGGGGCCGGGGTCGCGCCCTTGCTGTCCTTGGGCTCGTCGGCAATTGCATAGCCGATCACCGGCACCTGGCGCTGCGCCAGCAGGGGCAGCAGGCGCACGCCCATGGAGTCGTCCAGGTTGACCACGGCATGCTTCAGGCCCGGCCACTGGAACAGCTGGCGCTTGGCGTCTTCGTAGGTCTGCATGTCACCATGGAAATCCAGGTGATCGCGGGTGAAATTGGTCAGCAGGGCCACATCGACATGCATGCCGTTCATGCGCCCCTGGGCCAGGCCGATGGAAGAAGCCTCAATCGCCAATGCACCGACGCGGGCCTTGGCCAGCCTGGACAGGCTGCGTTGCAGCAGCACCGCATCCGGCGTGGTGTAACCGGTGACGTCGAAGCCCTGCGGCTTGCCGCCCTGGAAGGTCCCCACACCGAGGGTGCCGATCACGCCGGCCAGACCGGACTGCCCGGCGCCGGCCAGGCGCGACAGCGCAATGCCCAGCCAGTAGGCGCAGGACGTCTTGCCGTTGGTGCCGGTCACGGCCACGGTCAGCATGCCCTGGTCGGGCTGGCCATACCAGGCGGCAGCGATCTCGCCAGCCTTGGTCTTCAGGTCGGTCACGGCCAGGTGCGGCACGTCGATCTGGGCCGGCCAGGCATAGCCGGCGGCTTCATAGACCACGGCGGCAGCGCCGCGCTCGACGGCGTCTGCTATATAAGAGCGGCCATCGGCATCGCCCACGTAGGCGAAGAACACGTCACCCGGCGCCACGCGGCGCGAGTCGGAGGTCAATTGCGCAGTGGGCGCGGCCTGGCGCAGCCAGGCGTCGATCTCTTGGAGGGTAGGAACGCGCTCAGGCATCACATGCTCTCCTCAAGCGGTTCTTTGGGAATGATGATATTGGTCACGCTGGAATCCGGCGGTACGTTCAGGGCGCGCAGCGCATTGGCGGCCACGTTGGCGAACACCGGACCGGCCACCGGGCCGCCGTAGTGCTGGCCTTGCGGCTCGTCGATCATCACCGAGATGATCAGGCGCGGATCCGACATCGGGGCGATACCCGAGAAGGAAGCCACATACTTGCGCACATACTTGCCGCCCTCGATCTTGTAGGCAGTACCGGTCTTGCCACCCACGCGATAGCCCGGCACCTGGGCCTGGGGCGCGGTACCGCCGGGAGCGACCACGGTTTCCAGCATGCGGCGCATCTGCAACGCGGTATCGGCGGCGATCACGCGCTGGCCGATGGGCGAATCGGTGACCTTGGTAAAGGACAGGGGAATGATGTCGCCATTGCGGGCGAAGATCAGGTAGGCATGCGCCAGCTGGATCAGCGACACCGAAATGCCGTGGCCGTAGCTCATCGTGGCCTGCTCGATGGGACGCCAGGACTTGTACGGACGCACCCGGCCGGCCACCGCGCCGGGGAAGCCGAACTTGGGCTGCTGGCCGAAACCGACGGTGGTAAACATTTCCCACATCTCTTCGGGCGGCATGCCCAGCGCGATCTTGGCGGTACCGATGTTGGACGACTTCTCGATGATCTGCGCTACCGTCAGCGGGCCGTGGGCGTGCGAGTCGCCGATGGTGGCGGTGCCGATGGTCATCTTGCCGGGCGCCGTCTGGAACACGGTGGCAGGCGTGACGCGATGGGTATCCAGCGCCAGCGCCACGGTGAAGGGCTTGAGGGTCGAGCCCGGCTCGAAGGTATCGGTGACCACGCGATTGCGCAGCTGCGCGCCGGTCAGCACCGAACGGTCATTCGGGTTGTAGGTAGGCATGTTGGCCAGGGCCAGCACCTCGCCGGTCTTGGCGTCGACCACGATGATGCCGCCGGCCTTGGCCTTGAACTTGTCCACCGCTTCCTTCAACTGGGTGAAGGCGATGTACTGGATCTTGCTGTCGATGGACAGGGTCAGGTCGCGGCCATCATGCGGCTCGCGGATGGACTCGATGTCTTCCACCACGCGGCCCAGGCGGTCCTTGATGACGCGGCGGCTGCCGGTGACGCCGGCCAGCGTCTTCTGCGCGGCCAGCTCCATGCCGTCCTGGCCGGCATCCTCGATGTTGGTGAAGCCGACCACGTGCGCCATCACCTCGCCTTCGGGGTAGAAGCGCTTGTATTCCTTGCGGGTCTCGATGCCGGGAATGCCCAGCTTGACGATCTTGTCGGCGGCATCCTGCTCGACCTGGCGCTTGAGGTAGACGAAGCTGCGGTCCGAATCGAGCTTCTTGCGCAGGTCGGCGTCGCTCATCTCCAGCAGCTTGGCCAGCTCGACCAGCTTTTCCTTGGGAGCGGCCTGCACGTCTTCAGGGATGGCCCAGATCGCCTTGACCGGCACCGACGAGGCCAGCACCTGGCCATTGCGGTCGGTGATCTTGCCACGCGTGGAGGGCAATTCCAGCGTACGCGCGTAGCGCGAGGCGCCCTGCTTCTGCAGGAAGTCGGTGGAGATGCCCTGCAGCCAGAAGGCCCGCGCCACCAGTGCCACGAAGGCGATGAACAGGGCAAACATGACGAAGCGCGAGCGCCACGCCGGCAGCTTGACCTGAAGGATGGGATTGGACGAGAAGGCCACACCCTTGGAGGCCGCCACGCGCGCGCCTGAGACATTGGTGCGGGGGGGCATCTTGGTCATCTAGCCCCCACGGTCAGGTATTGGGTGCGCGCCGCAGTCAGCGGCACCATGCCCAGGTCGCGCCGGGCCAGTTCCTCGATGCGGGCATTCTTGCCCAGCGTGGACTGGTCCAGCTGCAATTGTGCCCAGTCCACGTCGAGCTGGCGGGCCGCGCTCTGGGAGCGCTCCAGTTCGATGAACAGGCTGCGTGCCTTGTACTGGGCGCTGACAACCGACAGCGCGCAACCCACCAGGATGATGGTCAGCAGAAGGCACAGGCGCCCGGTCATGCCTGGGCTCCCGATCCGGAAGTGGGGGACAGAATGGGGGTGACGCGTTCCAGGCCGCGCATGACCGCCGAGCGGGCACGGGGATTGGACTCGACCTCGGCGTCGCTGGGCATGACCCGCGCCAGCAGGCGCGCATCAGCGCGCGGCAGGTCGGCCGCGCGGATCGGCAGGCGACGGTCGGGCTGCGGCGCATGGGCCTTGGAGGCCATGAACTGCTTGACGATGCGATCTTCCAGCGAGTGAAAGCTGATCACAACCAATCTCCCGTGCTGCGCCATCTGCCGATACGCTTTTTCCAGTCCTACTTCGAGTTCTTCAAGCTCTTGATTGACGAAAATCCGTACAGCCTGAAATGTACGAGTGGCCGGGTCTTTGCCTTTCTCGCGGGTTTTGACGGCTTGTGCCACGAGCGCGGCAAGCTGTCGTGTGCTTGAAATTGGCTCGATTGCCCGGCCAGCAACAATCTTCTTTGCAATCTGAACAGCAAACCGTTCTTCCCCATAATCTCGTATCACCTTTGCAATCGTCTGTTCGTCTGCCGTTGCCAGCCAATCCGCTGCCGACACACCGCGCGTGGTATCCATGCGCATGTCCAGCGGGCCATCCAGGCGAAAGCTGAAGCCGCGTGCTGCGTCATCCACCTGCGGCGACGAAATGCCCAAATCCATCAATACCCCGTCGACCTGCGCAATGCCGCGCGCGGCAAGGGCTTCGTCCATGGTCGCGAAGCTGTCGTGGACGATGCTGAAGCGCGCGTCCTCGATCTTCTGCGCCGTGGCGATGGCCAACGGGTCCTTGTCAAATGCGATCAGCCGGCCATGCGGGCCCAGCTTGGACAGGATGGCGCGGCTATGACCGCCGCGACCGAAGGTCCCGTCCAGATAGACGCCGTTGGCGCGCTCACCCTCAATGGCCAGCGCGTCCACGGCTTCTTCCAACAGCACGGTGCGGTGCTGCAGTTCGGGCACCGGTTGCAGATTCATCTTGTGCGGCCGTCAGAAGGAAAAATTACTCAACACATCCGGCATGCCACCCGCCACGGCCTCGGCTTCGCTTTCGGCCAGCTTGACGGCATCCCAGATCTCGAAATGACTCCCCATGCCCAGCAACATCACGTCGCGCTGCAGACCAACGGCAGCGCGCAACTCAGGCGCGATCAGGATGCGACCGGCGCCGTCGAGCTCCACATCCTGGGCATTGCCCAGGAAGATGCGCTGCCAGGCACGGGCCGACATCGGCCAGTTGGCGATCTGTTCGCGATGCGTCTCCCAGGTCGGACGGGGGAAGAACAACAGGCAGCCATGCGGATGGCGCGTGACGGTGGCACGGCCCTCGCACTGCACAATCAGGGCGTCACGATGCTTGGCCGGAATGGTCATCCGTCCTTTGGCATCGAGATTGAGTGCTGACGCGCCCTGGAACACTGTCGTTTCTTCCTTCGCCGGTGGCGAGCGAGATTGCTGATCGGGGGGTGTTTTTTTCAGCGTCTTGTCATTCAGACAAATGCAAACGGATTTGCAAAATGCCCCACAAAAAAACACTTTTTGACACTGCCGCCCACTTTAGAGGATGCACTATGACAGGTCAAGCGGTATACGTGGCGAAAAACCGGGATTTTGCCAATAAAGTCAAAGACTTAGCGCAACTCCTTAAAAACCCGTTTCTTGAAGTTTTTCGAAGAAAATGAAGGACTTAGGATTTACATTAAAGGTGCAACCTGAGATATACACATGTGTTTATCGTCAAAATTGCGTAACGGCGGGCATTTGCGCGCCATGGCCGAGCTGGCGTGCACGCTTTCCGGGCATCAATGGACTAGCGGAAATGGCATCCGGATGGCGGGTCGGATTTGCGAGTGGAAAGAGAAATGGACATGGATTTTGCGCTGCAACTTTAGTTTCAGGATAGCGCAGAAAATTTCAGATCCCGCTTGGTAAATCCTGATCAAATCTTCGAGAAATCAAAGAGCGCATGCGTTTTTGCTTTGACTTCTCCGCCGACCTACTTTTACTATCCGTGTCTTTGGGAATATCGATAAGCCAGACGGTTTTTTTCCAAGCCGTTCGCCACCGCTGAAAAGCACATCGATTTTTTTCAATCGAGATCGGTTTCGACCAGGTCAAATCGGCTGAAAACGCAGATAGGGCTTGCTGATCCGGCTCATTACAGTGCTAAAATCTCGGCACCTTAACAGTGAAAGGAATTTAAAAGTGAACAAATCTGAATTGGTTGACGTTATCGCCGCCGACACCGAGATCTCCAAGGCTGCAGCCCAGCGCGCGCTGGACTCCGTCATCGAGAACATCATCAAGGCCGTGACCAAGGGCGATACCGTGCAATTGGTTGGCTTCGGTTCCTTCTCGACCGGCAAGCGTGCTGCCCGCACCGGCCGTAACCCGCAAACCGGCGAAGAGATCAAGATCGCTGCTGCGACCACCGTCAAGTTCTCGGCTGGCAAGGCTTTCAAGGAAGCCGTGAACAAGAAGAAGAAATAATTCCCGCATTTGAATGCCATGAACCTCGTTCAGGGCATTCAAATCGAGGCCGACCCGCCAGGGTCGGCCAGCTGTCCCCTCCCCCTGCAGCAAGCGGCCATCCCCCTCCCGCCGTATCGACCTCCCCGTTTCCAGTACAGTTGCCACGCTCCCTGGCGCATACAGCCTCGTCCATCTGCTGCAAGCGCAGTCTGCGTTTGCCAAGGCTCCTGGCGGCGCCTAGAATTTTCGCCAGCCACCCAACCAGCCCAGGAGACCGTCGATGAACAGCCCCGCCCAACGCCCACCGCTGCCGCCCTTCACTCGCGAGACCGCCATCCAGAAAGCGCGCGCCGCCGAGGACGCCTGGAATTCCTGCGACCCGCAGCGCGTCTCGCTGGCCTATACCGAGGACAGCCGCTGGCGCAACCGCGCCGACTTCATCCACGGCCGGGCCGAGATCGTCGGTTTTCTCACCCGCAAGTGGGTGCGCGAGCAGGATTACCGGCTCATCAAGGAAGTCTGGGCGTACGAAGGCAACCGCATCGCCGTGCGCTTCGCTTACGAATGGCACGACGATTCGGGGAACTGGTTCCGTTCCTATGGCAACGAGAATTGGGAATTCGATGAGCATGGCCTGATGCGTCTGCGCCATGCTTCCATCAATGACCTGCCGATCAGCCAGTCCGAGCGCAAGTTCCACTGGGACCGCTCGGGGCCACGCCCGGCCGACCATCCGGGGCTGTCTGACCTGGGCCTGTAAGCGCGGCCCAGGCCGTTTTTTCCGGCTACGGCGCCTCAGGCGCCCAGGTCGGCCAGCGGATGCTCCTGTGCCGGCCAGGGGTCGGCGAAGAAGCCTTCCACCCACTGCGGCGTGGCCTCGGCCAGCGACGCCGGTCGCCACTGCGGCTTCTGGTCCTTCTCGATGATCAGCGCGCGGATGCCCTCCACGAAGTCGGGACGCGCCGCGCAATGCAGCGACACCACGAATTCCAGCCGGAACACCTGTGCCAGCGACAGATGGCGTACCCGCTTCTGCAGGGCGTAGCCCAGCCAGGCCGAGCCGGGCGATCCCGCGCGCAGCGTGGCGATGGCCTTGAGCAGCCAGGGATCTTCGGTCTGCAGCGCCAGGATGCCCTCGACGATCTCCGGCAGGCTGGGCTGGCGGCACAGCGCCTCGATCTGGTCGAGATGACCCAGCAGGTTGGACGGCGCAAAGCCCGCCCCACCCGCCTGGCTGGATGCCTGGGCAGCGGCCAGCACACGATCCAGCAGCTCGGCATCCCGGCCCTGTCCCCAGTCCTGCGACAGCAGGGCATCGATCACTGCCGCCTTGGACGCATGCGCCACGCGATAATCGGCCAGGCCGGCGAAGAGCGCATCGTTGGCATTGAGGTTGGCCCCGGTCAGGGCCAGGAACACACCGGTCTTGCCCGGCATGCGCGCCAGGAACCAACTGCCGCCCACATCGGGATACAGGCCGATGGTGATCTCGGGCATGGCCAGGCGCGACTTTTCGGTGACCACGCGGTGACTGCAACCGGCCATCAGGCCGATGCCGCCGCCCATCACGATGCCGTGCCCCCAGCACAGGATGGGCTTGGAGAAGCTGTGGATAAGATAGTCCAGGCGGTATTCATGCTCGAAGAACTCGGCCGCGTAACGGTTGCCACGGATATCGTCGCGATCCGGCGCGGCATGGTGCTCGCGCATGGAGCGGTAGAGATGCTGCAGGTCGCCGCCGGCGCAGAAGGCCTTCTCGCCCTGGGCCTGCAGGATCACCATGGCCACGCCCGGATCGGCCTGCCACTGGCGCAACTGGGGCGTGAGCAGCTTGACCATCTCCAGCGAGATGGCATGCAGGGTCTTCTCGGAAGCCAGCGTGGCCACGCCGATGCGACGGCCATTGGCGGCCGTCAGTTCTTCAAATACCACGGGGGCAACAGGTGCGACGGATGGGTTCATGGGGCTCCTGGGTGTCTCGCGCGGAACCCGCAGTGCCCACGGGCCGCAGTCTTGTTATGAAGGGGATGAATTCAATGAAGCAGGCCGGTAGGCCGGATTCTGTTACGGCGGAAACCCGCTATGACAGCCATTCCTCTAGGCGACGGATTGCCCCGCCGCTCAAGCTTTCTACCCGCACGCTCCGCGAGCCACATCAACGCGTGCCTATTTGAAATTGCTCCGGGTGGAGGTTACCGCGTTTCACCGTAACTTAATACGCTCGTCTCTGTGGCCCTATTCCTCGCCTTATACCGGCTTGCACCGGCTTTCGGCGGACGGTCGTTAACCGTCACCCTGCTCTGTGGAGTCCGGACCTTCCTCCCGCCCCATCCTTGCGAACGGGGCCAGCGGCTGTCTGGCCTGCATCGGGCGCTATTGTAGCGCAGCATGGGCACTTCCCGGTCATCAATGACCGCAAAACGGTTTTGCAAGTGCGCACAAGTTCATGCCGATTCGGCATGTGACACTCGCGTGGCTCTTCGGTAGTCTGTTTGGACCGATGCGGCCTGGCCGCCGGTTCTTCACTGACTTTGACGAAACACCATGCATATCTGCGTAATGGGCGCCGGCGTGATCGGCGTGACCACTGCCTACCGTCTGCTCCAGGATGGCCACCAGGTCAGCCTGATCGACGAGCGCGACCAGCCCGGCGCCGGCACCAGCCAGGGCAACGGCGCCCAGTTGAGCTACTCCTATGTGGCACCGCTGGCCGACCCGTCGGTCTGGTCCAAGTGGGCTTACTACACCTTCAGCAAGGATTCGCCGCTGACCCTGCGGCCCACGCTGGAGGCGGCCCAGTACCGCTGGCTGTTCGAATTCCTGCGCTGCTGCAATGCCCAGCGCGTGCGCCGCACCACCATCGATCTGCTCAACCTGGCCTTCTATAGCCGCGACCAGTTGACCCAGTGGAATGCCGGCCTGAACCTGCAGTTCGACTACCTGCGCTCGGGCAAGCTGGTGATGTTCACCGATACCCAGGGCCTGGACGCCGCCGCGCAACAGGTGCAATTCCAGGCGCAATACGGCTGCCAGCAGGAAGTGCTGGGCGCGGCCGCCTGCATCCGCATCGAGCCCTCGCTGGGCCGCTCGCGACGCGACTGGGCCGGTGGCGTCTACACCCCCAGCGAAGAAGCCGGCGACTGCCCGCAGTTCTGCCGCGCGCTGGTGGAGGTGATGCAAGCCGATCCCAACTTCCGCTTCATCGGCAATACCCGCGTGAGCGCCGCGCGCATGCAGGCGGGCGCCTTGCAGGCCGTACAGGCCGGCGACGAATGGATCCGCGCCGACCGTTTCGTGCTCTCCCTGGGCGCCGAGAGCGCCGACTTCGCCCGCCAGGTGGGGCTGTCGCTGCCGCTCTATCCGCTCAAGGGCTACAGCATCACCGTGCCGCTGGAAGACGAGGTCAGCCGTGCGGCCGCGCCACAGGTCTCCATCACCGACATCTCGCGCAAGATCGTCTACGCCCGCCTGGGCCAGCGCCTGCGCGTGGCGGGCCGCATCGAACTGGTGGGCCGGGACCGCAGCATTCCCCAGCGCGCCATCGACGAACTCAAGAGCGGCATGGCCGAACTCTTCCCCGACTGCAAGCTGGGCGAAGATGCGACGCTGTCGCCGTGGACGGGTTTCCGTCCGGCCACGCCCAGTGGCGTGCCCATCGTCGGCGCCTCGCCGGTGGGCAATCTCTACCTCAACATCGGTCAGGGCGCGCTGGGCTGGACCCTGGCCTGCGGCAGCGCGGCGCTGCTGGCCGACCAGATCGCCGGCCGCAGCCGCGCCATCGACGACGCGCCGTTCCGCTATGCGGCCTGATGGCCTGATGGCCTGAAGAGTTTTCATGCGTGGCCGTCGCGTTCGGACTTAACATGGCACATCGCCAGCCGCACGGCTGGCTCAACCATGGAGACGGAACATGCGGGAAAACCGGTTGCGCACCCTGTTCGCACAAAAGACCCTGGCTCTCTCGGGCTGGATATCGATGGGCAATTCGCTGCTGGCCGAGGTGGTGGCGCACAGCGGCTATGATGCCGTCACGGTGGACCTGCAACACGGCCCGTTCTCGATCGAATCGGCCCTGCCCATGCTGCAGGCCATCTCCAGCACCCAGGCGGTGCCGCTGGTGCGCTGCTGCGAGAACGGCCTGGGCGAGATCAACAAGCTGCTCGACGCCGGCGCCTATGGCGTGATCTGCCCGCTCATCAACACCGCCGACGATGCCGAACGCTTCGTGCGCGCCTGTCACTACTCACCGCGCGGCGGACGCAGCTATGGCCCGGCACGCGGCTTCCTCTACGGCGGCGCGGATTATTTCGCCCACGCCAACCGCACCATCCTGACCCTGGCGATGATCGAGACCCGCGAAGGCTACGCCAACGCCCAGGCCATCCTGCAGGTACCCGACCTGGACGGCATCTTCATCGGCCCCAGCGACCTGGCCATCGAACTGGGCCTGGCCCCGGACGCCTACGACCATCCGCGCCTGAACGAAGCCATCGATGCCCTGCTGTCCCAGGCACGCGCGCTGGGCAAGTACGTGGGCATCTTCGCCGGCACCATGGACATGGCCCAGCGCATGAAGGCCATCGGCATGGACCTGGTGGTGCCGGGTACCGACATCCAGCAGATCAAGGCGGAGAGTGCGAGGCGCATTGGCGCGCTACGTTGAGGCGCCTGACTCCTTCCTGTTTGGCAGCATGGACAGATGGCCCTTTCGGCAGTAGGATTAAATCTTATCCACAGGGAAGGAGTCCGCCATGCGAACAACCCAGCAAATGAGCATCACCCTGCCCAACGAGATGGCAGACGTGGTCAAGAGCAAGGTGCGTAGTGGTGAATATGCCAGCGAAAGCGAAGTAATACGCGACGGACTGCGTACCTTGCTGGCGCGCGATCGCGCCGTGGAAAACTGGCTGAACAATCAGGTTGGCCCGGCCTATGACGCCTTGAAGGCTGACCCTTCACGCGCCATCAGCGCCGACCAGCTACGCGCCCGCCTGGCCGCCGAGCACGCCAAGACGCGATGAATTTTCGCGTTGTCTTCAGCCCCGAAGCCCAGGAACAACTTGTCGAACTGTACCGATACATTGCGCAGGCCGCCTCACCAGAGCTAGCGGCCCGCTACACCGACGCCATCGTGAACTACTGCGAAGGCCTGCGCACACTTCCCCTCCGGGGGATACAGCGAGACGATGTGCGAGCGGGCCTGCGCCTCACCCACTACAAGAAGCGGACAGTCATCGCCTACGATGTCGCACCGGAACTTGTCTCCATCATCGGCATCTTCTACGGCGGGCAAGACTTCGAGACCATCTTGCGTGATGACGACGCGTAATCGCCTGTCCTTGTCGTCAATGCTGCCCCGTGCGCCTCAACAGTCGCGACATCACCACCGCACTGGCCAGCAGCAAAGCCGCGACGAAATAGAAGGCGTAATCCATGCTGCCGGTATAGGTCTTGATCTGGCCGATGATCCACGGTGTGATCATCCCGCTGGACACCCCGATGCTGCTGACCAGCGCAATGCTGGCCGCGGCGCCCGCGCCACGGAACACGGTCGATGGCACCGCCCAGAAGATGGGATGGGCGCCATAGATCGACACCGCCGCCACCGCCAATAACAGCAGCGACACCAACAGGCTGGCCGGATGCAGGGTCATGACCACCAGCGAGATCGCTGCTGCGACGATGGACAAGACGAAGTGCCAATGGCGCTCGCGTTGCCGGTCTGAATGACGCGCCAGCAGGATCACGCCAACCGCCCCCACGGCATTGGGAATGGCGGAGTACAGGCTGATCTGGACGATGTCCTGGATGCCCAGATCCTTGATCATGGAAGGCATCCAGAACAGCAGCAGCAACAGCCCCGAGGTCAGGCAGAAGTAGACGAAGGCAAAGCCATACACCATGGGATTGCGCAAGGCCGCCAGCGCGGAATGATCGTCGCTGCCTGGGTGAAGCGCCCTCTCGGCTGCCAGTTCGTTCTGGATCAGGTGCTTCTCGCTCTCCTGCAGCCAGGGTGCATCGGCGGGACGGTCCTTGAGCACCACCAGTGCCAGCAGACCCAGCACGACGGCCGGCGCGCCTTCCAGCGCAAACATCCACTGCCAGCCGTAGTAGCCGGCCACGCCGCCCAGGTGGCGCATGATCCAGCCCGACACCAGTCCGCCCAGCACGCCGGCCACCGCCACCCCCGCATAGAACCAGGAGAGCACGCCGGCGCGGCGCTTGCCCGGGAACCAGAACGTCAGGTAGAACACCACCCCGGGGAAGAATCCTGCCTCGAACACCCCCAGCAGAAAACGCAGGAGGTAGAAATGGGTGGTATCGCTCACCAGCACCATCAGCACCGATGACAGCCCCCACAGCACCATGATCCGTGCAAAGCTCAGACGCGCGCCGAACCTGTGCAGCAGCATGTTGCTGGGGACTTCGAAGAGGAAATAGCCGACGAAGAAGATCACGGCCCCCAGGCTGTACATCGCATCGGTCAAGCCTAGATCCTGCTTCATCTGCAACTGCGCGAAACCGATATTGTTGCGGTCGAGGATGGCAATCACATAGGAAATGAACAGGAAGGGAACGATACGTCGCCACACCTTGCGATAGGTGCTTTCCGCTGCTGCCGTACTGCTGGTGGATGGATTCGTCCCCGCCAAGGGCGTATTGGACGCCTGAATGCTCATGCTGGTCTCCAGAATCTTGTTGTTGTGCAAGACCTCGGCCGTTCTGCGACGGCATGGAAGGTCGACGTGCCGCCGCCGTCATGGGCGCAGCGCGTTAACCATAAGCGAACTTATTTGTTATTGCAAAACAAATCGGATTCATCTGACAGCGGCGTCGCAGGCAGGCAACCACCGGCGACATTGCGCCATGACACTACCGGACAGGGCGAGCGGATACCCGCCTGCGCGCCCGGAAGCGCCCATCAGCGTCGGCAGTGGAAATGAGAATGGAGGGAGAGGATGCCGCAGTGCTCTCGGCACCAGGCAGGAATCACTGCAGCAAGACGCCCGGCATGAATGACGGAGGGGCCGGCCAGGCGCCGGCCCCCACGTCTTGCAAGGGGTGGATCAGCCCCGCACCACCCGCCCGAAGAACGGATAGTTGGGATCGTTATAGCCATGCGTGGAGGCATGACCGGGCGTGACCAGGCTATCGACCAGGGCCTCTTCCTCGGCGCTGATCGCCAGCTCGGCGGCGTCGTAGTAATCCTCCATCTGCGCCAGCGTGCGCGGGCCGGCGATGACGCTGCTGATGGCCGAATTGGCCAGCACCCAGGCGGTGGCGAACTGGCCCAGCTTGATGCCGCGCGCCTCGCAATGCTGTTGCAGGCGTTGCGCGATCAGCAGCGACTCTTCGCGGAATTCGGTTTCCATCATGCGCTTGTCGCCACGGCCGGCGCGCGTGTCTTCGGGCGGCTTCTGGCCCGGCTGGTACTTGCCGGTCAGCACGCCGCGCGCGATCGGGCTGTAGGGCACCACACCCAGGCCGTAGTGCGCGCAGGCCGGCAGGATTTCCACCTCGGGCTGACGGTTCAGCAGGTTGTAGTAGGGCTGGCACACCAGCGGCAGCGGCACATGGTTCTTCTCGCACAGGCGCGCGATCTCGGCGATGCGCCAGCCACGGAAGTTGGAGACGCCAAAGCCACGGATCTTGCCGGCGCGGATCAGGTCGCCCAGGGCTTGCACGGCTTCTTCCAGGTTCTCGTCCTGGTAGTCGCGGTGCATGTAGAGGATATCCAGATAGTCGGTATCGAGACGGCGCAGGATATTGTCGGTCTCGCGCAGGATCCAGTTGCGCGAATAGTTGGATTCGTTGGGCCTGCCGCTCATCGGATTGCCCAGCTTGCTGGCCAGCACCCACTCATGGCGCTGCCCGGCCAGCAGCTTGCCGACGATTTCCTCGGACTTGCCCTTGGTATAGACGTCGGCGGTATCGATGAAATTGACGCCGTGCTCGCGTGCCGACGCGACGATGCGGCCAGACTCCTGCAGGTCGGTCTGGTCACCGAACATCATGGATCCCAGGCACAGGGCCGATACTTTGAGATTGCTCTTGCCGAGGCGACGATAGTGCATGCTGTCTCCGTTGAACGTGGATGGTGAAGGCTTGTGGATAAGATAAACCGGACAACGATTCTAGCGCTCCACGCCGACTCCTGCTGACAGCCTACAACAGCGGCGCTTCTTCCTCCTGCCAGCGGCGCTTGTCGCGCAGCGGCGGCGCGCCGAAGAGGCGACTGTATTCGCGGCTGAACTGCGACGAACTCTCGTAGCCCACCAGGTGCGCCGCCGTGGCCACGCTGGCGTCGGCGGTGAGGATGAGCTTGCGCGCTTCCTGCAGGCGCAGGTTCTTCTGGTACTGCAAGGGACTCATCGCCGTCACCAGCTTGAAATGGTGATGCAGCGAGGACACGCTCATGTGCACGTCGCGCGCGATCTCTTCCACCCGCAGGGCCTGGTCGTAGCCGTCGCGGATCAGGCGGATGGCCTTGGCGATGCGGTTCATCTGGCTATCCTGCAGCACGGTCTGGCGCAGCAGCGCGCCCTGGCCGTTCATCAGCAGGCGATAGAGGATCTCGCGCCGTATCATCGGCGCCAGGATGGGGACGTCGCGTGGCGTCTCGTGCAGCCGCAGCAGTCGCAGCACCGCGTCCAGCAATTGCACGTCGAGCCGGTTCACATACAGGCCGCGCGCGGCGCTGTCGGTGCTGACCGTACTGGCGGCCAGCGGCAGGTTCTCGTCGCCGATCAGGGCGCCGATTTCCAGGGTATCGAGTTCCAGCCGCAAACCCAGGTAGGGTTCCTCGGGGCTGCTCACCATCACCTTGCCCACCACCGGCAGGTCCACCGAGGCCACCAGGTAGTGCATGGGATCGTATTCGTAGACCTCGTCGCCGATCAGCAGGCGCTTGGAGCCTTGCGCAATGACCGCGAAGACCGGGTTCTGCACTGCGTGCTTGGGGCCGGTCGGGCAGGTGATGCGGTAGATGGCCATGCCGGGAATGGCCGTATCGAGGATGCCCTCGGTGCCGGTGGTATAGCGGTCCAGCAATTGCAGCAGTTCCTGCTGCATGGCCTCGAAGCGGGGATCGTCGCCGGCCTGGGCAGGCGGCGTGGTAGCCGCGGCAAGGTCCAGGGCAGGATCGGCCAGCGGGGCAGTGTCGTGGACGGCGTGCAGGTTCAGATCCATGTGGCTCTTTCAGTCAGGGGGTGGCGCGAGCTTAACGCGGCCACCGGCTTGCCTGATTCTCCACCCGGCACCCCTGGAGGATCAGGCAATAAATCAGCAGGATTAGGTATGCCGCCATGCCTGCCCGGCAAGCCGACCGCTGCAAATCCACCACGCTGGCTGGCACACCCGGTGGTGCAAAGCAGCATCAACGGAGAATCGGGCAGGAAATCGGCAGCTTTCGGCACGCGAAAAATGCGACTGGCGTCGCATAATCCACAGCATCACGACAAACCCATCCCACTCAGAACACGCTCTCGGCGATGTTGTACTGCTCGACCACGGTACGCACCGTGGTCTGCTCGGACTTGTTGACGAAGCGGCACTCGTCGTCTTCCATGCCCATGGTGCAAGCCTTGTGCAGCGGGCAGGTGGAGAACAGCTCGGCCACCCAGTCGACGAAGGCACGCACCTTGGGCGAGAGATGGCGGTTGTGCAGATAGACCACCGAGATCGGCAAGGGCGCCGGCTTCCATTGCGAGAGCAACTCGACCAGGCGGCCTTCCTCGATGTGACGCGTGACCATGTAGAGCGGCGCCTGCACCATGCCGAATCCCTGCAGGGCGCATTCCACATAGGCATCGCCGTCATTGACCGAGAGCTTGCCATCCATCTTCACCTCGCGCGTGACGCCATCGACCACGAAATCCCAGTCGATGGTGCGGCCGGTGCGGCTGGAGAAATAATGGACCGACTTGTGCTGCGCCAGGTCCTCGATGGTATGCGGCACGCCATGGCGCTCTAGGTAGGACGGCGCGGCACAGGTGACGGTCTGGAAGGTGCCGATGCGGCGCGCCACCATCGACGAATCCTGCAGCTCGCCGATGCGGATCACGCAGTCGACCGCCTCCTGCACCATGTCCACCGGGCGATCCCCCATGCCCATGACCAGTTCGATGTCGGGGTACTTGGTATAGAAGTCGCACAGGTTGGGCAACAGCAACAGGCGCCCCACCGAGCCCGGAACGTCGATGCGCAGTCGCCCTTGCGGGCCGCGCGTGACGTTGCGGAAGGATTGTTCGGTTTCATCGACGTCGGCCAGGATGCGCACGCAACGCTCGTAGTAGGCCGCGCCATCGGGGGTGAGGCTGATGCGGCGGGTGGTGCGGTTGAGCAGGCGCACCTGCAGCATGCTCTCCAGTCCCTGGATCAGGGTGGTGACGGTGGTACGCGGCAAATTCAGGTTGTCGGCAGCTCGTGTGAAGCTGTTGGCATCCACCACGGCGGTAAATACCTGCATGGCCTGGAAACGGTCCATCGCTCTCTCCTTGGTGCCATCTCCCCGGAGATGACCGGGGCGGCAGACGGGGGCAGGACAAAACGCGGTATGGAACGAGGCGCCGCCCCCGGCGCGCCGACTTGCCATGCTGGATGGATACGGCAAAAAACCGCCAAATCCACTTCAATTTAAACCAAATTACATCAATTCCAAGGAAATTCGCTGTATCGCCCCAATACCGGGACTGCCTTTTCACAGGCCACCCGGACGGGCTGCAGCGGCATTTCCATCGCTATCGGGAGCCCTATTGTGAAGAATTTCCTGGCCTTGATTGTTCTGAACTACCGAACAGTGTTGTTGGATTATAGGTGTTTATTTGAGTCCCTGCTGTGGCGCACAATCCGGTTCAATCTTGGACAAGTGGCTTCGGCCCAGGCGCACATCATGCAAGGCTCGCATTCCGTCAACATCCGCAATTTCTTCGTTCCCGGCCCGCTGGGGCGCATTCCGGTGCGCCTCTACCAGCCGGCGCGGGAGGCCGCCGATGACAGCAAGTTGCCGCTGGTGATGTACTTCCACGGCGGCGGTTTCGTCAGCGGTTCGCTGGACGACGCCGATACTCCGGCACGCTTCATCGCCCAGCACGGCCAAGCCGTGGTGTTGTCGGTGGGCTACGCGCTGGCCCCGGCCAAACCCTTCCCGGCCGCGCCCGAAGATGCCTTCGCCGCCGCCACCTGGGCCTGCAAGCATGCCGCCGAGATCGGCGTGGACCTGGCCCGCATGGTGGTCGCCGGTGACGACGCCGGCGGCGGCCTGGCCGTGGCCCTGACGCTGATGACCCGCGACCGCTGCGGCAAGCCGCTGGCCGCGCAGATCCTGATCAGCCCCATGCTGGACCCGAGCATGCGCATGATCGGCGACGCCGGCCGCCTGCAATCGGACCTCACCGCCGAGAAGTGCGCCGCCAGCTATCGCCAGTACCTGCCGCAGACCATGCAGCGCCTGCATCCCTATGCCGCGCCGCTGGAAGTGAGCCGCCTGGCGGGCTTGCCAGCCGCCTTCATCGCCACCGCCGAACGCGACGTGCTCTGCCCCGAGGCGGAGAAATACGCCTCCAGCCTGATCCGCGCCGGCGTGCCGACGCAGGTCTCGCGCTTTGCCGGCATCACCCATGGCGCCTTGAGCACGCATCTGCCCCTGCTCAAGGAAGTCGTCAATTTCCTGCGTTGCCGCTTCGCCAGCCTGCAAGGCAACGATGACCACCACCCTTACCTGCCCTTCAAGCTCACCCCCTCCACTGCCCTCTGAGGATAAGAACATGCAAACTCCAGCTCCCCTGCGCAAGCGTTTCGCCCTTACCGCCACCGTCCTGGCCGTCATCGCCCTGTCGGTCGGCGGCGCCATCTCGGTGGTCGGTCTCTCGGCCAATGCCAGCACCGGTCCGGCCGCCGCCCCGGCGGCACCGGTCGATGTGGCCGAAGTCGTCAACCGCCAGATCATCGACTGGCAAGCCTATTCGGGCCGCATCGAAGCGGTCGACCGCGTCGAGGTCCGTCCCCTGGTGGGCGGCACCCTGACGGCCGTGCATTTCAAGGATGGTGCCCTGGTCAAGAAGGGCGATGTGCTCTTCACCATCGACCCGCGTCCCTATGAGGCCGAAGTGGCCCGCGCCGAAGCGCAACTGGCCGGTGCCGAAGCGCGTGCCGGCTATACCGCCTCCGACCTGGCGCGTGGCCAGCGCCTCTTGGGCGACAACGCCATCGCCAAGCGCGACTTCGAGGAAAAGCAGAACGCCTCCCGCGAAGCCAGCGCCAATGTCGCCGCCGCCCGCGCCGCCGTACGCGCCGCCCGCCTGAACCTGGAATACACCCGCATCACCGCCCCGGTCTCGGGCCGCATCTCGCGCGCCGAAGTCACGGTGGGCAACGTCGTCAATCCGGGCGCCGCCAATGCCCCGCTGACCACGCTGGTCTCGGTAGCCAAGGTGTATGCCTCCTTCGATGTGGATGAGCAGAGCTTCCTGAAATACGTCAACCCGGCGCGTGCTGCCGGCACCACCGTCCCGGTGGAGCTGGGCCTGGCCAATGAAGACGGCTACTCGCGCAAGGGCCGGGTCGGCTCGGTGGACAACCGCCTCGATACCGCCTCCGGCACCATCCGCGTGCGCGCCGTGTTCGACAACGCCGACGGCCAGCTGGTCCCGGGCCTGTACGCCCGTGTCCGCCTGGGTGGCGGCGAGCCGCATGCAGCCGTGCTGATCGATGAAAAGGCTGTCGGCACCGACCAGGACAAGCGCTTCGTCATGGTCGCCGACAAGGACAACCACGCCAACTATCGCCAGATCCACGTCGGCGCCGGCCAGGATGGCCTGGTGGTGGTCGAGAGCGGCCTGAAGGCCGGTGAGCGCATCGTCGTCAACGGCCTGCAGCGCATCCGTCCGGGCGACGCCATCACCCCGACGGTGGTCCCGATGCAGCCGCAGGCAGCGGCCACCCCGGCCGCCAACACCGCCGCCGGCAAGGCCTGATACCGCACCAGCCCTTTCGCATTCAAGCAAGAACAGGTCGCAGGGGATGCAACGCCCGCTGCAAGGGCGCTTGCATCCTGACGACTGACAAGGAACCTACATGAACATCTCAAAATTCTTTATCGACCGCCCGATCTTCGCGGGCGTGCTGTCGGTACTGCTATTGCTGGGCGGTGTGCTGGCCATGTTCCAGCTGCCCATCTCCGAGTACCCGGAAGTGGTGCCGCCCTCGGTGGTGGTGCGCGCACAGTATCCCGGCGCCAACCCCAAGGTGATCGCCGAAACGGTGGCCTCGCCGCTGGAAGAGCAGATCAACGGTGTGGAAAACATGCTCTACATGCAGTCGCAGGCCAATAGCGACGGCAACCTCACCATCACCGTCAACTTCCGCCTGGGGGTGGACCCCGACAAGGCCCAGCAGCTGGTGCAGAACCGCGTCTCGCAAGCCCTGCCGCGCCTGCCGGAAGACGTGCAGCGACTGGGCGTGACTACGCTCAAGTCCTCGCCGACGCTGACCATGGTGGTGCACCTGATCTCGCCCGACAACCGCTACGACACCACCTACCTGCGCAACTACGCGGTCCTGAACGTCAAGGACCGCCTGGCGCGTATCCAGGGTGTGGGTGAAGTGGGCCTGTTCGGCTCGGGCAACTACGCCATGCGCGTCTGGCTCGACCCCAACAAGGTGGCCCAGCGCGGCCTGACCGCCTCCGACGTGGTGCGCGCCATCCGCGAGCAGAACGTGCAGGTGGCCGCCGGTGTGATCGGCGCCTCGCCCAGCTCGCCGGATACCCCGCTGCAGCTGTCGGTGAACGCACAAGGTCGCCTGAAGACCGAAGGCGAATTCCGCGACATCATCCTCAAGGCCTCGCCGGATGGCGCCACCACCCGCCTGGGCGACGTCGCCCGGGTGGAACTGGCGGCCTCCGAATATGGCCTGCGCTCACTGCTGGACAACAAGCCGGCCGTGGCCATCCCCATCTTCCAGGCACCGGGCGCCAACGCGCTGGATGTCTCGACCCAGGTGCGCGCGGCGATGAAGGAACTGTCGGCCGACTTCCCCGCCTCGGTCAGCTACAGCATCGTCTATGACCCGACCCAGTTCGTGCGTGCTTCCATCGAAGCGGTGGTGCATACCCTGCTGGAAGCCATTGCCCTGGTGGTGATCGTGGTGATCATCTTCCTGCAGACCTGGCGCGCCTCGGTCATTCCACTCCTGGCCGTGCCGGTGTCCATCATCGGTACCTTCTCGCTGATGCTGGGCTTCGGCTACACCATCAATGCGCTGTCACTGTTCGGCATGGTGCTGGCCATCGGTATCGTGGTCGATGATGCCATCGTGGTGGTGGAGAACGTCGAGCGCAACATCGGCGCCGGCCTCTCCCCGCGTGACGCCACCTATCGCGCCATGCAGGAAGTGTCTGGGCCCATCATCGCGATCGCCCTGACGCTGGTGGCGGTGTTCGTGCCGCTGGCCTTCATGACGGGCCTCACCGGCCAGTTCTACAAGCAGTTCGCGATGACCATTGCGATCTCTACCGTGATCTCGGCCTTCAACTCGCTGACGCTCTCGCCGGCGCTGGCGGCCATGCTGCTCAAGGGCCATGGCGAGAAGCCGGACTGGCTGACGCGCCAAATGGACCGCTTCCTGGGTGGCTTCTTCATCCGCTTCAACCGCTTCTTCCAGCGCGCCTCCGACAGCTACGGTGGCGGCGTGACCGGCGTGATCAAGCGCAAGGGCGCCACCATGGGTGTGTACGCCGTGCTGCTGGCAGCGACCCTGGGCGTTTCCTACATCGTCCCCGGCGGCTTCGTGCCGGGCCAGGACAAGCAATACCTGGTGGCCTTCGCACAACTGCCCAACGGTGCTTCGATCGACCGCAGTGAAGACGTGATGCGCAAGATGAGCGAGATCATGTTGAAGGAACCGGGTGTGGCCAGTGCCATCGCCTTCCCCGGCCTGTCCATCAACGGCTTCACCAACAGCTCCTCGGCCGGTATCGTCTTCGTGGGCCTGAAGCCCTTCGAGGAACGCAAGAGCAAGGAACTGTCGGGCAATGCCATTGCCGCGTCGCTGAACAAGAAGTTCGGTGGTATCAAGGAAGCCTTCACCGCCGTCTTCCCGCCGCCGCCGGTGATGGGCCTGGGTACGCTGGGTGGCTTCAAGATGCAGATCGAAGACCGCGATGCACTGGGCTATGCCGAGCTGGACAAGGCCGCACAGGCCTTCATGAAGGCCGCCGCCAAGGAACCGGCACTGGGCCCGATGTTCTCCAGCTACCAGATCAACGTGCCGCAGCTGGACGTGGAACTGGATCGCGTCAAGGCCAAGCAGCTGGGCATCCCGGTGACCGACGTCTTCAACACCATGCAGATCTACCTGGGTTCGCTGTATGTGAACGACTTCAACCGCTTCGGCCGTGTCTACCAGGTCCGTGCCCAGGCTGACGCGCCCTTCCGCGCCAAGGCCGAGGACATCGCCCAGCTGAAGACCCGCAACGATGCCGGCGAGATGGTGCCGCTGTCCTCGGTGGTGAAGGTCAAGCAGACCTTCGGCCCGGAAATGGTGGTGCGCTACAACGGCTACACGGCCGCCGACATCAACGGTGGTCCGGCCCCGGGCTACTCGTCCGACCAGGCCCAGGCCGCCGCCGAGCGCGTGGCTGCAGCGACCCTGCCGCGTGGCATCAAGTTCGAATGGACCGACCTGACCTACCAGAAGATCCTCGCAGGCAATGCTGGCGTGTGGGTGTTCCCGATCAGCGTGCTGCTGGTGTTCCTGGTGCTGGCAGCGCTCTATGAAAGCATGACCCTGCCGCTGGCCGTGATCCTGATCGTGCCCATGAGCATCCTGGCGGCGCTGACCGGTGTCTGGCTCACCCGTGGCGACAACAACATCTTCACCCAGATCGGTCTGATGGTGTTGGTGGGTCTGTCGGCCAAGAACGCCATCCTGATCGTGGAGTTTGCCCGCGAACTGGAGATGCAGGGCCGCACCGCCGTGCAAGCCGCCATCGAATCGAGCCGCCTGCGTCTGCGCCCGATCCTGATGACCTCGATCGCCTTCATCATGGGTGTGGTGCCGCTGGTGACGTCCTCGGGCGCCGGTTCGGAAATGCGTCATGCGATGGGTATCGCGGTGTTCTTCGGCATGCTGGGCGTGACCCTGTTCGGCCTGTTCCTGACACCCGTGTTCTACGTGCTGCTGCGTACCATCAACCGCCGCAAGCTGCACTCGGCCTCGCATCACGAAGCCCCGATGACCGCTGGCTCGCACGTGGCACCCACCACGCACGCCCTGCCCGGTTCGCAGGATGACCGTTGATCCCCGCGATCAGCCAATGAATGGAGCAAGAAAAATGATGACTCAATCGATGACCCGCCTGCTGCGCCCCGTGCGCATCGGCTCGGCCCTGCTGGCAACGCTGCTGGTGCTGGCCGGTTGCTCGGTGGCACCGACCTACGAGCGCCCGTCGGTGGATACACCGGCCGCCTTCAAGGAAGCCGCCCCCGCCACGCAAGCCGGCGAGAACGGCAGCCAGTGGAAGACCGCCCAGCCCGCCGAAGACATTGCCCGTGGCCAGTGGTGGAAGATCTTTGGTGACGACCGCCTCAATACCCTGGAAGAGCGCGCCCAGCAAGCCAACCAGGACCTCAAGGCCGCCGCTGCCCGGCTGGGCCAGGCCCGTGCCCTGACCCGCGATGCGCGCTCGGGCTACTTCCCGCAGGTCGATGCCGGCGTGGGCGCTACCCGCCAACGTCCGTCCCCGGCCTCGCAAAGCCTGCCGGCCGATGCCAACACCCAGCCCTTCACGCTCTACCGGGCCCAGGTCAACGTGGCCTATGAAGTGGACCTGTTCGGCCGCGTCGCCTCCACGGTGGACGCCGCCACCGCCGACGCCCAGCGCAGCGAAGCGCTGTTCCACTCGGTGCTGCTGGCCCTGCAGGCCGACGTCGCCCAGCAGTACTTCCTGGTGCGCGAACTGGATGCCGCCGCCGCGCTCTACCGTGGCACCGTGGATCTGCGCCAGGAATCGCTGCGCCTGGTACAACGCCGTTTCGATGAAGGCGACATCAGCGAAGTGGACGTGGCACGCGCCCGTTCCGAACTGGCCTCGGCGCAATCGGAAGCACTGGGCATCGCCCGCCAGCGCGCCATCGCCGAGCATGCCCTGGCAATCCTCCTGGGCAGCACCCCGGCCGAGTTCTCGCTGGCGCCACAAGCGCTGGTCCGCATGACGCTGTCGGTCCCGGCAGGCCTGCCCTCGACGCTGCTGGAACGTCGTCCCGACATCGCCGCCGCCGAGCGCGCCATGGCCGCGGCCAATGCCCGCGTGGGCGTGGCCAAGTCGGCCTTCTTCCCCAGCCTGAACCTGACGGGTGGACTGGGTTACGAATCGGCGCAACTGGGTGATCTCTTCAACTGGTCCAGCCGCACCTTCCTGCTGGGTCCGCTGGTGGGCACGGCGCTGTCGATGCCGCTCTTCGATGGCGGCCGCCGCCAGGCCGGTGTGGATCGCGCCCGCGCCAGCTATGAAGAGCAGGTGGCGACCTATCGTGGCACGGTCTTGAACGCCTTCCGCGAAGTGGAAGACAACCTGGCCAACCTGCGCATCCTGGACGACCAGAACCGCGCCCAGGACGAAGCCGTCGCCGCCTCGGCACGTGCGGCCAAGCTGTCGCATACTCAGTATCAGGAAGGCGCAGTCAGCTACTTCAGCGTGATCGACGCCGACCGCACCGTGCTGCAACAGCAGCGCGCCTCGGTGACCCTGGATGGCGAACGCGCCCGCTCCACCGTCAACCTGATCCGCGCACTGGGCGGCGGCTGGGGTACACCCGCCCCGCAGGCGACACCGGGTACGCAATTGTCATCCACGCAGTAAGAAGTACAGCAGCAAGCGATGCCCGTTCCCCTGACCGGGGGCGGGTACCGATCCAACCACTCCCGGAACAATCGAGAACGCCATGTCCATCACGCTCTATCAAGTCAGCATTCCGCTGCTGATCCGCGGTCTGAACAACCTCTCCAGCCTGCTGGAAAAAGCCGAACAACACGCCGATGCGCAAGGGCAGGAACACGCTGGCCTGCTGTCGGCCCGCCTGTACGAAGACATGTTCCCGCTGACCTCGCAGGTGCAACGCGCCAGCGACACCGCCAAGGCCACCGCCAGCCGTCTCTCCGGCGTAGCCGCGCCGCCCTTTGCCGACGACGAGACCAGCTTCGACGAATTACAGGCACGCATCAACAAGACCATCGTCTTCCTGGAGAGCATCCCCGCCGAGGCCATCGATGGCCAGGAAGCACGCCCGGTGACGATGAAGCTGCGCGGCGAGGAACGCACGCAAAGCGCGCAGCAATACCTGACGGAGTTCGGCCTGCCCAATTTCATGTTCCATGTCACCACGGCCTACGACATCCTGCGCCACAAGGGCGTAAAGCTGGGCAAGATGGATTTCCTGGGCCTGTGATGCCCATGCGCTAGCACCGACAAACGAAAACCGCCCGGCATCCTGCGATGCGGGGCGGTCTGCGGAAATGATTTCCCGTGGTACTTCAACCCGCCTCGCTCCCCCGATGGCGGGTTTTTTTCGCTCCTGCGCGTCAGGCCAGCTGCGGCAATCCCGCCCGCGCCAGCAACTGGCCGCAGCGTTGCGACAAGGCCGTCACGCGCAACTGTTTGCCGGCACGCTCGTAGCGCGTGGCCAGCGTCTGCACGGCGGCGATGGCCGAATGGTCGGCCAGGCGCAGGTGGCGGCAATCCAGCGTGACCTGCTGCGGATCGCGCTGCGGGTCGAACAATTCCAGGAAGTGCGTGGTCGAGGCAAAGAACAGCGTGCCGTGCGGCAGGTAGGTGCGGCTGCCATCGTCCTCGTCGGCGACGTCGGCGCGTATCTCGCGCGCATGTTGCCAGGCGAAGTTCAGCGCGGCGATCACGATGCCGCACAGCACCGCCACGGCCAGGTCGGTCATCACGGTGATGATGGTAACGGCGATGATGACCAGCGCATCATTCCTGGGTACCTTGCCCAGCACCCGCAGCGAACCCCAGGCAAAGGTCTCCTGTGCCACCACGAACATCACCCCGGCCAGTGCCGCCAGCGGAATACGCTCGATGGCCGGCGACAGGAACAGGATGAACAACAGGATCATCCCCCCCGCCACCACGCCCGACAGGCGCGAGCGCCCGCCCGAGCCGAGGTTGATCATGGTCTGGCCAATCATGGCGCAGCCCCCCATGCCACCGAACAGGCCCGAGACGATATTGGCCGCGCCCAGCGCCAGGCATTCGCGGTCCGGCTGGCCACGGGTGGCGGTGATCTCGTCGGTGAGGTTGAAGGTCAACAAGGTTTCCAGCAAGCCGACGATGGCCATCAGCACCGCATAGGGGCCGATGATGCGCAGCGTCTCCAGGTCCAGGGGTACCACCGGCAGGTGCCATTGCGGCAGGCCACCGGCGATGGCGGCCATGTCTCCCAGCGTGCGCGTGTGCAGGCCGCTGGCGTAGCTCAGTACCCCCACGCCCAGGATCGCGGCCAGCGCCGGCGGAATGGCGCGCGTCACGCGTGGCAGCAGCCAGACGATCAGCATGGTGGCCAGGGTCAGGCCGGCCATGATCAGCAAGGGCGTTCCCTGCAGCCATTGCGGGCCACCCGGACCGTTGGTACGGAAATGCTCCAGCTGCGCGGTGGCAATCACGATGGCCAGGCCGTTGACGAAGCCCAGCATCACCGGATGCGGCACCATGCGCACCAGCTTGCCCAGCCGCAGCGCGCCGAAGGCCAGCATGATCAGCCCCGACAGCACTACCGTGGCCAGGAAATACTGCGGCCCATGCTGCACCACCAGCGCCACGATCACCACGGCCATCGAGCCGGCCGCGCCGGAAATCATCCCCGGCCGGCCACCGAACAGGGCCGTGATGGTGCAGATGAAGAAGGCACCATACAGGCCCATCAGCGGATTCAGTTGCGCCACCAGGGCGAAGGCGATGCACTCGGGGACGAGGGCAAAGGAAGTGGTCAGGCCGGCCAGGACGTTCTGGCGCAGCGCGCGCAGGCGCGAAGAGGTGGTGGTCATGGTGCTCATGGGCTGGACAAGCAGGCAGGCTCGGCAGGCCTGCCGGAACGACGGATGCTTCAGGGAAGGGCCTGGCGCCAGGAACCGCCAGGGGAGCGGCGCGCAAGCAGGGATGGCGCTATTTTACCGCATCGCAACATCGACTGCTGGCCGCCTCGCCGGGCTCACTGCCGCGAGTACAGCACCCGCAGCGCGACCCGGCGTGTCTCCGGTGGCAACTGGTTCAATGCACGCAGGTAGGCGATGGAGGCGTCGCAGGTCCCTTCCGGATCCTGGGCCCGGCGCATCGGCGAGGACAACAGCTTGAGCTGCTCCTGGGTCAGCGGCGCCAGCGCCTGGCGGATCACGCGGGTACGCTCGGCCAGCGTGAAGCGCGCCGCATTGGCGGGATCGGCGTCGCGCATGAGGTGCTGGGTCATCACCTGCTCGCGGTTGGCGAACTCCTGCGGCAGCACCGCCTGCGGTGCCTCGCGCCCGGCGGCGGCGTCGGCCCGCGAACGCGGATAGATCAGTTCGGTGCAGGCCGCCACGCTGATGCCACGCAGGGCCACCGCCTGGTCCAGCAGCAATTGCTGGAATTCGGCCAGCGATTCGTCGGAGGCTATCGGCAACAGCCGGCGGCTAAGGATGCCGACCTGCTCGCGCCCGACCGCCAGGATCGCCGCATCCGAGGCGTGCGCCTGGACCTTGGCCCAGGCCAGGTCGATGGTGTGGGCAAATTCCCTGGGGTGGTAGCGCGCCATGATGTCGAACAGCGCGCCCTTCTTGAATTCGGCTTCCAGGATGTCACGCGAGGTGGCGATGGTGGCGATCTGCGCCGTCTCCCCGCCCGGTGCCAGGCGGGTGAGCACGCCGGCCTGCAGCAGCTGGCCCAGTTCCGGATACCAGCTCTGGCTGGCCGGCGTATCGGCGATGCGTGCGATGAAGTCATGCGGCAAACCCAGCTTGCCGTAGGTATCGAAGGTCAGCTTGCGGTCGAAGCTCTTGTTGATGCGATCGTCGCCGCCCACCGTATAGAGCGTGTGGAATCCGATATGCGCGCGCGGATCCATGGCACGGTCGCGCCCGGCCATGAAGGCCAGGGTGCAGGAGGACGAACATTCCTGCTCCACATAGGTATTGAGCTGGTGACGGCGGATCACGTCACCCACCAGACGGCCTTCGCGCACCCAGCCACCGGCCGAGTACAGCACCACCGTCTTCACCGAGGGCGACTGCTGCAGCATGCGCTCCAGGCCATCGGCAGCGCCGTCGTTCATGCCCCCCTGCAGGAGGATGGACTTGCCATCCACACGTAGCTGATACACCACCGGCGGTCCCAGCTGCCGGCCCAGGGCGATGTCCAGCTGCTCGTGCAGCGAGGGAATCGCGCGCAGGGTGCTGGTGACCATGCTGATGACGCCGCAGACGATGAGAAACTTGACCGCTACTTCGGCCCAGCGCCGGCCGCCGCGCGCCACATGGTGACTGGCCGAGCGCCAGCAGCCGCATACCCCCCAGGTCCAGGCCAGGTAGCTGAAGGCGGCGATGCCCAGCACGCCGGCCATGCCGTAGCGCGCCGGCATGTCGTTGGTCAGCCGTGCCAGTACCGAGATGGCCAGGGCCGGCACCAGCGAACTGAGCAGCACCGTATGCAGCCAGTAGGAGCGGCCCAGCGAGTAGTCGCCGCGCCAATGGCGGCGGAAGAAACTGGCGGAAGGGCCGGCGGGGGGAGATGTGCGGATTACTGCCTCAGACACGTGTTGCTTTTCCTCGATGCGCTGTCATGCCCGCGGCCAAGGCCGCTGGTCCAGGCACAAGCATACCCCATGTCGGCCGCCCGCTTCAGGGCGCATGCCCCGGGATGCGCGACAGGTCGACTTCGTCGATCTGGCTGGGATGCATGAATTTCTCGGCGTACTTCTCGTAGATACGCTCGCGCACGAACAGGTCGAAGAGGTCAGGATCAATGTGGTCGCGGGCCTTGAAACCGGCCAGGATCTGCACCGCCTCGTTGAGCGAATTGCCACGCTTGTAGGGCCGGTCGGCGGCGGTGACGGCCTCGAAGATATCGGCCACGGCCATGATGCGCGCCTGCACCGACATCTGCTCGCGCGTGAGTCCCTTGGGATAGCCCTTGCCATCCATGCGCTCATGGTGGCCGCCGGCGAACTCGGTGACACGGGAAAGCTGCTTGGGCCAGGGCAGCGACTCCAGCATCTTGATGGTGATCACGATGTGGTTGTTGATGATCTGGCGCTCGGCATCGTTGAGGGTCCCGGCGCGGATGCGCAGGTTGCCCGATTCCTCATCGTCCAGCAGTGCGCGCAACTGGCCGTCCGGACCACGCCACTGGCGTGCGGCGATCTCCAGGACGCGTTGCTGGTCTTCCGGCTTCATGCCTTCGGTACCGATGTTGATCTTGCGCAGGAAGGCACGCTCGTCGTCCAGCTGCAGCAGCTGCGCCTGCAGGCGCTCATCCAGTGCGCCCGCCTGCGCCGGCGTCAGCGCCGCGCCCAGGGCCAGCTTCTCCTGCAACACAGCGATCTCGGCATCGCGCTTGAGGACTTCGATACGGGTATCGACCAGGTGGATGCGATCGAAGATGGTTTCCATCTTGGTCGACTTTTCCACGATATGGGTCGGCGTGCTGATCTTGCCGCAATCATGCAGCAGCCCCGCCAGCCACAGTTCGCGGCGGTCGGCCTCGTTCATGCGGAACTCCGCCAGCGGCCCCTCGGTCGCCGCGTGGGCGGCTTCGGCCAGCATCATGGCCAGTTGCGGCACCTGCTCGCAGTGACGGCCGGTGTGCGGCGATTTCTCGCCGATGCCGATGTTGATGAGCTTGATCAGGCTTTCGAACAGATGTTCCAGGCGCTGGATCAGTTGCTGGTTGGTCATCGCCATGGCCGCCTGCGAGGCCAGCGCTTCGATGAAGTGCTGGTCGGTCTCGGAGAACGGCACCGCCTCGCCGCTGGCCGGATCGATGGCGTTGATCAGCTGCAGCACCCCCACCAGCTCGCCCTCGTGGTCCTGCATGGGGACCGTCAGGATGGACTTGGAGTGGTAGCCATACTTCTCGTCGAACAGCCGCATGCCGTTGAAGTTGAAGCCGCTGGCCTGGTAGACGTCGGCGATGTTGACCGACTTGCGGGTGTTGGCTGCATACGCCGCCACCGCCGCCAGGTTGGGCTGACCATCGGGCAGCGTCAGGGCGATGTCGGGAATCGAGATCGGCTTGCCACTGCTGCCGCCCTGGTGCATGCCCAGGGTATCGTTGACCGAGATATAGAAGCGCAGGCTGCGGCCGCTGTCGTCGGCGCGGTAGAGCGTGCCGCCATCGGCTTGCGTGATGTCCTTGGCGGTCAGCAGGATGCGTTCGAGCAGCAGCGGGATATCGCGACTGCTGCCCAGCTCCCGGCACAGTTCGGTGAGGCGTTCCAGCCGGAAGGCGATATCGCGCTGCGGGCCGGGAGTCGAAGTCTGGTCGGGATGGTTCATGCAGCAATCTCCGCAACGCGGCAGGAAGCGCGAAGGCAGGCGTAAGCGGCGTCATTGACTGCTAACAACATTCTGCTCCTGATGCGTTGACGTGGGCAAAGTGGACTGCGCGGTCACGCCCGGACTACGGCAGACCTGCGCTTTTGACAGATGCTTTTTCGGCATTGTCGCGATTCTAAGGCGAGCCAGCAGAGCGTCTTGCCGCGAGCTTGAGGGGATTTGGGCTGCAATTCTGCGCTTGCAACAGCCCCGCAGAATGGCTGGCGGAGACGGCAAGGCAGGCCCGCGAGAACCCGATTGATTTGAATGCCTGAATCCCTTAACATCCCGAGCTGTTGCATAATTCGCCACATTTCCCGACAACGCAGCACTGGCGCGGGTTTTCAGGCTACCCCCGGGCGCTGCAGGTGGATCCCACGGAGCGCTGGCGGGCAGGTCCAACCATTTGAGTGGCATTGATGATGCGTGTAGAAATTCTCGGCTGCAGTGGCGGCATTGGTGGCAATGGCATGCGCACCACCTCGCTGCTGGTCGATGGCGATATCCTGATCGATGCCGGCACCGGCGTGGGCGACCTGTCGCTGGAGCGACTGGCTGCCATCGACCATGTCTTCATTACCCATGCCCACCTCGACCATATTGCCTGCCTGCCCCTGATGATCGACAGCGTGGGCGACATGCGCAGTACCCCGCTCACCATGCATGCCACGCCGGCGACGCTGGAGATCATCCGCAAGCACATCTTCAACTGGCACATCTGGCCTGATTTCAGTGTGATCCCGACGGCCGAGCAGCCCTTCCTGCGCTTTGCCACCATCGAACCCGGCCAGACGGTGAGCATCGGCCAGCGCAGCATCACACCGCTGCCGGCCCTGCATACCGTACCGGCCGTGGGCTACCAGTTGCGCAACGACGCCAGCGGCGCGTCGCTGGCCTTCACCGGCGACACCACGGCCTGCCCGCCGCTGTGGACGGCACTCAACCAGATCGGGCAATTGCGCCACCTCATCATCGAAGCCGCCTTCGCCAATCGCGAGCGCGAACTGGCGCTGCTGTCCAAGCACCTGTGCCCCAGCCTGCTACTGGACGAATTGCAGCAGCTGCAATCCCGGCCGGAGGTATGGATCACCCATGCCAAGCCCGGCCAGTTGCAGCAGATTGCCGACGAGATCGCATCCGGCAGCGGACCACACCGCCCCCGCATGCTCGACACCGGTACCATCCTGGAATTCTGATCCGGGCCCGGTGGGCCCGGACGACAAGGGCGCCGGCACGCAAGTGCAGGCGCCCTTTCTCATGGCGCTGGCCGTGCCGACTGGCCTACTGGGTCACGCACGCATCCAGCTTGGCCGCACCGATCTTCTGGGTGCCGTTGTTGCCATTGCTGCTGATGGCCTGGGGCATGGTCACCGAGAATCCCTGGCCCTGTGGCAGGATCACCGGCGGCTGCGTCGGTCCCGGCACAAAGCCGAACTGGCCTGCGCTGAATATCGCACTGCCACCGGCATTGCTGACCAGGATCGCCCCCGTCGCCACATCCACATGCAAGCCATTGTTGAGTGGCTGGCCGTTCGGTGTTGGAATACCGCCGCAATCGTTCTGGCAATACAGCGCCCCGAAATGGGTGCCACGGATGCCGATGGTGGCCGTGGGCGTATCGAAGTTGACCGCATCGTGGTTGCGCTTGCCGACCAGACCGGTCACCGCGCGCAAGCCGCCCTTGACCAGGCCGATGGCCACCGAGTCGTTCTGCGGCTTCTTCTCGTCATAGACATACTTGCTGACGGCCACTTCGGTCCCCGGGCGCAGCACGATCTCGGCATCGTCCACGAACTTCACGCGGGCATAGGTCTCGCGCTCGGTGATGAGGCTGTCGCCTTGCTGGATGGCCGACTTCACCGCCAGCACCGCGCGCGTGCCATCGGCATGACGCGCGGTGAGCACGCCCGAGAGATGGGTCACCTGCCCCACCACCTGGGCCTGCGCCAGTTGTGCTGCACCCAGCATGAACAGGGCCAGGCCCAGGGAAAGCAGGCCATGACGGAGCGCCTGCGACAGCTTCGGTATAAACGAATTCATGGTGTCGTCAATCTCACTGGCTCAGGTGCACATGGGCAGGGGTTTCTTGGCTTGCTTCTTGTCGCTGCCCTCATCGCCGAAATTGCCCGAGGTACCGCCCACGGTCTGTCCACCGACACTGTTCTGCTGCACCACATTGCCCGCCGACTGCGCTGCCGTATCGGACAGCTGTGCACCGTTGAGCGTGCTCTGCAGGTTCTGGGTCTGCTGGTTCTGTTGCTGCTGCACCGCCTGGTCGGTCTGGCTGGTGCTGCCGGTCGTACTGAGCGGCACCGGAATGCGCGTACCGTTGGCATCGGTGATGCTCACGCCCTGGGCGTAACCGATCACTGCTCCCGAATCCACCGACAGCAGCGCCACGCCCGGTGGCGAGGTGGAGATATTGGCGTTGATGGTCATGGAATCGCCGGCACTGAGCGTGATGTTGCCGCCCAGCGAGACCAGCACGCCATTGACCACCAGGTTGTCATTGGTGCCGTTGGAACTCCCCGCCGTGAGCACGATATTGCCCGAGGCGCTGACGCCACCGCCACCGATGGTCAATGGGCTGTGCGTGACCAGGCTGACCGAACCGTTGGCGCTCTTGACCTGGCCGTTGGTCGTGATCCCCAGCATGGCAAGCCGGCTGGCGACCGTCACGGCAGACCCATCGGGATTGGAGGGCAGGCTGCCCAGGAAGTTGGCGCTGCTGCCCAGCGCCGCCGTCGCCATGCCGCCGGTATTGTCGACCGTGATATTGCCGCGCGCCGTGTAGAGGCCATTGAGCGTCACCACGCTGGCATCGGTGGTGTTGAGGTGATTGGTCAGCGTGATGTCACCGGTGCCACGGTTGTAGGCGGCAAAGCCTGCGATCTGGTTGCCGGACTGATTCAACGAGATGCCGGTGGAGGCCGAGGCCAGCAATTGCGTCGTCACGTGCAAGCTGGTTCCGCTGTTTTGCGTGATGTTGCCGTTCTGCGCCTCCAGCACCAGATGGTTGGCGCTGATGTTACCCACTGCCAGCGCGCCGCTGGACTGCGACAGGGCCGCATCGGCCAGGGTCAGGGTGCCACCGGTCTGGGTAAAGCTCTCCGAGACCGACAGTTGCGAGCCGGTATTGCCGGTGACCGTACCGTTAGCCACGTTCAGGGTGGCGAAACGGGCGCCGCCGGCCAGGGTCAGGTTGCCATTGTTGAGCTGCACGTTCAGGCTGGCCTGCGAGGCATTGGCGATGGTGACATTGGCGTCGCCTACCGGCATCTCCACGTTCTGGGCATTGGGCCCGTCATCGTTGTTGTTGGGCACACTGCTGCTGCCGATCGTAATGGTGCCATTGCCGGTGCTGTTGCCGTTGAGCGTGACATTGCCGGCGGACACATTGAGCGTCCCGGTGATGTTGGTGGTACCACTGGTGGTCAGCGAGCCGCCGCTGAGGATCACGCTGCCGGCCAGGGCGTTGACGCCATTGAGGGTCAGGGCGCCACCGCTGACATTGGCGGTCCCCGCGATGGTGGAGTTGCCCGACACCGTGAGGTTGCCGGCCTGCTGCTGCAATTCACCGCCGCTGTTGACCTGCAGCCCGCCAATCACGTCGTTGCCGGCGTCGTGCACGGCCACCACGCTGCTGTTGACGACGACCGTATCGACCTGGGTCGGGAGGTAGGTACTGATGCGCTGGCCGTTGGCATCCTGCCAGGATGCGCTGCTCCCCCATCCGCCCTCGGAGTTGACCGCGTAGAAGTTCTGGCCGGCCATCAAGGACAGGCTCAGTCCGCCGTCGCCACCGTAGACCGCCTTGAACATGCTGGCCGCGCCATTGGCGGTGACCACATCGCCGGTCACATAGCGGAAATAGCTGCTACCGAAACCATTGGTGGAGAGTAGCGGCCTGACACTGACAGCCAGGGTCGGCACATAGTTGGCCAGCAGGCGCGTCTTCAGGGTGCCACCCAGATTGACCGAGGCGCCCGTGAAGGTGATCCGGTCGGTGATGTCGTCGGGTGCGATGTCGATCATCATCACCCCCGTGGCGCCCTGGCTAAAGTTGCCGGCGATGGTCATGTTGCCGGTGGTGCCGTCGCCACCGGGAGCCAGGTTGCCATTGTTGCTCACCAGGTCCGACGCCACCAGGGTGCCGTTGCCGGCGATGGTCGCGTTCTGGTTGTTGGTGATGTCATAGAAGGACAGCGTGCCGCCGCTCAGGGTGACCGTGCCATTGTTGGTCAGGCTGCCGGTGTCGGTGGCCAGCAACGTCGCGCTGTTGCTCACGGAGAGGTTGCCGTTGTTGATCAGCCCCCCCTTGCTGGACAGGCTCACCGTCTGGCCGCTGCCACTGACGTTGATGGTGCCGTTGTTGACCCACTGGCCATTGCCCGCGGTCGTGAAGGTGGTATCGGCGCCGTTGAAGAGGATCTGGCCGCCGCCATTGTTGTTCACGCCCAGGCTGGTCTGCAGCCGGCCACTGGCATTGACGTAGATGGTGCCGTTGTTGTCCAGGCTGTTGGCCACGCTGATGTTGTTGTAGCCACTGGCCAGGCGCACGGTGCCGTCATTGCTCAGCGAATTGAGGCTGACCTGGGCGTTGTCCAGCGTCAGCGTGCCGGCGCTGCCCACTTGCAGGCTACGCGCCGTCAGCGCGCCACCAGTTCCCAGGCTGAGCGTGCCGTTGGCGATGGACAGGTTGCCCGAGCCCTCGATGCCATCCCACACATTCAGGGTGCCGCCATTGAGCAGCACCCGCGCGCCGTTGCCGATGGTGCTGATGCGCGTGGGGTCATAGCTGACATCCTCGCCGGCGCCGGTATGCAGGGTCAGGCCCAGCGTACTGTTGGTGCTGGTGATGTTGGCGTTGATGCTGATGTTGTTGGCGGCATTGAGCGTGAGCGTGCTGCTCACGTTGCCGGTCTTGGCGATGTCGGCACTGACGGTGATGTTGCCCGCCTGGCTGCCGCCGGCCCCGGTAGCCAGGGTCACGTTGACGCCGGCATTGAGCTGACCGGTGATGGTGTCGGCACCGATCTGGGAGACGCTGCCCGAGGAGCTGACGGCGTAGCAATTGCAGTCCTCCTGGGAGGCATCCACGGAGGCGCCGCCGGCCACGACCTGCAGGTCATAGGGGTCGATCAGCCAGCTACCGCCCGAACCGACCTTGGGTACCTTGACCACATCGAGCTTCTTCAGGCCGGAGGTCTCCACGTAACCACCCTGGCCCGCTGCGCCGGTGGCCGAAACGTCGCCGTCGATGAAGGCCTGGTTCTGCGCCACCAGGCTGATGTTGCCACCGCTGGTGCCATCGGCGCTGATGTTGGAACTGGCCGTGGTCGTGAGGTTCTGCGACGCGCGCAGGAAGATCCGTCCACCCTCGCGCACCACGCTGGAGGCGTTGATGACGCCGCTATTGGTAATCAGGCCGGCGGCCACGCCAATACGGCCGGCCTCTGCGGTGATGCTGCCCAGGTTGGTGACGGAGGCTGTGCTACCGGTCACATTCACCGTCACGCCGGGCGTGGCCGTGTCGGCCAGGGTCACGGTCTGGCCCGCGGCCAGGATGACCTCGCCCTGGGGGCTGCGGATCACGCCGCTGTTGGACACGTTGGCGCCGATCAGGTAGACGCTGCCACCGGTGGCCGACTGGATGGTCCCCTGGTTATCCACCAGGCCGGCGCCGCCCTGGCTGGCGAAATTGAGCTTGCCGGCCAGGAAGTCGCTATCGCTGATGGCCAGCGAGGTAGCGATGAAGCGCCCCGCATCGATGGTCCCGCTGGGACCGACCACC
Organism: Herbaspirillum sp. NPDC087042; assembly: GCF_044745245.1. Taxonomy (NCBI): domain Bacteria; kingdom Pseudomonadati; phylum Pseudomonadota; class Betaproteobacteria; order Burkholderiales; family Oxalobacteraceae; genus Herbaspirillum; species Herbaspirillum sp. NPDC087042. The sequence continues at coordinate 94,432 of NZ_JBIUZW010000014.1, read as the reverse complement.
ACGCCATTGGGGTTGTACAGCACCACGGTGCCGTTGGCACTCAGGCGGCCATAGATCTGCGAGATATCACCGCCGCTCACCTTGGCCAGCAAGGCCGAGGTCGTGCTGGGCTGACTGATGTTGACCGCCGCGCCCGAGCCGATGCTGAAGGAGACGAAGCCGGCAATGGCCTGCGGCGAAAGCTGGTTGATATTGAGCGTGGTGCCGTTCTGGGTGAAGGTGACATTGCCATTGATCACGCTCCAGCCGGTAGGCAGGGTGCCGGCAGCAGGCGCGGCCGCCAGCACCGGCGCCTGCCAGGCGCCACACACGGCCGCTGCCGCAATCGATATGCGCAGGGCCGGCGCCAGCAGGCTACGCCATGAACGACGCAACAGGCCCGCCAGCAATTGCGGCAAGGGCTTGCGCGCACGCCAGGACAAGGTCAGCCGACGCCTGCCCACGCGCACGATCATGGACGGCGGCAGCAGCTCCACCACCGGCGGTGACTTTGGCTGTGGCTGGAGCAAAGTGGATGTCGGTGTCATGTCAGAACCCCAGGGTTGCACTCAGGTGGGCGTTGAGATCGCCTCTCTGTTCGGTCGCGGAATTACCATTGAGCAGTACCCGCGCCACGTCCAGGCGCAGGTTGAAATCGCGTCCCAGTGCATAGCGCAGGCCCGCGCCGATGCTGGCCAGCGTCAGCGTGGAGGGGACCGATGAACTGGCCGTGACATTGTTGTTGGCGCCACGACCAGCATCGACGAAGGCCAGCAGGCGCATCGAGCCCTTCAGGTCGCGCTTGGCCAGCAGGTCGGGCGTATAGAGTTCGCTGTTGATCACCACGCCGCTGTCGGCCGCCACCGCGCGCTCGGTGAAACCGCGCACCGCATTGGCGCCGGCCAGGCCGAACTGCTCCACCGGCGGCAGCGCATGAGGCGACACCTGCATGGTGCTGGCCAGGCGCATCTGCCAGTCATCGGCCAGGCCCTTGAACCACGACGCCCCGCCACGGATGACGATGAAGTTGTCCATCGATTGGCGCCCACCGGTAAAGAGCGAATAGCGATCGGTGACCTGCAGGGTATCGCTGTAGCGCGCCTGGCTGATGGCCATGTTGCGGGCGATGCCGATGTTGTAGTCGATGATCTGGCCCACGCCCTGGCGCTGCGCGCTGTAGGCCACCGACAGGGGCAAGGTGGAATACGGCTGGCAGGTATTGATCGATGCCCCCGTCAATGCGCCGCCATTGATGGCGCAGGACGAATCGACCTTCTTGTAGTCGGCCCCGAAGACCAGCTTGCTGCCCCACTCGCCGCTGCGGGCGAAGTAGTGGTTCCAGCGCAGCGCATAGACCTCGCCGCGGCCGGTGATATCGAGGGTGGAATTGACGGCCAGGGTCTGGCCCGAGCTGACGTTGGACTTGCCGTAGATGAAGTCGATGCTGTCGCCCATCGCATAGAGCGGTACGCGATAGCCCAGCGAGTACAGGTCGACCTTGGCGCCGGAGGGGCTATCGGGCGAGGTGGTATAGGCCACGGTCGCCACCTGGTCGCGATCGAACAGGTTGGAATGTTGCAGGGCCACGCCGGTGCGCCAGTGGCCGGTGTCACCGGTACCGGTATTGTCGATGTTGACCATCAGCCGTACTGGCGGGTCATCCTTGACCGACACGGTGGCATCGATCTGGTCGGTCGCCTCGACGGCAGTCAGCGTGACATTGAGCTGCTTGGCCGGATTGTCGTTGGCCAGTTGCACCGACTCGGAAATGCGCCGCAGGTTGGGCGCCTCGCCCTCCTTCAGACTGGGGATGCTGGCGCGGATGTTCTTTTCGCTGAAGTGGTGGTTGTCGCTGACGATCACCTTGCCGATCACGGTCTCGACCACGTCCAGGCGCACGTCGCCCGAGGTCAGCTCCTGTTCCGGCACGCGTACCTGCACGGCGGTATAGCCGGCACTGCGATAGGCGTTCTCCAGCGCCTCCAGCGCGCGCTGGATGTCACCGTAGACACGCCCCTTGCCGCTGAAGGGTGCCACTGCTTCCTGTACCTGCGCGGCCGACAACAGGGTATTGCCCTGGACGACGAAAGCACGGATATCGAAACGCTCTTCGGTTGTGGCTGTCACCGCCGGTGCGGGCTGCGCCGCCACACCTGCGGTCGTGGCGAGCAAGACCATGCCCACCACGTAATGCTGCAAACATCGTTTCATCTGCTATGCGGAGCCGCCCCGGCGCGGCCCTCCCCCGATTATTCAATCTCCCCACGCACCGCCGGAAAGCGATGCACCTGCCCTTGCGATCTCCCTGCGCCCCCTGACGCGAAGATGGAAAGATCGCCAAGAATCCCCTGCCACCACCTTGTCCCGATGTCGATGCGCCTCTTCTTGGAGAGGGACATGCAGTCACCGGAAAAGCCTTGTCAGCCGCCCGTCAGTTTCGGTCAGACTATGTCAGCTTGATGGCAATTAAAGCTTGTAAAGTATAGTGATTCAGCCTGTGTGCGTCGATAATAATTGCTGGAAAACCGCCTCCAGTGGGCGTTTGCGCGATATTCCCCACACTTCGATTTCCACCTGGAAATAATTTTGCATGCGGGTGTATGCAATTTCAGCGCAAGGCCATCGAGCTGCACACTTGTCCAGTCGGCAGTCCCCGCGCTTCAGCAACAAGCGGGGGGAATGACCCGGCGAAAGCTGCTTACCCCCTGCGGCATCACTTGCTCTCGAACGTCGTCACCCCATCCCAGTCCGCCGGCGGCGGCGCATTGCGGTAGTGCGCGATGCGTTCCAGGTAGAGCACATACAACCCGCGCGGCTGGCGCGCCTGCAAGTCCTGCAGGGCCGCTTGCGCCTGATCCCATTGCTGCGCGCGTACCTGCACCAGCGCCGCATGCCATTGCGCCACTTCCTCGCGCAGCGCGGCGTCGAGTTCATTCTCCAGGGCCAGCGGCTCATAGATGGGCACCGGCTCGTTCTTGCCCTTGACCCGGACCCGGTCCAGTTCGCGATAGGCAAATTGCGGCGCGGCCTGGCGCGTGGCCTCGCCAACCAGCACGCCCACGCCATAGACCTTGGTGATCGACTCCAGGCGCGATGACAGGTTGACCGCGTCACCCATGACCGTATAGGCCCGACGGATCTTGGAACCCATGTCGCCCACGCGCATCTGGCCGGTGTTCAGGCCTACGCCTATCTTCAGCGGCGGCCAGTTGCGGCGGATGAATTCCTCGTTCAACAGCAGCGTGGTCTGCTGCATCTTCAGGGCGGTGGCGACCGCCCGCGCGGCGTGGTCGGACAGTTCCAGCGGCGCGCCCCAGAAGGCCATGACGGCGTCGCCGATGTACTTGTCCAGGGTGCCGCGGTTGCCGCGAATGTCTTCCGACATCGCGGTCAGGTAGACGTTGATGTATTCGCGCAGCTCGTTGGGCTGCAGGCTCTCGGAGATGGTGGTGAAGCCGCGCACGTCCGAGAACATCACGGTCAGCTCGCGGATCTCGCCATCCATGTTGTAGCTGGCCGGATTGGCGGCCATCTCGGCGACCAGTTCAGGCGCCACGTATTCGCCGAACAGGTTGACGATGGCTTTGCGGTTGCGATATTCGAACAGGTAGCCCCAACCCAGGTTGCAGATGAACAGCAAGCCCACCAGCAACAAGGCAGTGGCCAGCGGCAGCACCAGGCCGGCACTGTTGTAGAGCCAGAAGTTGAGACCACCCAGCCCGGCCGCCGTGGCCAGGGTCAACACGATGGACCACAAGGGCCCCAGCATGGGCAGCAGCAAACCCAGCACCAGCCCCACCGCCAATACCTGCAGGAGATCGAAGCCCTGGGCGAAATCGGGGCGGGCCTTGAAGTCTTCGTCGAGGATGGAAGCCACCAGGTTGGCGTGGATCTCCACGCCCGGATAGACCGGGCTGACCGGCGTGGCCCGCAAGTCGTTCAGGCCCGGCACGGTGGTGCCGACCAGCATGATGCGGCCATCGAGCTGGTCGTGCGGATAGGTGCCGCGCATCACGTCGATGGCCGACACGTAGCGGAAGGCCCCGCCATTGGGACCACCATGTCCGCGATAAGTGACCAGCGTGGTCAGCTTGCGCTCGACCGGGATGAACAGCGGCTGCGGCCTGACCTCGACGGCAATGCCGGCCAGCGCGCCGTAGTCGCGTACCTGGTCGCCGGAGAACACGGTTTCGTCCTGCAGGAAGATGGGCTTGACGCGCTTGCCGTTCAAGGCCACCCGCGCCGTGGCCAGGGCCAGCGATTCATAGAAGTGCTCGCCCAACTGGGAGATCAGCGGCACGGCGCGGATCACGCCATCGTCGTCGGTCACCGGATTGAAGAAACCACCGGCGCGCGCCGCTGCCTGCAGTTGCGGCAGGTTGGCGCCGTAGGCGCGCCAGCCGATCGCTTCCAGCCTGCGTCCGCCCAGGTCGGCAAGATTGAAGACGGGGGCAGGCAATTGCCCCTTGGCGATGGCACCGGGATCGTTGGAGAGGTTGTAGCCCAGCACCACCGGCTGGCCTTGCAAGGCCTCGGCCAGGCGCGCGTCGTAGTCCATCTCGGGCTTGAGCCGCTGCAGCTGGCGGGCCAGTTGCGGCACGTCCTTCAAGGCCCCGTGGGCCAGGTCTTGCAGGCGGCCATAGCCGGAACTCGTATCAGGCTCGGCAAAGACCACGTCGAAACCGACCGACTGTGCCTGGTAGGTCTGCGTCATCTGCCGCACCAGTTGCGCCACCACATCACGGCTCCAGGGCCAGCGCCCCAGTGCGGCAATGCTCTTCTCGTCGATGTCGACGATGACGATGCGCGGATCGAGGTCGGGCTTGGTTACCCGCATGCGCAGGTCATAGAAGAACAGGTCCAGCCGCTCCACCAGTGCACGGGGCAACATGCCCGTGACTTCGGCCCCCGCCACACCGGTCAGCACCAGCGCCAGCAGCCAACGGGCCCAGTGCCTGGCAAAGGCGGTACGCAGACGACGCAGCATGGATTTCCCCCCGGAATCTGATAGTGGCAGCGATCATGCCAGTAGTTGCCGCCCGCCACAATGTACCGGCGAAGCGGGTCGCCGCATTGCCATCGGGCATCATCTGGTCACTATGTGCGCTGCGTGATGATGCGAAGGCAAAAATGCGTTCTAATGATCCCCCGCCCTGTCCACGCCGAGAAGACTCATCCATGAAGCCGATCCCGCTGATCACGCTGCGCAATGGCGACCGCGTGCCTGTCCTGGGACAGGGTACCTGGAACATGGGGGAATCCCCGGCGCAGGCCGCCGCCGAGGTGCGCGCGCTGCAAGCCGGGATGGCGCTGGGCATGACCCTGATCGATACGGCCGAGATGTATGGCGAGGGCGGGGCCGAGCGCATCGTCGGGCGCGCCATCGCCGGGCGCCGTGATGAGGTCTATCTGGTCAGCAAGGTCTTGCCGCACAACGCCAGCAAGCGCGGCACCATCGCTGCCTGCGAGGCCAGCCTCAAGCGCCTGGGGACCGAGCGCATCGACCTCTACCTGCTGCACTGGCGTGGCACGTATCCGCTCGCGGCCACCATCGAGGGCATGCAGGCGCTGCAGGCACAGGGCAAGATCGGTGGCTGGGGGGTGAGCAACCTCGATGGCGACGACATCGATGAATTGCTGGAAGAACCGCAGGGCGACAAGTACCTGTGCAACCAGGTGCTCTACAACCTGTCGCGGCGTGGCATCGAATTCGACCTGCTGCCGCAGTCGCTGGAGCGGGGAGTGGCCGTGATGGCCTACTCGCCCATCGAACAGGGCCGCATCCTCGGCAACGCCGCGCTGGCGGCGGTGGCGCAACGGCACGCAGCGACGCCGGCCCAGGTGGCGCTGGCCTGGGTGCTACGCCGGCCGGGGGTGATCGCCATTCCCAAGGCCGCCGACGAGGCGCATGTGCAGCTCAATCGCGGCTGCCTGGACATTGCACTCACCGATGCCGATCTCAAGGCACTGGACGCCGCCTTCCCGCCGCCCCGGCGCAAGCAGCCGCTGGCAATGCTGTAGGCGCGCGGCCTCAGGCGGCCTGCTGCCTCTGCAAGGCCTTCAATACATGGCGCACGGCGGCCGGGATGGGGGCAATCACCGGCACCGTGAAGCGCCGCGCCAGCGCAATGGCCGCCTGGCCCAAAGGCCCGCCGCCGATCACCACGGCCTCGGCGCCATCGATTTCCACGCACTCCCGCACCGCCTGGGCCAGCGCGTCTTCCAGGGCTTGTGGATCACCCGCCAGCACGCGCGGATCACCCGCGGTCAGGCGGATGCCGGTATAGAGATGGCCCACACCGGCCTGTACCGCCTTTTCGCCAATGACGCCGGCCAGCTCCGGCGTCACCGTCGCCACGCCGAAGCGGCGTCCGCCCTGCGCTGCCTCCAGCATCGACGCTTCGCACAGGCCGGCTATCGGTCGGGCATCGAGTGCACGCAGCCGCTCGATACCGGGGTCGCCAAAAGCACTGATGATCGCTCCCGCACTCTGCCGCCCTGCCTCGCGCCAGTTACGCTCGACCTCGGACGCGGCGGCGTCGAGCTCGGCGGCATTGACGATCATCCCCGGCCCCTGCCCCGCGCTCACACCGGTGATGCGATAGCCCGATGGCAGTTCGGCGCTGGCGATGGCCACCATCATGGCGGTGGTGGCCTCGGACGAATTGGGATTGATCAGCAGGATATGCGGCATGCCAGTCTCGGTAGAAAAAAGGGATCAACTGCGCGCCGCGACCACCTGCACCGGCGCGCTCGGGGCGTCGTCCTGCAGGGGCGCGTCGGGCGACTTGCCGTAGGTTTCAGGCACGGTGCGCACAGCCAGCGTGAAGATGCAATACATGGCGGCGATCATGCCGAACACACCCGCCAGGCCGAAGGCATCGAACAGGCGCCCCGCCACCAGCGGCATGAAGGCGCCGGCAGCAGTCCCGGTGGCCAGGATGAAGGCCGTGCCGAAGGCGCGCACCCGGGTCGGATAGAGTTCCGGCGCATAGATCCAGATGGTGGTGTTGAGCAGCAGCACGAAGAACTGGAACACCGCACCGGCAGCCAGGATCAGCACGATGCTCTTGGCCAGGAAACCGATGATCAGCGCCGCCAGGCAAGCCCCGATGGCACCCGCCGTCAGCACGGGCTTGCGCGGCAGGTGGAAGCCAAAGGCCGAGGCCGCCAAGGCGCCCAGGAGGCTGCCGCTCTGCATCACCATGGTAAACAACAGGCTCTTGGACATGCTGTAGCCCAGGCTCACCAGGATGGTGGGCATCAGGGTCAGCACCGAGATCTGCGCGCCATAGGTCATCCAGATGGCGATGCACAGCGGCAGCGTGCGGCGTGCCAGCGGCCCCCGGAAGATTTCCATGGAGCGCACCTTGACCGGCGCGGCCTGTTCGCGGCGGCCATCGTCGCTGATCCAGGCCTGGCCTTGCGGTGCCGGGCCAGAGAGCCTGCCGCTGGCCAGGCGCGCCAGCACCTGATTGGCTTCGGCGATCTTGTGACGCGACAGCAGGAAGCGCGGGGTCTCCGGGATGTAGCGGCGATAGAAGGCACCCAGCAGGGCCGGCAACATCAGGCAGAAGAACAGCCAGCGCCAGCTGCTCTCCCCCGGGAAGAGGGTAAAGACCAGGAGGCCGAAGGCCGGCGCCAGGAAATTGCCCATGCCGCCGGCGCCGACATTGACCAGGCCCACGGCCGTGCCACGGAACTTGCTGGAGCAGAACTCGGCCAGCATGGTCACGGCAATGGCGATCTCGCCGCCCAGGCCGAAACCGACGATGGCGCGACCGATGGCCATCACCGTCAGGTCCGGCGCCAGCGCGCAGATGCCCGCGCCCAGCGTGAACAGCAGCAGGTCCAGGCTGAGCATGACGCGACGGCCATAGCGGTCGGCTACCAGACCCGAGACGATGCGGCCGATGGCCGCGCTGGCGAAGGTGACCGTATTGAGCAAGCCGATGTCGGTGGCGGTGAGCCCCCATTGCTGCTTGAGCAGCGGGCCGACCAGGCCGATGGCGTTCTGTTCGAAGCTGTCGAACAGGCAGCCGATCAGGATCAGGAAGATGATGGTGTGGTGCGAGCGGGTGACGCCGATCTTCTCCAGCGCGCCATCCAGCTCGGCGACGCGCGGCGAATTCGGAATATCCGGTGACGACAGTGTGGGTCCAGCCATGGTCTGCTCCTCTTGCGTGGGGACGGCAAATGAATGCTGCTCGTTGGGCGGATGGTGCAAGGCTGTGGAACCCGGTGGGTGTTGTACGTCACCGTATTGATAGCGTAGTCCAGCATGCCCATGAATGGAATAGAGATTTCAAATTATATTAATCATTGAAATCGTAATTTCACTCTGCAGAGGCATTAGCAATCGTCATGCCAGCACAGGATGCAGTCGGACATCAACATGGCATGGCAAGATCCGTCGGCCGCAAACCGGCCATGGACAAGGGAGAAGCCGCATCGCCACCGTCTTGTAGCGGCCAGCCGGCACTTGTCTATCAATCCACTGCGCGACCGCTGGACGCGCCTTGACAGGGAGGCTTCAGGGATAGACGCACCGGCAAGGAGCGCCGCGCGCATGAAAACAGGGCGCCAGGAAGATTGCCATCACGAAATCAGGATTTCCTGCTTGCATGCCGGCAAGTCAATCGAAATCGCCCAGCTCTTCGTGCTCCTGCTCCACCGCCGCCAGGCGTTTGCGTCCCGCCGCACCACTGGCGTCGATCACCAGCGTGGACAGCAGGTCGCACAGGGCCATGACGGCAACGTGGTTGTCCAGCGGTCCCGGGCCACGGCACTGCGCCTGCAGTGACCAGGTGGCATCGGCATAGTCCGGCGAGGCCTGGTCGCTGATGTAGAGGACGCGGGCGCCGGCCCGCGTGGCTGCCTGCAGCAGGCGCTCCATCTGGCCGGTCTGGCGCCGCGTGCCGAAGACGATGACGCAATCGCGCTCGCCCAGGCCGGCCGTGTATTCGGCCAGGGTCTCGCCGGCGCCGGGCAAGGTCGTCACGCGCGGCAGGACCTGGATGATCTGCCAGCGCAGGTAGAGCGCAAAGGCCTGGCTGCTGCGGCTGCCGAAGATCAGCACATGGGGCGCGCCGGCAATGGCGCGGGCGATCTCGGCCATGACGGCATCGGACAGGCGCTCGAAGGTCGCTGCCAGGTTCTGCTGGGATTGCTGGAAGTGCGTCGTCACCGAGCGCAGCTGGCGTGCCGTCCCGGTGCTGCTGCTGTGGAACAGCGGCGAGCCCGCCTCCTGTTCCTCGCGCACATGGCGACGTGCCTCATCGTAATTCTCATAGCCGATGCGGCGGATGAAGCGACTCACGGTAGAAGGGGATACCCCGGCCAGCTGGGCCAGTTCGTTGCCCGCGTAGCTGGCCAGCTCGCCCGGAAACTCCAGCAGGAAGTCGGCCAGCTGGCGCTCGGTGCTCGACAACTCGTCCAGCTTGCTGCGCACGCGGCGCACAAAGGATTCGGAAGAAGGTCTCATGGTGGTGCGGGCCGGGCCCGCGCTGTCGTTCGGTTCGGTCAGGATCGCCGCATTGTATAGCAGCGGCCCGCCTCAGCCGAACTTGCGCGCGGCATCGATGGCCAGGCCACTGCCGATGCTGCCGAACAGGTCGCCTTCCACATGGCGCGCGTTGGGGGCCAGTGCCGCGATGCGTTCGCGCAGCAGGCGCACGCCGCTGGAGCCGCCGGTAAAGAAGACGCTGTCGACATCGTCGGCCTTGAGACCGGCCTGCTGCAGCAGCGACAGCACGGTCTGCTCCACCGATTGCACCAGGTGATCGACGGCGGCATCGAAGTCGGTGCGCTGCAATTGCAATTGCTCGGGCTTGCGCAGGCGTTCCAGGTCCAGCAGGGTGCTCTCGGCGCTGGACAGTGCGATCTTGCCGCTCTCCACCTGCAGCGCCAGCCAGTGGCCGCAGCGTTGCTCCACCACGTCCAGCAGGCGCGCAAAGCGCTCGCGGTCGGCCACTTCGCGGCCCACATCCTGCAATTGCTGCCAGACCTTGCGGGTATAGAGCTGGTTGATGGTGTGCCAGGTGGCCAGGTTGTAGTAGTAGCTGGAGGGGATCTCGGCATTGCCCTGCAGGCGGCCGCCCAGGCCCAGCAGCGGCATCACGCAGGCCAGGCTGAAATACTTGTCGAAGTCGGTGCCGCCGATGTGCACGCCGCCATTGGCGAGGATGTCGTCGCGGCGCTCCTGGCGTGCGGCACGCTGGGGCGAGAGGCGCACCAGCGAGAAGTCGGAGGTACCACCGCCGATGTCGACGATCAGTACCAGTTCTTCCTTGCTGATGCGCGACTCGTAGTCGAAGGCGGCGGCAATCGGCTCGAACTGGAAGGCGATTTCCTTGAAGCCGACGTCGCGGGCGATCTCTTCCAGGGTGTCCTGGGCCAGCTGGTCGGCGGCGGCGTCGTCATCCACGAAATGCACGGGACGCCCCAGCACCACCTTGGAGAACGAGGTGCCGGCGGCACGCTCGGCGCGTTTCTTGAGTTCACCGATGAATTGCGAGAGCAGACCGCGATAGGGCAATGCCCGGCCGCCCACCTCGGTCTGGCCATCGATGGCGCCGGAGCCCAGCAGGCTCTTGAGCGAGCGCATCAGGCGGCCCTCGTAGCCCGCCAGGTATTCGCCCAGGCCGGCACGGCCATAGCTGAATTCGTTCTCGTCGGCGTTGAAGAACACCACCGATGGCAGCGTCGCACGGCCTTCTTCCAGCGGCAGCAGCAGGGAATCCCCGGCATCGGGGCGCAGCCAGCCGACGGTGGAGTTGGAAGTGCCGAAATCCACACCGCACGCATTCGCCATCGATTACTCCTTCTTTTTGGGCCGGCAATCATATAGAAAAGCACCGTGCTTGTCTGCACGGCGCACTGGCAGCGTTTGAAGCAAGCAACATGCCTTGCGGGAATCATTGCCTAACAGACAACGCAGACAATTCAGACAATGCAGACGATGCCAGAACGACAAAAAACGCCGGGCGGCATCGCTGCCGTCCCGGCGCCTCTGCGGCAGCCTGTGGAAAACTTAGAATTCCTGGGCCACCGGGCGCAGTACCACCTCGCTGATATCCACGTTGGCCGGCTGCTCGATGGCATAGGCGATGGCGCGTGCCACCGAGTCCGAGGAGATCTGGTTGGCCTCGTACCAGGCCAGCACGGCGGCGGAGGTCTCGGCGTCGCTGCTGTGGGTCTTCAGTTCGGAGTCGACTGCACCCGGCGAGATGATGGTGGTCCGCACGCCCTGCGGTGCCTCGGTACGCAAGCCTTCGGTCAGGGCGCGCACGGCGAACTTGGTGGCGCTGTAGACCGTGCCCATGCCGGCGAAGACCTTGATCCCGGCCACCGAGGCCAGGTTGATCACATGTCCCGAACCCTGCGCGGCAAAGCGCGGCAGCACGGCGGCCACGCCATAGAGCAGGCCCTTGATGTTGACGTCGATCATGCGGTCCCATTCATCGACCTTGGTCTTGATCATCGGTGCCAGAGGCATGATGCCGGCATTGTTGACCAGCACGTCGATACGGCCGAAGTGCTGCTCGCCCTTGGCCACCAGGGCTTCCACATCCTCGCGGCGCGCCACGTCGGTGGTCACGGCGATGGCCTGGCCGCCGGCGGCGGTGATCTCGGCCACCAGTTGCTGCAGGCGTTCGGTGCGGCGTGCACCCAGCACCAGGCGGGCGCCCCGGTCGGCGAGATGGCGTGCGGTGGCTTCGCCCAGGCCGCTGCTGGCGCCGGTGATGACGACGACCTTGTCCTTGATGTTGTTGCTCATGATGTAGTCCTTTCCAGTGGATGAATGCAGCGCGCCATCGGCAGTGCCGCGGGTTGATGGAAAGGATTATGGGGAGCGCAACTATGCCAAACAATGGAAATGTTAGACTTTCACAATTCCATTTTCTGGAACCATCATGCTGAACCGACTGGAAATGTTGCGCATCTTCTGTACCGCCGCCGAGACCGGCAGCTTCAAGGATGCGGCCATCCGCCTGGGCATTTCACCGCAGGCCGTCACCCGCGCCATCCAGGAACTGGAGCGTCTGCAGGGCGAGATGCTGTTCCACCGCAATACCCGCCAGGTGCGCATCACCAGCTTCGGCGAGGCCCTCGCCGAGCGCGCCCGCGCCAGCCTGCGCGAACTCGACGGGCTCTTCGACGACCACTCGCCCGACCCCGCCGATGAGATGAGCGGGCTGGTGCGGCTGGCCGCGCCCTCGGCATTGGGACGCAATCGCCTGTTGCCCATCGTGGAAAGGCTGGCCAACGAGCATCCCGGCCTACGCTTCGACCTGCGTTTTACCGACCAGCGTGCCGATGTGGTGGGCGAAAAGATCGATATCGGCATCCGCGTCGGGGCGCTGCGCGACAATCGCTTCGTGGTGCGGCGGCTGGGCAAGACCCGCTTCCACGTCGTGGCCACGCCGCGCTTCCTGCGCCAGCATGGACGGCCATCGACCATCCAGGAACTGCAGGCCCTGCCCTGCACCGGCATGCTCGATCGCGGTACCGGCCGGCTGTGGCCGTGGATGTTTTCAGGGGAGCGCCAGATGAGTGCCGAGCAGGCCCGCTTCCAGTGCGACGACTCGGACGCCGAATACCGGCTGGTGCGCGATGGCGTGGCCATCGGCCAGATCGCCGGTTTCCTGTGCGACGACGACATCGCCGCCGCACGCCTGGTCCCGGTCATGAGCGACCACGAGCCCGAACCCTGGGACATGTATCTCTATCGTCCCCAGCGCGGCCCGGTGCCGCCACGGCTGCGCCTGGTGTTCGACCGGCTGGTGCAGGAACTGTCGGACTGACGCCACGGCGACAGGGCGTGCGCCTACCAGCGGCAGTCGTGATCCATCAGCACTTCGGCGCTGCCCTGCTCCTGCTGGTCGAAGTTCACCGGCATGTTGATGAGGAAGAAGCCGGCGCTGCCATCGGCGAAGCGCGCCCCGGTCAGCAGCAGCGATTGCGAAGCCATGTTGGCCGCCGCATAGTCGCTGCGGCCGGCCGCCAGCTTGAAGGGATCCTCGTGCGCCAGCGCATCGGCGGGCAGGCGCATGACCCAGTAGCGATGGCCTTCGAAATACCAGGCACGCCATTGTCGCCAGGGATCATCGCGATGGTCGCCCAGGCTGGCCGCCACATCGCGGCGCATGCAGTCGATGTGCAGGTGCAGGTGCAATTGCGAGCGGCCGGCGGCGGAATTGACCTCCACGCCCAGTTGTTCATCGCTGCGCGCACGCCCCAGTGTCTGCGCCACGCGCGTGCGCTGCTGCCAGGCATAGGCCCAGTAGTTGGGCGCATCCGGCGCCAGCAGTTCGGGACTCTCGATACCGCTCAGGCGGCGGGTGGGCATGAGCAGATACTGCGCCGGGCCGATGATGTCCTTGAGGATCACGAAGCCATGTTCCAGGTCGACCAGCGCGCAGGGCCTCGGCTGGCCCTGGGCCTGCATGCCAGGCACGCATTGCTGGCTGACGATTTCCCACAGCTTGTGCGGATCGGCGGCGCGCGCCGGCAGCACCAGGGCGGAGAGGGCCAGCAGGCCGGCAAGCAGGAACAGGTGGACGATGCGCATGGAAAAATCCGGTGGCAGCCCGCCGGTGCGGCAGGCCAGGCCGCAGCTTAGCGGCCTTGTGTGTCCGGGTGATGACAGCCCCGGTCGTGACGGACCAGGATTACTTGTCGCGCGTGGCCTGCAACAGGCACTTGGAGAGCTTGTCGAAGTGCAGCCACGCGGCCTGGCTCAGCTCGACCTGCTTGCGGCGCGGGTCTTCGGTATCGGCCAGCACGATCCAGCCCTTCTCGCGCATGGATTTCAGGCGGGCATGCAGCATCGCCGGCGAACCGAACTCGCTTTGCGCCATCAGGTCACGCACCGACAGGCGCTGCTGCTCCTGGCCGGCGCGGGCGATGAAGGCCAGGATCCGGTCTTCCAGCGGGTCCAGCTTGGGCAGCGATGGCAAACCCCGCAATGCTTCGGCGAGTTGCAGAAAACGCAGATAGATATCTGCCGGCCTCTTGTTTTTACCCATGGCGATGGCGTTGGTTGTCGTTATCTTTATCGTTTCGCTCCGCGCATCAGCGCTTCAGCGATGGGACAACCTGGAGTCAAATTCACTGTTCCAGATTTGATAGCGAATCATACGCCCAGCCTGCCCGAAAGCGCAATATCCCGGCGCACGGGAGGCCTGCGCGACACACTGCGACGAGGCCGGCGCACCACACTTGCAAAATGGCAAGCTGCACAGCCGGGAGGAAATGGGTAACATACGCGCCGTTCCGAATGCTCCGCCATCGTCGCCATCGCAGCTACCGTCGTCAACGCCGCCAACGCCGTCATGCCAGCCCAGCCCGACTCCCGCACCACTCTGCGCACCCATCTTGCCGCCGCGGCCGGAACGGCACTTTGCTATTTCATTTTCTACACGCTCAACGAGTGGTTGTTCCGCCAGACCGAATTCTCCGAGGGCATTGCCTGGGTCTACCTCCCGGCCGGGGTCAGGCTGATCTGCACGCTGCTCTTCGCCGAAGCCGGTTGCCTCGGTCTGCTGGTGGGCTCGCTGCTCACCGCCGCCACCTATCGCCTGTTCCCGCATGATATGGTCACGGCGGCCGGCTATTGCATCATCTCGGCCATCGCCCCCTACCTGGCCTATCGCCTCACCCTCTCGGGCATGGAACTGGGACGCAACCTGGGCAAGCTCACCGCCACCCGCCTGATGGCCTGCATCCTCCTCTACGCGCTCTCCAATCCGCTGCTCCAGCTGACCTGGTTCGTCATGCGCGGTGTCTACCCCCACTTCTGGAGCGGCCTCATCGTCATGTCCATCGGCGACCTGTGCGGCTCGCTGCTGGTGGTCTACCTCTGCAAGATGCTGCTGTCGCTGCTGCCCCTGCCACGTCGTTAACAGCGTGACAAGCACGCCTGTCGCAAGGACAGGTGCCTCCCCTCGCAATCCGAACTTCTTAACAAAATCCCGCAAGGTGTAATACGCACGACACAATTCCTCGTTACGCTGCGCATCGCTATAAAAACTATAGCGCTATGAATCGTATAACGAAGCTTAGAGGAGTTGCAGCATGCGCAGCTGGGATGAACCCAAGAAACGTAAGGCCCGCGTCGAGATCATTCCCATGATCGACGTGATGATGTTCCTGCTGGTCTTTTTCGTACTGATCAGCCTGAACGTGATTCCGGCATTGGGCCTGAAGACCCAGCTGCCCAGCTCGTCCACTGCCCAGGATCTCAAGCCGCAGAGCAAGGCCGTCATCACCATTGCCAAGGATGACGTGATCCAGGTCGATGGCGAGAACACGCCCCTGGACGCGCTCACCACGCACCTGGACAAGCTGCGCAAGGAGGGCGAAAAACTCAACCTCATCATCAACAGCGACCGCGGCGTGGAAGTGCAACGCCTGGTCGACGTGATGGACACGCTCAAGAAGGGCGGCTTCGATTCCATCTCGATCGCCACCCGTAAGCCGTGATCATGGGAACACCTTTCCTTTTCCGCTTCCGTGAGCCGCTGGCGACCCTGCCCTCGCTGCTGGTGCTGCTGACCCTGGTCATCGCCGGGGTGCAAAAGGCCACCGAGCTGCAGCGCCGCCAGGAGCCGCAGCCGGTACAGATCGCCCTCATGGAGTTGCCACCACCGCCGGTGCCCCAGCCCAAAGTGGAGACCCCACCGCCGCCCAAGCCGGTACCACTGCCCAGGCAGCAGGAAACACCCAAACCGGTCAGCAGACCCACCCCGGCCAAACCGGTGAGTGCGCCCGTCGAGCCAGCCACGCCATCCACCGAGGCCCCGATGCTGTCTGCAGCCAAGCCGCAGCCCAGTGCACCGGCCACGCCATCGGCCGCACCGGTGGCAACACCCGCGATGCCGGCAGCACCGGCACCACTGACACCACCGGCGCCGCCGCCCAGCACCGCCAATATCGAATCGCAGTACGTGGCCCAGTTGCGCGCCCATCTCAACAGCATCAAGCGCTATCCCACCGGTCGCGAAGCCAGCCAGTTGCGCCCGCAAGGCCGGGTGCGTGTGTGGTTCGTGCTGCGTCGTGACGGCAGTGTGGTCGAGCAGGGCATCGACAGTTCGTCGAACTCCATGCTGCTCGATGACGCCGCCCGCAAGACCATCAACCGCGCCAGCTTCACCGGCTTCCCGGACGGCGCATTCGGCGGTGCCGCCACGCACCGCTTCACCGCGGACCTGGAATTCGTTCCGGGCTGATGCCGGGCCGACCGCGCCGCCCATACCAGGCATCACTACGTTCCATCACGCAGTCCAATAAACTCAGGGGAATTCACATGCAATGCAAACTCACCCGGTTATCCTTGCTGATATCCGGGCTATTCGTGGCCGGTGCACCGGCCTTCGCACAGACCACCGACGTCGGCACCGTGACCGTACAGGGCAGCAGCGGCACCGCTGCCGCCACCGGCCTGATCCAGGCCGAGGAATCGCCCAAGGCACGCAGCTCGGTCAATCGCGACTACATGGACAAGCAGTCGCCCACCGGCAATCCGTACCAGATGATCAACCTGCTGCCGGGCGTCAATACCTACGACAACGACGGCAGCGGCCTCTTTGGCGGCAACATCCGCGTGCGCGGCTTCAACAGCGACCAGCTCGGCTTCACCATCAACGGTGCACCGGTCAACGACTCGGGTAGCTACGCGGTCTATCCGCAGGAATACACCGACGCCGAGAACCTGTGCAACATCTTCGTCACGCAAGGCTCGACCGATACCGAAGCCCCGCACGTGGGCGCCACCGGCGGCAACATCGGCATGACCACCTGTGCACCGGAAGACGAGCAGCGCATCCGCGTCACCAACGCCTTCGGCTCCAACAGCCTGTGGAAGCGCTTCGTGCGCTTCGACTCCGGCAAGCTCCTGGACGGCCGTCTCAAGTTCTTCATCTCGTATTCCAAGACCACCGCCGACAAGTTCAAGGGTGCGGGCGGTGCCATCAAGGACCACGTCGACGTCGGCGCCAACCTCGATCTCGGCCAGGGCAGCTTCATCAACGGCAGCCTGCTGTACAACAAGGCCATCAACAACAACTACCGCTCGCTGACCAAGGCGCAGATCGCCCAGTACGGCACCGGCTATGACTTCGGCACCAAGGCGCCGGTGCACCAGCCGGCAGTCGCCGGCACGGCGCAGAACGACACCACCTATGGCCCCAACGCCAGCATCGCCAACGACAACTACTACGCCTACAGCCTGAACCCGTTCAAGAACTGGCTGGCCACGGTCAATGGCCACTTCCAGCTGAGCCCGACCTCCAGCATCGATGTCGATCCCTACTTCTGGTATGGCTTCGGCACCGGCGGCAACCAGCTGCAGACCGTCAAGGAAGGTGGCGTCGCCGGCGCCAGCCAGGTCGGTGGCGGCGTACGTGACATCAATGGCGATGGCGACCGTCTCGACACCGTCTACGCCTACGAAGGCAGCCGCACCAAGACCTTCCGCCCGGGCGTGACCTTCAAGTTCAACCAGCAGCTGGAGAACCACAAGCTCATGGCCGGTTACTGGTACGAGCGCGCGCGCCACCAGCAGACCGGCCAGTTCAGCCCGATCGACAGCAACGGCAACATCGCCGACCTGTGGCAGGAAAACTCCGACGTCTGGCTGCGCAACGCCGATGGCTCGGTGCTGCAATACCGCGACACCATGACCATCAGCACGGCCCAGTCGATCTTCCTGCAGGACAGCATCAACCTGATGAACGACAAGCTCAACGTGCAGGTGGGCGGACGCTACTCCTCCATCGACCGCGACTTCACCAACTATCCGAGCACCGGCTCCACCAGCGGCACGGCCAGCAACGCCAGCGCCGGCTACTACAAGGTCAAGAAGTCCTATGCCGACTTCCTGCCCAGCCTGGGCCTGCGCTTCCAGCTCGACGAGAAGCAGTCGGTGTTCTTCAACGCCGCCAAGAACTTCAAGGCGCCGGGCAACTTCTCCTACTTCGGCCTGCTCTCGGGCGGCACCATGGTCAACGGCCAGCTGGTCGGCGCCACCCAGCGCGCCGTACCGGTGGACAAGGAAACCTCCTGGAACTACGACCTGGGCTATCGCTACAACACCGACAAGTGGATGTTCTCCAGCTCGGTGTTCTACATCGACTATCACAACCGCATCGCCAGCGCCTTCAACGCCGACACCAACAGCAAGACCGACTACAACGTCGGCGACTCGACCTCCAAGGGCTTCGAGCTGGAGTCTGGCTATGCGCTGACCCGCAACCTGTCGATGTACGGTTCGCTGTCCTACATCAAGAGCAAGATGAAGGATGACATGCGCAACAGCGCCACCCAGGTGCTGCCGACCTCGGGCAAGGAATTCCCGGATACCCCGAACTGGCTGTCGGCCCTGTCGCTGCAATACCAGCGGGATGGCTGGTATGTGTTCGGCCAGGCCAAGTACACCGGCAACCGCTACACCACGCTGGTCAACGACGACAGCATTGGCGGCTACACCGTGTTCAACGCCGGTGCCGGCATCACCCTGCCGTCGACCTCGTGGATGAAGAAACCGACCATCCGCCTCAATGCCTACAACCTGTTCGACAAGCAATACCTGAACCTGAGCAGCGGTAGCGGCAGCCAGTTCACCACCAATGCCAACACCGTCAATGGCATCAGTGGCAGCGCACCGTCGTTCTATGTGGGTGCCCCGCGCACCTTCACCGTCACCCTGACCGCGGACTTCTGATCGCGGCAAACCCCGGGGGCGGCGCCAAAGGCAAGCGGTGCCGCCCCGTTACTGCAAGAGAGGCAAGCATGAACATGCAACTACTCCACGAACTGGCTTTCTACCTGATGTACGCCTGCGCCGCGCTGGCCATCTTCGTCATCGCCGAACGCGGTCTGTTCTTCGGCTACACGATGCGCCAGGCCACCGGTCTGGAAAAGGCCATGACCCACGCCGTGCAGCACGTGCAGGAACTGCCGGCCGAGCTGACCGCGCGTCCCAGCCTGCCGCTGGCGCTGGTGACCGACATCCTCTCCGAGAAGCACCACCTGCATTCGGAGAAGGACCTGGAAGACTTCAGCGAATCGGTCTACATCGCCAAGCGCGGCGAAGTCCAGCAACGCCTGTGGATCCTGGACACCATCGTCACGGCAGCGCCCCTGCTGGGTCTGCTGGGCACCATCCTGGGCATCATCGACACCTTCAAGGCACTGGCCGTCTCGGGTGTGTCCGATCCCGGCCAGGTGTCGCAAGGCATCGGTACGGCCCTGTATGCCACGGCGCTGGGCATCGGTATCGCCGTGATCGGCATGTTCTTCTTCAACCTGTTCCAGGAACGCATCGAACGCATCAACGATCATCTGAAAGTGTTGATGCTGCGCGCCTGCGTGGGTCGTGGCGGCCAGCCGCAATCCAGTCCGCAACCCCACAGCAAGCTGCACGTCGCCTGACTCATTTCCATACCCATCATGACCGCTCCCCGTCGCATGACCCTGCGCCTGGCCGCTGCCGTCGGCCTGACGCTCTCCCTGCATGGCACGGCCCATGCCGAATTCGCCATCCCCGGCTTCGAGCTGGTGCACACCGTCCCGCGTGAGACCACGCTGGCCACCCCCGACCTGCGCGATGCCGCCCTGGTCTGGAAGGAAATGTTCGACAGCGCCCGGCGCGAGATCGTCTTTGGCCAGTTCTATGTGGCCGGCCAGGATGGCGAGGCGCTCGACGACATCATGGCCCACCTGGACGCCGCCGGACGGCGCGGCGTGAAGATCCGCTTCCTGATGGAAAAGAAGGGCGAGTTCGCCTCGGTGCCAGCCACGATAGACAAGCTCAAACGCATTCCCAACCTGGAATTCCGCCAGATCGACTACGCCAGGATGACCGGCAACGGCATCATCCATGCCAAGTACTTCGTGGTCGATGGGCAGAGCGCCTTTGTGGGCAGCCAGAACTTCGACTGGCGCTCCTTCTCGCACATCCACGAGACCGGACTGAAGATCAGCGATGCCGCCATCGCCGCGCAGGTGCAGGCGATCTTCGAGATCGACTGGGCGGCACAGGCCGCCATCGCCGCTGGCCAGCCGCCGACCCTGACCAACCGGAGCATCGTGCCGGCCGATCCCAAGGCGGGCAACTACCTGGTGGCCAGTCCGAACGCCTTCAATCCGCCCGGGGTGGGTGATTCGCAGAGCGAGCTGGTGCGCCTGATCGGCCAGGCCCGGCAGGAAGTACGGGTGCAGTTGCTGGACTACGCGCCGCTGTCCTACGGGCCCAGCCATACCCGCCCGTACTACGCGGTGATCGACGACGCCCTGCGGGCGGCGGCCACGCGTGGCGTGAAGATCAAGCTGATGGTATCGAACTGGAACACCGAGCAACCGGCCATCCGCTACCTGCAGAGCCTGGCCCTGCTGCCCAACGTGGAGATCCGCATCGTCACGCTGCCGCAGGCTTCCAGTGGCTTCATCCCCTTTGCCCGGGTGATCCATACCAAGGCCATGAGCATCGACGGCGAAGTGGCCTGGATCGGCACCAGCAACTGGGCCGGCGGCTACCTGGACAACTCGCGCAATCTCGAAGTGGTCCTGCACGACGCGAAGATGGCACGGCGCGTGGCCGAGTTGCATGAGCAGACCTGGAGCTCTTCCTACGCGCAGCCCATCGATGTGCTGCGGGTCTATCCACGCCCGGCCAAGGGCAAGCCGGCCTCGGAATAAGACGAGACCCGGCCCGAAAAGCGGCGTCTCCTGCGGGCGCCGCTGATGTTTTCCGCTTCCTGGACTACACTGACGCAATGTAGCGACATTTCGTCATTGTGTAGCATCTACTGGGGAGAACGGACATGATCAGGCTGGACCAACTGGACGACATCGACCGCCAGCTCCTCTCCATCCTGCAGCTGAACGCCCGCGAGCCGGTGGCCGAGATCGCCCGCCGCCTGGGCGTGGCGCGTACCACGGTAATCGCCCGCATCGCCCGCCTGGAACAGGCCGGCGTCATCGGCGGCTATACCCTCAAGCTGGGACGCGACCTGGTCGATCCCAGCCTGCAGGCCTATGTCGGCATCACCGTGCAGCCCAAGGCCGGGCGCGACGTCATCCGCCGCTTCAGCCGTATTCCCGAAGTGCAGCAGCTGTGCGCCGTCAGCGGCGAGTTCGACTACGTGGCCTGGCTGCGCGTGGGGACGCCGGAACAGCTGGACAAGATCCTCGACCAGATCGGCGAGATGGAGGGCGTCATCAAGACCACCACCTCCGTGGTCCTGGCCCGCAAGATCGACCGGGGCGATGTGGCACGAACCGGCTGAACCTGCCGACGCTACATAGCGTCAGTGAAGCACTGCAGATCGTCGAAAAATCCCCTACTTTCTGACGATTTGCCAATTTATTCTGTCGTGCCTGCTCCCTAGAATGAAGCCATGGTCCGCCACGCGACCACGACTTCGGGAGAATCATCATGCGCACCGTCCTGCTCGGCGCCGGCCACATCGGCCAGACCATCGCCCGCCTGCTCTCCGAGAGCGGCGACTACAACGTCACCATCGCCGATCGCGACGCCCGGGCGCTCCAGGCTGCCGCATCGCTGCATGTGGAAAAGACACTGCTGGACTCCACCGACCCGGCCTCGCTGGCTGCGCTGCTGGAGCGCGCCGACATCGTCATCAATGCCCTGCCCTATCACATGGCGGTGACAGCAGCCACGGCCGCCTACCTGACCGGAACCCACTACTTCGATCTGACCGAAGACGTGCACGCCACCCAGGCCATCGCGGCCCTGGCGGCCGATGCGCGCGTTGCCTTCATGCCGCAATGCGGCCTGGCGCCGGGCTTCATCGGCATCGCCGCGCATCACCTGGCGGCCGGCTTCGACGAGGTACACGACATCAAGATGCGGGTGGGCGCGCTGCCGCAATTTCCCACCAATGAATTGAAGTACAACCTGACCTGGAGCGTGGATGGCCTCATCAACGAGTATTGCCATCCCTGCGAAGCGCTGCGCGATGGCGAACGGGTCAAGGTCGATGCGCTGGCCGACCTGGAGCACTTCTCCCTGGATGGCGTGGAGTACGAGGCCTTCAATACCTCCGGCGGCCTGGGCAGCCTGTGCGAGACGCTGGCCGGACGGGTCCGCAACCTGGACTACAAGTCGGTGCGCTATCCGGGCCACCAGGAGCGGATGAAGTTCCTGCTGGCCGACCTCGACCTGCGCCACGACCAGGAGTTGCTCAAGACCATCCTGCGCCGGAGCGTGCCCTCGACGATGCAGGATGTGGTGCTGGTCTTCGTCACCGTCAGCGGCTTGCGTGAAGGCAAGCTGATGCAGGAAGTATTTACCCGCAAGATCTTCGCCAACCACGAGGGCGGGCACGAGCAGAGCGCCATCCAGCGCACCACGGCCGCCGGCGTGTGCGCAGCGGTCGATCTGTTTCGCAGCGGCAAGCTGCCCCGCCACGGCTTCATCCGCCAGGAACAGATCGCCTTGCCGGATTTCCTGGCCAACCGCTTCGGCCAGGTATATGCCTGATCCGGCCCGGGCCGCCAGGTGAGCAGGTGGCCTGTGGATAAATCAGCACTTGCCAGGCAGTGAGGGGCGGGATTTTCTATACATAAAGTCTAAATTTAGATAATATGTATTTCATGAAATCCCGCCCCCGCCAGAAAAAAGTCACCCGTCCCGACCATGAACTGCTGCTGTCCCAGCTGCAACAGGTGGCCCAGGGGCTGGGCGATACCTTCGCGCCCTTCTGCGAGGTGGTCCTGCACGACCTGCGCGACGCCGACCATTCCATCGTCGCCCTGCACAACAACCTGTCCGGCCGCGCGGTGGGCGACGCCACCACCGAACTGGGACTAGCACGCATCGCCGACCACAGCTATCCGCAAGTGCTGTCCAACTACGCCAACACCCTGGCCGACGGTCGCCAGGCCAAGAGCACCTCGATCGGCATCAAGGATGCCGATGGCAAATACGTGGCGGCGCTGTGCATGAACATCGACCTGACCCTGTTCGGCGCGCTGCAAGGCATGCTGCGCCAGTTCGGCGGCATCGACGGCGCGGTGCGCGTGGCCGAGACGCTGGAGCCGGCCGGGGCCGACGCCCTGCGCAGCCGCATCGATGCCTTTGCCGCGCGCCTGTCGACCACCCCGCGCAGCCTGAAGGCCGATGACCGCCGTAGCCTGATGCGCGAACTGCGCCAGGCCGGCTGCATGGATGTACGACGCGCCGCCGAGATCGTGGCGGCGCATCTGGGCGTCTCGCGCGCCACTGTCTACAACGACGAGAAGCCCTGAGCCGGCTCGTCACCCGGTTCCCGATTTTCCATTGCCCTCCTCTTTGCCCATCCCCAAGGAAGCCCCATGATACCTCTCTCCTCCGCCACCGAATCCCCCACCTTCGCCGACGTCCTGCTGGCCGCCGAACGCATCAAGCCCTGGGCGCACCGCACCCCGGTGCTGCGCTCGCGCACGGCCGATGCCGAGGTCGGCGCGCAACTGTTCTTCAAGTGCGAGAACTTCCAGCGCATGGGTGCCTTCAAGTTCCGTGGCGCCATGAATGCGCTCTCGCAGTTCAACGAGACCCAGCGCAAGCATGGCGTGATCACCTTCTCCTCCGGCAACCACGCCCAGGGGACGGCGCTGGCGGCGCAGCTGCTGGGCATCCCGGCAGTGATCGTCATGCCGCTGGACGCCCCTGCTGCCAAGGTGGCGGCCACGCGCGGCTATGGCGCCGAGGTGGTGACCTATGATCGCTACACCGAAGACCGCGAGGAAATCGGTGCGCGCCTGGCCGCCGAACGCCAGATGACCCTGATCCCGCCCTACGATCACCCGCACGTGATGGCCGGCCAGGGCACGGCCACGCTGGAACTGCTGCAGGAAACCGGCCCGCTGGATGCCCTCTTCGTCTGCGTGGGCGGCGGCGGCCTGCTCTCGGGTGCGGCGCTGGCCGCACGCGCCCTGTCGCCCGCCTGCAAGGTCTATGGGGTGGAACCGGAAGCCGGCAATGACGGCCAGCAATCGCTGCGCAGCGGCGAGATCGTCAGCATCGCCACCCCCAAGACCATCGCCGACGGCGCGCAGACGCAACACCTGGGCCACTACACCTTCGATGTCATCCGCCGCAACGTGGACGACATCCACACCGTCAGCGACGCCGAACTGATCTCCTGCATGCGCTTCTTCGCCGAGCGCATGAAGATGGTGGTCGAGCCGACCGGCTGCCTGGGCCTGGCAGCGGCACGCAAGCTCAAGGACCAGCTGCAAGGCCAGCGCGTGGGTGTCATCATCAGCGGTGGCAACGTCGACCTGGGCAAGCTGGCGGGATTCCTCGCCGACTAATTGTTTCTACCGATTACGCCCTCGGGCGTTTTGGCTTACATTGCCCTTTTTCACTCAACAACAAGGACTGGAACCGCCATGCCTCATCTTGTTCTGGAATACAGCAGCAATCTCGCCCTGGAAGTGCAGCCCACCCTGCTCAGGCTGAACCAGGCCCTGGTGGCCAGCGGCCACTTCGAGGAGAACGCCATCAAGTCGCGCGCAGTGCGCCGGGAAGACTACCTGGTCGGTACCCAGCCGCAGGCACGT
The DNA here is from genome assembly GCF_044745245.1 of Herbaspirillum sp. NPDC087042. NCBI lineage: Bacteria > Pseudomonadati > Pseudomonadota > Betaproteobacteria > Burkholderiales > Oxalobacteraceae > Herbaspirillum > Herbaspirillum sp. NPDC087042. The sequence continues at coordinate 69,883 of NZ_JBIUZW010000014.1, read as the reverse complement.
CGTGCCTTCCTGCACCTGCGCCTGGCCATCCTGACCGGCCGTACCCTGGAAGAAAAGAAGCAGGTCGCCGACATCCTCGGCGCAGCCGTGCAGAAGGAACAGCGCTGGCCCCAGGATACCCAGGTACAGGTAACGGTGGATGTGGTCGACATGCAGCGCGAGACCTACTTCAAGCTCAGCCTGCCATGAGTGGATGCGACTGCTAGCGCCGGCCAGACGGCCAGGCGCACGCATGCGAGCCGACCGGTGCTATCCCGGTCGGCTTTTTTTTCTGCGGATGAAAAAGAGGGAGGCTCAGGAAGCCAGGGCGACCTCGGGCAAGGCTTCGCGGAACTGCACCACATTGCCTTCCGGATCGAAGCCATCGCAGGCCCGGAAACCCGGACCATCCCAGGCTGCCGCTTCCGCTTTCATGCCACCGCCCAGCCGCTCGGTGCTCAGGCGCGCCTGCGCCAGCGAGCGCACCGGCAGGAACAGCTTGACCGGTACATTCTCACGCAACACCGGGGGCGTCGTGATCTCGACACCGGCGGACACGGCCGGGGGAACGGCATGGATCACCAACAGGAAATCCCCTGTCTCGATCACCACCTTCTCGGGATGGGCATGCTTGGGAACCACCGCCAGCACCTGCGCGTAGAACGCTGCAAGGCGGGCGACATCTTTGGCGAACAGGACTGCGCCTGCTTTGGGCTGGGTCGACATCTCTGCTTTCAAAAACGTTGAACGGATCACATACGGAACGGCAGAGTTTATTTTCCATGGCAGCGCTTGGCAAGCACTAATCGTCACCTGGCGGCGACAGCCTTTTGTCGCCATGCGGCGACGCCCATCGACCACCTGGTGCGGGGCTATGTAGGAAAGCGCTGACAGGCCAAACCGGCAGTCTCCGATATTAGTTTTCAGCGCATTTCGCTTATCCTCATGACGCCAGCAGGCGACGCTGCCAGCTCATCAATTGTCATCATATTCACTCAAGATCGGTCATTGTGATCTTAATGGCATTATTTGCTGGCAGAAGGCGATCTAAATTGTAAGAGGATGTTCCAAAGGTGTTTACTTAGGAACCCGATCTGCTAACTTGATGTCGCAGGGCAACAGGATGTGCGTGTGACGAAGAACAAGAACAATACCGGACATGTGCATCGAGATGCCACGCCGTCCTCCCTCAGCATTGCGCGGTACGCGTGATGCGGACGACACCTCATGACAACGACTCGACACTATCGAACAACACGCGCCATGACCATTCGAGACCTGCACACACCGTACAAGCCCGGATCCTCCTCACTGCGACGAGCGATGACCGGCTCGCGCGTCACGCTGGCCCCCGTCGACAGCTCGGCCGATGCCTGGCTGGAGCCGACCCTGGCCGACTTCATCTCGCTGGCCACCAGCCTGTGCGACATGCCCATGGGCATGATCAGCCAGCTGCACGCCGACATCGGCCTGCAGCATCCCAGCATCTCGGTGGTCAATGGCCACGGCGACCTGCGCAACCAGTGGTGGCGCTTCCCCGGCCAGAATGGCGTGGCGCGCACGGTGGTCGATTTTGCGCTGTGCCAGTACGCGGCAACGCACCCGCGCGAACTCACCGAACTGACCGACCTGCAAGCCCATCCGCGCTTTGCCGAAAGCGCGCTGGCCAATGGCAATCCGCGCGTGCGCTTCTATGCGGCGGTGTCGCTGGTGTCGTCCAATGGCGACGTGCTCGGCACCTTGTGCGTGATGGATACCCGGCCGCGCATGCTGACCGCGCCGCAGCGCGATGCCTTCCTCAAGCTCGGCCGCCAGCTCGAAGCGCAGCTGGACAGTCGCCGCGCCATGCAGAAGCTGGAGCAGCAGACGCTCACCGATGCCTTGACCGGCATCGGCAACCGCCGCAGCTTCGACCTGCGCCTGCGCGAGGAATGGACGCGCCATCTGCGCAATGCGCAACCGCTGTCGCTGCTGATGGTGGACGTGGACTATTTCAAGCAATACAACGACACCTACGGCCACCCGGCCGGCGATGCGCTGCTGTCGCGACTGGCCGGGGTGCTGCGCTCGCCGCTGCGCGCCAGCGACTTCCTGGCGCGGTATGGTGGCGACGAGTTCGCACTGATCCTGCCCAATAGCGACGAGCTTGGCGCCCACCACGTGGCCGAGCGCATCAAGCAGGCCGTGGCGCGGGCGAAGTGGCCGCATACCGACATCGAGATCAGCCTGGGCGCGGCCACTGTCACGCCATCGGCGATGTGCGATTTCAGTGCCTTGCTGCAGGCCGCCGACCAGGCCATGTACCAGCGCAAGCACGGGCGTAACCCCGGACATGCCTGAGCCTCTGGAGCTATCGGCCTGCTGGTGACACACTGGACGAACCCGAAAAAGCGCCGCTGTCATCCTCGATGACGGCGGCGCTTGCATTCAGGGCAGGTTCATCGGCCTGGCTCACCTGGCGCGGCACTGCGCATGAGCTGCAAGGCCACCACCATGGCCAGGCCGACCGCGACCGTGCCGAGCAGATAGACCGCCGCTACCCCACGGGCGCTGGCCAGCGCACCGGCCAGGGGACTGGTAATGCCCAGCGAGAGATCGAGGAAGGCGACATACGCGCCCATGGCCAGACCGCGGGTCTGGGGCGGTGCGCGGCGCATCGCCTCCACGCCGAAGCCGGGGAAGGCCAGCGAATAGCCGAAGCCGGTCAGCGCAGCGCCAAGGTAGGCGATGGCCGCCGTATCGGCCTGCCAGATCAGCAGCTGGCCCAGCGCTTCGATGACCACGCACACCAGCGCCACGCGCGCACCGCCCAGCTGGTCGGGCAGGTGGGCAAACAAGAGCCGGGCGACGATGAAGGCCACACCGAAGGCCGAAAAGGCCAGCGCGGAATCACCCCAGGACCTGGCCGCAAACAGCAGCGCAATGAAGGCCGTGATGACGCCAAAGCCGACACTGGCCAGCGCCAGTCCCATGCCCGGCACCCACACCGCCCCCAGCACCTGGTAGAAGGGCGTGCGACGACTGGCACTGGGTGGCAGCGGTCGCAGACCGGCCACCACCAGCAGGGCCAGCAGCGGCAGCAACAGGCTCACCGTCGCAATGCCGGCAAATCCATAGGCGCGGCTGATTGCCACGCCCACCGGTGCGCCTGCGCCGAAGGCCGCATAGATGGCAATGCCCAGCCAGGCCATCACCTTGCCGCCATGCTGTGGACCGACCAGGCCGATGCCCCAGCTCATGGTGCCGGTGACGATCAGGCTTTCACCCAGTGCCAGCAACAGGCGTCCGACCAGCAGCACGCCCACCGAGGCGCCAGGATGATCCAGCAGCCTCAGGGAAGCCAGGTACACCAGCCCCGACAAGGAGGCGGCGATGAAGCCGGCGACCACTGCACGCTTGGCGCCGCGCAGGTCGGCGAAGTTGCCTGCCCAGGCGCGCGTGAGCAGGGCGGCGGCAAACTGGGCGCCTACCACCGTGCCGATCACGGTGGCATCCATGCCCAGGGCATCGTGCAGATGCAGGGGCAGTACCGGCAACTGCAAGCCGATGGTGAGGAAGGCGACGAAGACGGCCAGCGTCAATGGCGCCAGCTTGAGGAAGACAGTAACGCCGGGACTGGCCAGCGGCGTTACGGGAGAGGGCTTGTCAGCCGGTTGCGTGCTCATGGGAATCCTGTGGAAAAAATGCGGAAACGGGAGATCGATGGATGCCATGGCACCGATCCGGTTAGAATGCGACGAATTCGTCACATCGCGTCGAACGGCAGTATGCGACGAATCCGTCAGGTTTCCTATTCGCGTTCCTTATGGCCAATTCCATCCCCATGTCCAAAGCCCGCCGCCCCCAGATTTCCCTGCGCAAGCAGCCACAGCAGGCCCGCTCCACCGAGCTGGTCAGTGCCATCCTCGAAGCCGCTGTTCAGGTTTTGACCAAAGAGGGCGCGCAGCGCTTCACCACGGCCCGCGTGGCTGAGCGGGCCGGTGTATCGGTCGGGTCGGTGTACCAGTATTTCCCCAACAAGGCGGCCATCCTGTTCCGCCTGCAGGCCGACGAGTGGCAACAGACCACCGCGATGGTGCGCCGCCTGCTCGCCGACGACAGCAAGCCACCGCTGACGCGGCTGCGCGAACTGGTACACGCCTTCATCCGCAGCGAGTTCGAGGAAGCCCAGGTGAGGCTGGCACTCAATGACGCCGCGCCGCTTTATCGCGACGGGGTCGAGGCCCAGGAAATGGACCATGCCTGGGATGACATCATCGCCAGGTTCATGCGCGAGGCCTTGCCAAAAGTCGCGCCCGGTCGGCGCAAGCTGGCCGGTGAGCTGGTGCTGACCAGCCTGGCCACGGTGGGTGAGCATCTCTCGCGCACCGAGCGCACGCCACGCGCCATCACGGCCTATGGCAACGCCATGGCCGACATGTTCTGCGCCTACTTCGCCAGCCTGCAGGCCGGCTGACCTGCCTACCGGCGTGGCGCCGCCGTGGAGGCACGCTCCACCAGCTGCGGCGTGGCGGTGACGCGCATCACCGGCGAAGCGCTGCGGCGCTCGATCAGCGCCAGCAGCAGTTCGATGGACATGCGGGCCGCCTCATCGGTGGGCACCGCCACCGTAGTCAGGGCTGGTCGTGAAAACCTTGCCCACTGGATATCGGTGATGCCGATGACCGAGATATCGCCCGGCACATTCAAGCCCAGGTCGGCGATGGCATTCATCGCCCCCAGCGCCGGCAAGTCGTTGCTGGCGAAGATGGCGGTCAGTTGCGGATGCTCGCGCAGCAGCTCCATGGTGGCCTGGTAGCCGGCTTCCACGGTATCGCGGATGTAGCGGGTGCGCTGCAATGGGTGCTTGTGGCCAGCGTCGGCACAGGCCCCGGCAAATCCACGGTAGCGCTCGGCGTGGATGCCGCTCTTCTTGCTGCCGACCAGCGCGCCGAACTGGCGATGTCCCAGCGCCAGCAGGTGGCGCCCGGCAATCGCGCCGGCCTGGTGGAAGTCCACCGCGATGCAGGGCAGCTCGGGTGGGGCATCGGGCTTCTCCCACATGCACAACACCACCGGTGCGCCACGCTGCTCGGTCTTCTTCAGCTCATCCATGGGCAGGTTGGCATTCATGATCAGCATGCCGTCGGACAGCGTGCCGGCGATCTGGTCCAGGTAGGCGCGGCCAGTATCGGGATCGTCGTTGGTATTGCAGACAATCAGGAAGCGCCCATGCGCCCGCGCGGCGCGCTCGGCCGCCAGCGCGAACTCGGGATAGAAGGGGTTGGCGATGCTGGAGACCACCAGCGCCAGCGTCGGCGCCCGCCCCTCGGCCAATGCGCGGGCCGTCAGGTGCGGACGGTAGCCCAGTTGCGCCACGGCATCGAGCACGCGCTGGCGCGTCTGCTCGCCGACCTTGCCGCGCTGGCGCAGGACGTTCGATACGGTGGCCGAGGTGACACCGGCCAGACGGGCGACTTCGGATAGGGTAGTCATGGAGGCATGGAGTTGGAAGCCCTCGCATTCAATCCTCTAATGCAGGGCTTGTCAACGCACCGGCAGCGCGTAGCCACAGGGCGCTCGTGCCGCGCCGACGCCTGTGGACGCGGCTTCCCTGACAAAATGCTGGCACCTTCCCGTTACAGGATTCTTGTTGCGCGCCCTATCCAAGATGGGTATGATCAATCCACAAATTTTGCCGCCCCGATGTGGCAACACGATCAGAACAACGACGTGGAGACAACCCCGATTGCACTCAGGAACACCCAGGCGATCTTTTTTTTGGGTCGATTGATTAAGCGCTTAACCTTACGCCAGCCCTGCCTTAGCGGCTGCCTGATGTGTGATTCTTCTTGTTAGGAATACGTGATGGCCAGCATTACCTTGCGTGCAGCACAAAAAGCCTACGGCGATGCCCCGCCGGTGATCCGCGACGTCGACCTCGCCATCGGCGAGCATGAATTCTGCGTCTTCCTCGGCCCTTCCGGATGCGGCAAGTCCACGCTGCTGCGGGTGATCGCAGGACTGGAAGACCTCAGCAGCGGCGACCTCTACATTGGCGACAAGCGCGTCAATGACATCCCCTCGGCGCAGCGTTCGGTAGCCATGGTGTTCCAGAGCTATGCGCTGTTCCCGCACATGACGGTGTACGAGAACATGAGCTTCGGCCTGACGCTGGCCAAGCTGCCCAAGGCCGAGATCGAACAGAAGGTGCGCGAGGCCGCACGCATCCTGCAGCTGGAAGAGCTGCTGCAGCGCAAGCCCAAGGAATTGTCGGGCGGCCAGCGCCAGCGCGTGGCCATCGGCCGTGCCATCGTGCGCCGTCCCGGTGTGTTCCTCTTCGACGAACCGCTCTCCAATCTCGATGCCACCCTGCGCAGCCAGACCCGCGTGGAAATTGCCCGCCTGCACCGCCAGTTCGAACAGGCCAGCGTGGTCTATGTCACCCATGACCAGGTCGAGGCCATGACCCTGGCCGACCGCATCGTGCTGTTGCACGCCGGTGCCGATACCCAACGCTTCGGCAGCATCGCCCAGGTCGGCACGCCCATGGAGCTCTACCATCATCCGCGCAATCGCTTCGTGGCCGGCTTCATCGGTTCGCCACGGATGAACTTCATGCCCGCGCAGGTGGTGAGCCTCCATGACAACGGCATCCTGGTACGCCTGCCCGCCACCGGTGAAACCCTGCTGGTGGCCGCGCAGGGCAATGGTGTGTTGCCCGGCCAGGAGCTGACACTGGGCGTGCGCCCCGAGCACATGGAGATCGGCCAGCAAGGCAGCCACGCCATCACCCGCGAAGTGGTGCTGGTGGAACGCCTGGGCGAGCAGACCTATGTCCATCTCGATGAGCCCGCCGGCCAGCCGCTGGTGGCCAAGGCGCCGGGGGATGCCCGCATCGCCCGGGGCGAACGCTTGCGCGTAGCCATTGCACCGGCCTGCGCCTACCTGTTCGATCGCGACGGCGTGGCGCTGACGCGCACGCAAGTCCACGGCGCACTGGCGGTGGCGGCCTGAACGCCGCAACCACTCCCCCCTCTTCCACGCATCACCAGACAAAGGAATCAACATCATGTCGTTACGATTGGGCGTTTGCTATTACCCCGAACACTGGCCCGAGACCATGTGGGACAGCGACGCCCAGCGCATGAAGGCGCTGGGCATCAAGCAGGTCCGCATCGGCGAATTCGCCTGGAGCCGCATCGAACCCTCGCCCGGCGACCTGCGCTGGGACTGGCTGGACCGCTCCATCGAGGTGCTGGCCCGCCATGGCCTGGAGGTGGTGATGTGTACGCCCACCGCCACCCCGCCCAAGTGGCTCATCGACCGTCATGACGACGTGCTGGCCATCGATGCCAACGGCCGCGCGCGTGCCTTCGGCTCGCGCCGCCACTACGATTTCTCTTCCGACTCCTACTTCGAGGAATCGCAACGCATCGTGCGCCTGCTGGGCGAGCGCTATGGCAAGCATCCCGCCGTCACCTCCTGGCAACTGGATAACGAATACGGCTGCCACCAGACCGTGGTCAGCTATTCGCCCTCGGCACTGCGTCGCTTCCGCCTGTGGCTGCGCCAGCGCTATGGCAGCATCGACGCCCTCAATAGCGCCTGGGGCACGGTGTTCTGGAGCATGGAATACCGCAGCTTCGAGGAGATCGACGCACCGGTGGGTACCGTCACCGAAGCCCATCCCTCGCATCGCCTGGACTATCGCCGCTTTGCCTCCGACGAGGTGGCGCGCTACAACCGCATGCAGGTCGAGATCCTGCGGCCCCTGTCGCCGGGCCGTCTGATGGTGCACAACTTCATGCAGATGTTCCTGGACTTCGACCACTACCCGGTGGCGGCCGACCTCGACGTGGCCAGCTGGGACAGCTATCCGCTGGGCGCACTCGAAGTGATGTGGTTCGACCAGGAGACCAAGGCGCGCTGGCTGCGCACCGGTCATCCCGACTTCGCCACCTTCAACCACGACCTGTATCGCGGCATGTCGGCCCAGCCCTTCTGGGTCATGGAGCAACAGCCGGGGCCGGTGAACTGGGCGCAATGGAACCCGCATCCGCTGCCGGGCATGGTGCGCCTGTGGAGCTGGGAAGCCTTTGCCCACGGCGCCGGTTGCGTCTCCTACTTCCGCTGGCGCCAGTGCCCGTTCGCCCAGGAGCAGATGCATGCCGGCCTGAACCGCCCCGACAACCGCCTCGACGTGGGCGGCAGCGAAGCCGAACGCGTGGCCCGCGAGATCATCGCCGTCGAACAAGCCAATGGCGCACTGGCCCAGCCGCGCGGCAAGGTGGCCCTGCTGTTCGACTACGATGCCAAGTGGCTGCTGGACATCCATTTCCAGGGCATCGATTTCGAATACCAGCGCTTCGCCTTCTCCTACTACTCGACCCTGCGTGGCCTGGGCCTGGACGTGGACATCCTGCCCCTGCACGCCAACCTGGAGGGCTACGCCATGATCGTGGTGCCGCCTCTGCCCATCGTGCCGGACGACCTGCCCGGTCGCATCGCCAGGAGCGGCGCGCAAACGATCTTCGGCCCGCGCAGCGGCTCCAAGACGGCGTCCCTGCAGATCCCCGCGACACTGCCGCCCGGCCCCCTGCAGCAATTGCTGCCCATGCGCGTATGGCGGGTGGAATCGATGCGCCCCAACATCAGCGAGCCGGTCTCGCTGGGTGGCCATGGCCGCCACTGGCGCGACCTCATCGAAAGCGATGGTCCCGGCCTGCAGACCGTGGCCAGCTTCGCCGACGGCCATCCGGCCATCGTGCGCAAGGAGCGCGTACACTTCCTGGCCAGTATCTTTGATGCGGCCCTGACGACCACTTACTTCGAACAGGTCGCCCGCGAAGCCGGCCTGGCGCCGCAACGCCTGCCGGACGGCCTGCGCCTGCAGCAGCGCGGCGGCCTGCAGTTCGCCTTCAACTATGGCGATGCACCGGTCACGCTGCCGCAGTCGGAAGGCGCGCAGTTCCTGGTCGGACAAGCCAGCCTGGAAGCGCAGGGCGTGGCCATCTACCGGATCGCGCAGCACTAGAAAAAAGCAACAAGCCGGCCTCACTCTGGAAGACTGCACGGCGGCTGACGCCGCCGCTGCACAAGCAGGCAATAGAACCTGCCAGGAACACCAATGACCAAGCTGTTTTGAACCCAACATTCGGAGACAACAATGAACAAGATGATTCGCATGGGTGTGATCGCCGGCTGCCTGGCCGCCACGGCCGCCTGGAGCACCCTGGCCAGCGCCGGCACCCTGGCTGTCAACATCGCCTACAAGGGCGCCGTGCAACGCGCCGTCTGGCAATCCACGCTGGATGAATTCAAGAAGGCCAATCCCGACGTCGACATCAAGGTCTCCTTCGTCGAGGAAGAAGCCTACAAGGTACAGCTGCCCGGCTGGCTCTCGACCCAGGCCCCGGACATCATCAACTGGCACAACGGCGAGCGCATGGCCTTCTATGCCAGCCGTGGCCTGCTGGAAGACCTGAGCGACGACTGGAAGAAGAACAACTGGGACAGCACCTACGCCTCCACCAAGGAAGCCTCGTCCTGGCAGGGCAAGCAATACTCGACCCCGACCGTCTATTACTCGTGGGGCATGTTCTATCGCAAGGACCTGTTCAAGAAGGCCGGCATCGCCGCCGAGCCCAAGAGCTGGGATGAGTTCATGGAGGCTTGCAAGAAGTTGAAGGCCGCCGGTATCGCCCCGGTCGCCGTCGGTGGACGCGACGCCTGGACCCTGGCCGGCTGGTTCGACTACCTGGACCTGCGCATCAATGGCAATGCCTTCCACCAGCAGTTGATGGCCGGCGACATCGCCTACACCGATGCCCGCGTCAAGAAGGTCTATACCGCCTGGAAGAGCCTGATCGACAACAAGGTCTTCATCGACAACGCCCTCTCCTATGACCTCGACGGCGCCCAGCCCTTCCTGTTCCAGGGCAAGGCCGCCATGATGCTCATGGGCACCTTCATCGCCAAGGGCTTCCCGGCCAAGCTGGCGCCGGAGATGGGTTACTTCCAGTTCCCCATCATCGATGCCGCCGTGCCGACCGCCGAGGAAGGTCCGACCGAATCCATCCACATCCCCGCCAAGGCACGCAACAAGGCCGAGGCCCATCGCTTCATCGCCTTCGTGGGAACGCCCGCCATCAGCGCCAAGCTGGCCGAGGGCCTGGGTTCGCTGCCGGCCAACAGCCAGTCGCCAGCCCCGACCGATCCGATCTCGCGCACCGGTTTCGAGATCCTCTCCAATGCCAAGGGCGGCATCGCGCAGTTCTATGACCGCGACATGACCAAGGAGATGGCCGACGAAGGCATGAAGGGCATGCAGAAGTTCATCAGCGATCCGAGCAAGATCGACGACGTGCTCAACGACCTGGAACAGAGCCGCAAGCGCATCTACAAGAAGTCGTGATCCCTGCCCGCCCATCCTGCCCCGGGCGGGGTGGGCGGCATGCCTGAACACCGCTGGCGTCTCGACGCGGTGAGATACAAGGAGTACCCGTCATGCTCTCTCCCAGTTCCACGATGCAGCCATCCACCGAGACCGTCGAAAGTCCGCCTGCCAGCACGACGGCTGCCCGCCAGACCGGCGGCCGCAGCGCCGCGCGCCGCAACCGCGCCGCCTTCTGGTTCCTGGCACCGGCCTGCCTGATGACGCTGGTCTATGTGCTGTACCCCATCCTCTACACGATCTATCTCAGCTTCTTCAGCTGGGATGGCATGACCACGCCCCAGTTCGTGGGCCTGGCCAACTATGTCGAGCTGTTCCATGCGCCGACCTTCTACACGGCCTTGAAGAACAACCTTGCCTGGCTGCTGATGTTCCTGCTGGCGCCACCCATGGGCCTGGCCATCGCCCTGTACCTGAACCAGAAAGTACGCGGCATGCGCGTGATGAAGTCGCTCTTCTTCGCCCCCTTCGTGCTCTCGGGGGTGGTGGTGGGGCTGATGTTCAGCTGGTTCTATGACCCCAGCTTCGGCCTGCTCACGCTGCTGCTGGGGCATGGCATCCCGGTGCTGGGCGATGCCCGCTACGCCACCTTCGGCATCATCTTCGCGGCACTCTGGCCGCAGACCGCGTATTGCATGATCCTCTTCCTCACCGGCCTGACCGCACTGAACAACGACCAGGTGGAAGCCGCGCGCATGGAAGGCGCCCGCGGCTGGAGCATGCTGCGCTACGTGATCCTGCCGCAGTTGCGCTCGACCACCTTCATGGCCTTCGTGGTCAGCATCATCGGCGCGCTGCGCAGCTTCGACCTGATCTCGGTGATGACCAGCGGCGGCCCCTATGAAAGCTCGACCGTGCTGGCCTACTACGCCTACGACCAGGCCATCAAGTATTACCGCCAGGGATACTCGGCAGCGGTGGCGGTGACGCTGTTTGCCATCATGCTGGTGTATATCATTTATCAATTGCGCCGCATGCTGCGCGCCGAACGCTGAGAAGAAAAGGGATCGCCATGTTTCCGATGCCGATAGAAAAATGGACGCCAACCCAGCGCCTGCTGTATCGCCTCTCCCTGCCGGTGGCGCTGGGGATCTGGCTGCTGCCGATGCTGGCCGCGCTGGTGACCTCGATACGGTCCAACGACGAACTGATGGCCGGCAACTACTGGGGCTGGCCGCAGGACTTCGCCATGCTGGAGAACTACCGCGAAGCGCTGACCGCCTCGCCCATGCTGCATTACTTCTGGAACAGCTGCCTCATCACCGTCCCCTCAGTGATGGGCGCCATCGCCCTGGCGGCCATGGCCGGCTTTGCGCTGTCGACCTACCAGTTCCGTGGCAATACGGTGCTCTTCGCCACCTTCGTGGCCTGCAACTTCGTGCCGCAACAGATCCTGATGATCCCGGTGCGCGACCTGTCGCTGTCGCTGGGCCTGTTCAACACCATCACCGGGATGATGCTGTTCCACATCGCCATGCAGACCGGCTTCTGCACCCTGTTCCTGCGCAACTTCATCAAGCAGCTCCCCTTCGAGATGATCGAGGCGGCACGCATCGAAGGTGCCAGCGAGTGGACGGTGTTCTACCGCATCGTGCTGCCGCTGATCCGCCCGGCGCTCGCCGCGCTGGCGGTGCTGGTCTTCACCTTCGTCTGGAACGACTACTTCTGGGCGCTGGTGCTGACCCAGGGCGATGACGTGGCCCCCATCACGGTGGGCGTGGCCGCCCTGCGCGGCCAGTGGACCACCGCCTGGAACCTGGTCTCGGCCGGCTCGATCCTGGCCGCGCTGCCCTCGGTGATCCTGTTCTTCGTGATGCAGAAACAGTTCGTGGCCGGGCTGACCTTCGGCGCCAGCAAGGGCTGAACCCGTCACCCACGAAAAAAGGGGATCGATGCTGCCATCGATCCCCAGGGAGAGCCACCACACAGAGGCAGCGTACTACTCAGGTCAAACAACAAACTACACAGAGAGAGACAACATCGGTGCTCAAGGCATGGGCTGGAACTTCAGTTCGCTCAGGGGCGCGATCTTGTCGCTGCGGGTGATGCCGTAGCGGGTGTCGGGACCGAGCCAGCGGTTCCAGATCTTGTCGAATTCGCCGCTGGCGTCCATCGCCATCAAGCCCTTGTTGACGGCGGCGGCAAAGGCCGGCTCACCCTTGCGCATGCCCGCGCCGATCGGCTCCAGCGCCATCGGTTCGCGCAGGATGGCCAGCTCGCCCGGCGTTCCCTTGGTCTCCTGCGAGTACTGGATGGCCGTCATCAGGTTGGTGACGAAACCGCTCACCTTGTTCTGCTGCAGGGCCAGGTAGGCCGAACCGGAATCCTGGAAGGTCACCGCCGCGCCATTCTTGACCGACATGTAGATCGACTGCTCCGAGGTCGATCCCTTGGCCGCGCTAATGCGCTTGCCTTCGAAATCGGCCAGGGTCTTGGCGGCATCAGCTTTCTTGACCAGCAACACCTCCTTGGTGCTGTAGTAGGCGTTGCTGAATTCGATCTGCTCGCCACGCGTCTTGGTATAAGCCAGGTTGGCGATGACCAGGTCGACCCGGCCCATCTTCACTTCCGAGATACGCGCTTCCACCGACAGCGGCTTCAGGGTCGGCTTGAGGCCCATTTCCTTGGCCAGGGCATTGCACAGGTCCACGTCCATGCCCACCAGCGCACGCGTCTTGGGATCGGGATAGGAGAACGGCACCACATCGGCATAGACGCCGCAGACGAGTTCCTTGCGCGCCATCACGTCCTGCAGCTGGTCGGCGTGCGCCTGCGCGATGAGGCCAAGGCCAAGCGGGCCGCTGAACAGGAAGGCACAGGCGATGCGTTTGAATTTCATGGGTAAGACTCCTCGGTTTTTTCTTGGAACGGTCTTGATGAATGCCCCGGCCCGGCCAGGGCTGCAGATGCGAATTCGCTTGATCAGGTCGAATCCCCAGATTTCTTGGTGTGCAAAAAATGACCTCAGTGCGAACGCAGGTCCGACAGGAAGCGCTGCGCACGCGGATGTTCGGGACGAGAGAAGAATTGCGCCGGCGCGGCTTTCTCCAGGATGGTGCCGGCATCCATGAACCAGACCTGGTCGGCCACCTCGCGGGCAAAGCCCATCTCATGGGTCACGCACATCATGGTCATGCCCTCGCGCGCCAGGCTCTTCATGACGTTGAGCACTTCGCCCACCATCTCGGGGTCGAGCGCCGACGTCGGTTCATCGAACAGCATGGCCGGCGGATCCATGGCCAGGGCGCGGGCAATCGCCACGCGCTGCTGCTGGCCGCCCGAAAGCTGGCCGGGATAGGCATCGGCCTTGGACGACAGACCCACCCGCTCCAGCAGGCCCATGGCCTTCTCGCGCGCGGCGGCGCGCTTGAGGCCATTGACGCGGGTGGGCGAGAGGATGATGTTTTCCATCACCGACAGGTGCGGGAACAGGTTGAACTGCTGGAACACGAAGCCGACGCGGGTGCGGAACTTGTTGAGATCCAGGCCCGAGGCATTGACGTCCTGGCCGTCGAAGGCGATCTGGCCCTGCTGGATGTCTTCCAGGCGGTTCACGGTGCGGATCAGGGTGGACTTGCCGGAACCCGACGGGCCGCACACCACCACCACCTCGCCGCGCTTGACCTGGGCACTGACATTGACCAGGGCGTGATAGTTGCCGTACCACTTGTTGACATCGCTGAAGATGATCATGAGTTTTCCTTGCTTGCCGCCGTTGCCGGCAGGGTGACGAAAGGCAGGCCGCCGGTGGCGTTGCCGCTGTTCTTGCGGGCCCGGCCGGCACGCTTGCGGGTGATGCGCCGCTCGATGTAGTCGGCCAGCTCGGTGAAGGAGAAGCACAGCACGAAGTAGATCAGCGCCAGCAGCGAGAACACCGCCAGTGGCTGGGTGAGCAGCTGGTTGTTGACCTGGTTGGCGGCGAAGGTGAGCTCGGGCACGTTGATCACATAGCCCAGCGAGGTTTCCTTGATGGTGGAGACGAACTGGCTGATCATGCTGGGCATCATGTTGTAGAGCGCCTGCGGCAGGATCACGAAACGCAGCGTGCGGAAGTAGCCCAGGCCCAGCGCCCGCGAGGCTTCCAGCTGGCCCTTGGGCAGCGCCTCGATGCCGGCGCGGATCACTTCGCACAGGTAGGCGCTCTGGTAGATCACCAGCGTACAGAGCATGGTGGTGAAGCCGGTGATGGTGCGGCCGATCAGCAGCGGCAGGAAGAAATACACCCAGAAGATCACCATGATCAGCGGGATGCCACGGATGGTATAGACCAGCATCGTGGCCGGCACGCGGAACATCGCCATCGGGCTGATGCGCGCCAGCGCCAGCAGGATGCTCACCGGGAAGGCCAGGCCCAGCCCCAGCAGCGACAGGATCAGCGTGATCGCCAGGCCGCCCAGCGCGCCGTGGGGGTATTGCCCCATCAGCAGCAGCTCCCAATAGTTATGCAGGATATCGAACATGATTTAGCGGCTTCCTGGAATCTTGTAGTGGCGGGAGAGCAGCGCGCCGGCACCCATCAGGGCCAGCGACAGCGCGAGATAGCCCAGGCTGGCAATCAGGTAGGCCTCGAAGGTACGGAAGGTGTAGTTCTCCAGCTGGCGCGTGGCGTAGGTCAGCTCGGCCACACCGATGGCCATGGCCAGGCTGGTGTTCTTGAACAGCAGCACGGTATGGTTGATCAGTGGCGGCACGGCGATGCGCATGGCCTGCGGCAGGATCACGAAACGCATGCTGCCGATATAGCTCAGCCCCAGCGCGCGCGAGGCCTCGAACTGGCCATGCGGGATGGCGCGCAGGCCGCTGCGGATATCCTCCGACACATAGGCCGCCATGCACAGGCCGATGGCGATGACCGAATACAGGAATTCGCCATTGAACTGGTTGATCCACATCTGCGCATCGTCGGGCAGCAGCGAGGGCAGTGCGAAGTACCACATCATGATCTGCACCAGCATCGGAACATTGCGGTGATAGGCCACGAAGGCCGACACCACGGCCGTGGCGCTGCGCTTGCCGCTCATGCGCAGCGTCGCCAGCAGCGTGCCCAGCGCCATGGCCAACAGCCAGGAGGCTACCGTCAGCTCCAGCGTGAGCACCAGGCCCTTGACCAGCAGGTCGGCATATTGCCCCTGCAGGACGGCGGCGAAATTGAGGTTCAGGTTAATGATCGTTCTCCCTTATCGATGCGACCGGATGCTTGCCTGCGACGAAGATGACTTGGTATCGGTACAGAATACGCGCTTCAAATTTGATAAGAAAAGACGCTTTTCCTCTGATCCGATAAGTTTCTGGCATGGTGGTGCAGGCACTGTCGCTGATGGTGCAGATAGCCCCGTTTTGGGGCTCGCGCGGCCGTCGCGATCCTGCTCATCCACGCCGCAGCGCGACCGGCCATGGCGCTCTGCAAGAATCGCGCATGGCCGGATGGCACCGGCTTCGGTCGTCCGGTTCAGGCGCGCAGGCGCGCAGGCTCGTTGAGCAACTGGGGATTGACGGGCGTCGGCGCAGCCGGCGCTACGGGGTGGACCGCGGCACAGACCGCCTCCAGGTTGCGCACCGCCAGCAGGGCCATGGCCTTGCGGGTCTGCACCGAGGCGCTACCGATGTGCGGCGTGAGCACGACATTGTCGATATCGAGCAGTTCGGGCCGCACATTCGGTTCGCCCTCGAACACATCAAGTCCGGCGGCGGCGATAACACCCTCGCGCAGGGCCGTGGCCAGCGCGCCATCGTCGATGACACCGCCACGGGCGATATTGACCAGGGTGGCGCTGGGTTTCATCAGGCGCAGTTCTGCCGCACCGATGGCGTGATGCGAAGAAGGAGAATAAGGCACTACCACGATCAGGTGATCGGCCTGGGCGAACAGGGTTTCCTTGTCGACGTAGCTGGCGCGGCATTCGGCCTCGATGGCCGGATCCAGGCGCGAGCGGTTGTGATACACCACACGCATGTTGAAGCCGTGCGCGCCGCGCCGGGCGATGGCCTGGCCGATGCGGCCCATGCCGAAGATGCCCAGGGTGGCACCATGGATATCGCCGCCCAGCAGCATGTCGTAGATGCCGGTCTTGTTCCACTGGCGCGCGCGCACATAGCGGTCGGACTCGGCGATGCGGCGGGCGGTCGCCATCAGCAGGGCGAAGCCGAAATCGGCGGTGGTCTCGGTGAGCACGTCGGGCGTGTTGGTCACCAGCACGCCGCGCGCGGTGCAGGCCTCCACGTCGATGTTGTTGTAGCCCACGCCCACATTGCAGACGGCCCGCAATTGCGGGCAGGCGTCCAGCAGGACGGCGTCGATGCGGTCGCTGCCGTGGGTGATGGCGCAGGTCTTGCCCTGCAGGCGGGCAATCAGCTCGGCCTGGCTCCACAGCACGTCATGCTGGTTGTCGAGCACGTCGAACTGGGCGCGCAGGCGCTCCAGCACGTCGGGAAAGGTCGCGCGGGTGATGGCGATGGATGGCTTCATGAGGTGGTCTCCAGTACTGTTCTAGTTGTCACCGCGCGCCGCGCCAACCAGAACGAAACGATGGTGGCGGCGTGCGCGCGGCGTGCGCGTCGAGGCGCTCAGCCTGCGCTGTTGGCTTCCAGGGCGTCGATCCAGGAACGGTCGTAGCGACCTTCGCGAATGGCCTGCATGGTATCGGCCTCGCGCTGGATCTGCTGCAGGGCTTTCTCGATGAGGTACTCGGCTTCCGATTGCGGGAAGGCGACGATGCCGTCATCGTCGGCCACGATGATCTCGCCCGGGTGGATCACCAGGCCATCGATGTTGACCGGCACGTTGATCTCACCCGGGCCACACTTGTAGGGACCCTTGTGGGTGGCGCCACGGGCGAACACCGGGAAATCCATCTCGCGGATGGCGGCCACGTCGCGGATGGCGCCATCGATGACCAGGCCGGCGATGCCAATGGTCTTGGCATAGGTGGACATGATCTCGCCCAGCAGGGCCTGGGTGGTGTCACCACCGCCATCGATGACCATGACGTCGCCGGGACGGCAGAAATCGAAGGCGCGGTGGATCGCCAGGTTATCGCCACGACGCACGCGTACCGTCACGGCGGTGCCGACCAGCGGTCCGCCACGATGCATGGGGCGCAGGTTGGAGGTGCCGGCGATGCGACGCATGTTGTCGCTGATGAGGGCCGAGGGAATCTTGCGCAGTTGCTCGATGATGGCCGGGGCGGCTTGTGCAGCCGAGGGATACTTGCGGGCGCCGATGTGTTCCATGATGTGCGGTTCTTTCGAAAAAAGGTGGGCTCAGGCTTCGGGCTTGATGGTGGTCAGGCCGCCCGGCACTTGCAGGGTCGGCAGGATCTCGATGTTGCTGATGTTGACGGCGATCGGTGCCGAGATCGCGAAGGCGATGGCGTCGGCAATGTCGGAGGCCTGCGGCAGTTCGAAGCCATCGATGAACTGCTTGCGCGCCGCCTCGATGTCGCCATGGACGTGACCGAAGATGTCGGTGGCCACGCGGCCCGGGCAGATCTCGGTGATGCGCACGCGCTTGCCGGTGGCATCCACCCGCAGCTGGCGCGACAGCGCATGGATGCCGGCCTTGGTGGCGTGGTAGATCGAATTGCCGTTGAAGTTGTAGATGGCGGCAATCGAGCTGATGTTGACGATGTGGCCGCGGTCGCGCGCCACCATGCCCGGCATGATCAGGCGCACCAGGTGCAGCACGGCCTGCAGGTTGATCTCGACCTGGGCATCGACATCGCTCTCGCTGGCGTTGAGGATGGACCCGGGGGTGGAGATGCCGGCATTGTTGACCAGGATATCGAACTCGTTCTCTTGCGCCAGACGGGTCAGCTCGGCCAGGTTGCGCACGTCGGCCACGTGCGGGATGCAGCCGGTACGCGCGGCCAGCTCCTTGAGTGCGCCTTCGCTGCGGGCCAGCGCATGCACCTGCAGGCCCTCCTTGCAGAAGCGCTCGACGATGGCCGCGCCCATGCCGGTGGATGCGCCGGTGACCAGGGCGGTCTTGTAATCGGAAAATGGCATCAGATGTCTCCAGTGTCAGCGAGGGAGGGACTGCCTCCCCCGGAAATCAATATAACTGCCCGCACGCCGCACCGATAAGAGGGATTGGCTTTGAGGGGATAAGCACTACTTATGCATGGCCCGGGCCGGCCTGTACCAGCCGGGCCACCGGCTCGACGCTGCCACCGGCATCCTCGATGGCCTCGCGGATGGAACGCGCCAGCGCCACCGCGCCGGGGGTATCGCCATGCACCAGGATCTGCTTGACCGGCATGGGCAATGTCTTGCCGTTGATGGAGCGGATGCTGCCCTCGCGCAGCAGTTCGATCACGCGCTGCAACACGGCGTCCTTGTCCTCGATCACCGCGCCCTTGAGCTTGCGCGACACCAGCGCGCCCTCGTCGTCATAGGCGCGGTCGGCCAGGAAGGCGGTGGCGCAGCGCAGGCCGTGACGCAACGCGGCACGCTCGATGGCGGTATTGGTGGAGACGCTGATGATGAGCTTGCTGTCGAACTCGGCGATGGCCTGGATCAGTGGCTCGGCCAGGGCGTCATCGGCGGCAGCCATGTTGCCCAGCGCACCGTGGAAGCTCATGTGGGTGACCTGGCAGCCGGCGGCGCGCGCCAGGCCTTCCAGCGCGCCCAGTTGGTAGACCACGTAGCGGGCCAGCTCGGCCGGGTCGGCCTGGATCACGCGGCGGCCGAAGCCCAGCATGTCGGGAAAGCCGACATGGGCGCCGATATCGATGCCCCGCGCCGCGGCCAGGCGGATGGTGCGATCCATGATCACCGGATCACCGGCGTGGAAGCCGCAGGCGATGTTGGCCGAGGTGATGATGTCCATGAGCGCTTCATCGTCGCCCATCTTGTAGTGGCCGAATCCTTCGCCGATATCGGCATTGAGGTCGATCTTCATCGGGATGTCCTTGTGGTGGCGTGCGCTCAGGCGGAGACGGCACGGATGTCGAAGAGCGGCGTGCCGTAGCCCACCAGGGTGTCGTCGGCAACCAGGCAGGTGGCGGCACCGGCGGCGGGGCTCAATACCGGCAGGTAGAGCTCGTCCACCCGGATCAGCCCCAGCACCTGGCCGGCCGCGACCTGCTCGCCATCGGCGGCCAGCGCGTTGCTGCGCACCGGATGGCGGCTGCTGAAATAGCCGAAACCTGCTGCCGTGGCTTGCACCGGCCCCGGCGCCGGGGCGGGGGCGGGAGCGGGCGTAGCCAGCGGCGTGAACTCCATGGCGGCCACCGCTACCGGCAGCGCCCCTTCCAGCCGCAGGCGCCCATCGGGACGGCGCAGTTCCAGCGCGCCCAGCCGGCCCTGCTCGGCCAGGCGAATCAGTTCGCGCACTTGTTCAATATCCATGCTCTTGCCTGTCAGTTGTTCCAGATCTTGCGTTGCAGTTGCACCGCCTGCTGCAACTGGACGAGGTAGCGTTCCTTCTCTTCCAGGGCCACCGTGGCCTGGGCATGGTCGACCTGCACGAAACGCAGCGACTGGCCGATGCGTGCCTGTCCCAGGCGCCACAGGTCGGCCTCTATCACGGTACCGACCTTGGGATAGCCGCCCGAGGGTTGCGCATCGCGCAGCTGAATGATGGGCTGGCCGCTGTGCGGCACCTGGATCACGCCCGGCACGATGCCGTGCGAACGCAGCTCCATGCTGCGCGTGGCCTGCAGGCCCGGTCCCTCCAGGCGATAGCCGTAGCGGTCGCTTTGCGGCGTCACCAGCCAGGGCTGATGCCAGAACTGCGCCAGCGATTCGGCGGTGTAGCTGTCGTACTCGGCCGCCGGCAACACCCGCACGGCGATCACATCCTCCTGGCCGGACGGCAGCGGCAGGCCCAGCTCGGGGGGACGCACACCGAAGCCACTGGCCGAGATGGCCGAGACCGGCGTGGCACCCTCGGCGCGCGCGACGATGGCCAGGGCATCGCCCTTCTTGAGCGGACGTCCTTCGAAGCCGCCGAAGCTGCCGCGCAATTGCGTGCTGCGCGAACCCAGCACGGCCGGCACATCCAGCCCGCCGCCCACGGTCAGGTAGGCACGCGCACCAGAGCGCGGTACCCCCAGGGCCAGCACCTGGCCACGACGCGCATGCAGGCACCACCACGGCGGGACCGCCTGGCCGTCGAGGGTGGCGGCGCAATCGGCACCGGTCAGCGCAAAATCGGTATCGGCATCGAAACGCAGGCGAAACGGCAGGATCGGCACTTCGATGCCCGCCGCATTGCCGTCATTGCCCAGCAGGATATTGCCCACGGCCAGCGCGATGTCATCCATCGCCCCCGAGGTGCCCACGCCAAAGCGCAGCACGCCGAAGCGGCCCAGGTCCTGCACGGTGCTCAGTGCGCCGGTGGCAAGGATTTCTATCATTTGATGACCTTCGCGATGCAAAAACGGATGGTGTCGCCCGGGGCCAGGAGCGCTGGTGGCTCGCGGCGGGGATCGAAGAATTCCATCTCGGCATGGCCGATGGTGTTCCAGCCGCTGGGGCCGGCCGAGGCCGACACGCCGGTCTGCTCGCCGCCGATGGAGACTGCGCCGCCCGGCAGGCGCACCACCGGCACCTTGCGCCGTGGCGTGGCGATACGGGGATCCATGCCGCCCAGATAGCAATAGCCGGGATGGCTGCCCAGCGCGTAGACGGTATAGAGCGGTGCCGCATGCAGATGCACGATCTCATCCACGCTCAGGCCGGTATGGCTGACCACGTCGGCCAAGTGCGGGCCGCCCTCGCCGCCATAGACCACTGGCAAGTCGATGTGGCGGCCTTCGATGGGCAGGCCGGCACATTCGTCCCAGGCCTGGCGCAAGGCATCCTGCAGGCGGTCGAGATCGGCGGGCGGCGTGCGGAAGGTCAGCATCAGGTTGCTCATGCCCGGCACGGTCTCGGCCACGCCCGGCCAGCGGTCGAAGCGCTGCGCCAGTTCCCAGATGCGGCGCTGGTGCGGCAGGTCCATGGCGCCGGGCGCCTCGAACAGGATGGCCTTGGCCCCCAGCATGCTGATGCGCATGGCGTGCGGCGTACCCTGCGGCGCCGGCAGGTCGGCGACTTTCTTCAAGTTGATCTGTCGATTCACGATGCGTTCCGTTGCCCCAGCCAGTGTTCCAGGTGATGGATGTTGACGCCGCCGGCGGCAAAGCCGGCTTCTTCCAGCAGTTCGCCATGCAGGGCCAGATTGGTGCGCACGCCCTCGACCCGCATCTCGCCCAGGGCGGTACGCATGCGCGCCAGCGCCTCGGCACGGGTCGGTGCATGCACGATCAGCTTGGCGATCATGGAGTCGTAGTAAGGCGGCACCGTATAGCCCACGCCGGCATGCGAATCCACCCGCACGCCGTTGCCGCCGGGCAGGTCCCAGACGCTGATGGTGCCGGGTGAAGGCATGAAGCTGTAGGGATCCTCGGCATTGATGCGGCATTCGATGGCATGGCCTTCGCAACGGATATCCTGCTGCCGCAGTGCCAGCGGCGCGCCCCCGGCGATGCGCAACTGCGCCTGCACGATGTCGATGCCGCTGGTCAGCTCGGTGACCGGATGCTCCACCTGCAGGCGGGTATTCATCTCGATGAAGTAGAAACGTCCCTGCTCGTAGAGGAACTCGAAAGTACCGGCGCTGCGATAGCCGATCTTGCGGCAGGCCTCCACGCAGCGTTCGCCAACCTGTGCCAGCAGGTCCGCGGCGATGCCCGGTGCCGGTGCTTCTTCCAGCACCTTCTGGTGGCGCCGCTGCATGGAGCAGTCGCGCGCGCCCAGCCACAGTGCATTGCCATGGTGGTCGCACAGTACCTGGATCTCGACATGGCGCGGCTGCTGCAGGAACTTCTCCATGTACAGCTCGGGATTGCCGAAGGCGCGCCGCGCCTCTTCGCGGGTCAGTGCCACGGCCTCGGCCAGCTGGCCGGGCTCATGCACCACGCGCATGCCCTTGCCGCCACCACCACCGGCGGCCTTGACGATGACCGGATAACCGATGCTGCGCGCCAGTTCCTGCAGCGCGGATTCCTCGGCCGGCAAGGCGCCTTCGGAACCCGGCACGCAGGGCACACCAGCGGCCAGCATGGCCTGCTTGGCGGCGATCTTGTCGCCCATGGTGCGGATGGCGCTGGCCGGCGGGCCGACGAAGACCAGGCCGGCATCCTCGATCATCTGCGCGAAGGCGGCATTCTCGGAGAGGAAGCCATAGCCCGGATGGATGGCATCGGCGCCGCACAATTGCGCGGCCTGCAGGATGGCTTCCTTGTTGAGATAGCTGCGGGTGGGATGGGCCGGGCCGATGCACAGGGCCTGGTCGGCCAGGCGCACATGGCGCGCGCCGGCATCGGCTTCGGAATAGACAGCCACGGTGGCGATGCCCAGCTCGCGGCAGGCGCGCTGGATACGCAGGGCGATTTCACCCCGGTTGGCGATGAGGACTTTGCTGAGCATGGCCATCCTCAAGCCAGGCGCAACAGCGGCTGACCCAGTTTCACCTCGGTGCCGGGAACCGCCAGGATCTCGGCGACGCGACCGGCGGCATCGGCTTCGACGGTGTTGAACATCTTCATGGCTTCGATGACGCAGATCACCTGCTCGGCACGGATCTCGTCGCCGACCTGCACGAAAGCTGGCTCGCCCGGGGCCGGGGTCAGGTGCAGGATGCCCTGCATGGGCGCATGGATCACATGGCCAGTGGCGCCCGATTGCTGCGGCACCTGCGGCTGCAATTGCGGCTGCGGCTGCACCGGCACCGGTGCCTGCGCCACGGACGTTGCCGCTACCGCCGGCACCGCACCCCCCTGCCGTTCCAGGCGCAAGGTATGCTCCCCTTCGGCCAGTTCCAGCGCACTGAGGCTGGAGCTGTTGAGCAGGTCGATCAAGGCTTTAATCTTGGGGAGATCCATCGCTTTCCTTGCCTTCGTGGCGGCGTCTGTATTCGGGAGTCCAATATAACTTCCGCTCCGGAAATGGGATAAGACGGATTGGCTTTGAAGGGATAAGGGTGTCTTATGGATTCCCCGGCCCGCCCGCAATGGGCGGGCCGAATGCCGCGTCAGGCATCGAAGGCCAGCGGCTGACCACTGTCGCGGGCCAGGTCCTCGACCAGTTCCAGCAGGATCTCGCGCACGGCGTGTGCCGGTTCGGACAGCGGCAGGTGGTCCGATTCGCACAGCGACAGCGGTGCCAGGATGACCGGGTCGATGATGCGCGAGAGCGTCGCATTGCCCGAGGACGCGATCAC
This sequence comes from Herbaspirillum sp. NPDC087042, assembly GCF_044745245.1. NCBI lineage: Bacteria > Pseudomonadati > Pseudomonadota > Betaproteobacteria > Burkholderiales > Oxalobacteraceae > Herbaspirillum > Herbaspirillum sp. NPDC087042. The sequence goes on along the minus strand of NZ_JBIUZW010000014.1, from coordinate 46,262 downwards.
CCGCGCCGCCGACACCGGCAGGATGGTCGCGCCCAGGCCGGCGCCGATGGCTGCCGACAGGGTGGCCGCCGATTCGATCTCGGCCACCACGCGCGGCACCATCTGCGCGCCCATGAAGGCTTCGTTGACGTACTTGCGCACATAGTTGTAGGGACGCGGCAGCAGGAGCTCGACATCGCGCAGCTCGCGCAGGCTGATTTCCTTTTCGGGGAAATGCAGGCAGGCCGGCGCCACCAGGTACAGGTCTTCCTTGAGCAGGGGCTTGTAGGACAGGCCCGGAAAGGATTTCTCGCCATACAGCACGGCCATGTCCATGCGGCCGTTCATGATCAGCTCGCTCAGGGTGGTGCCGAAGTTCTCATTGATATAGAGCAGCACGCCGGGATGGCGCGCGCGCACCGTCTGCAGCAGCGGCAGCGACAGCGCCGAGGCCGCCGTGCCCGGTGACAGGCCCACCGAGACCTGGCCGGACAAGGCCTGGCCGGATTTCTTGACGTCGTTCTGGGCCTGCTCGACCTGGCGCAGGATGATCTGGGCATGGCGATACAGGGTGCTGCCGGCTTCGGTCGGTGTCACACCACGCTTGGTGCGCACCAGCAGCTGCTGGCGGCACTCGCCTTCCAGCGTGGCCAGTTGCTGGCTCAGGGCCGGCTGGGCGATATGCAGGATCTCGGCGGCCTGGGTCAGGCTGCCGATATCGACGATCTTTACAAAGTACTTGAGGCGGCGCAGGTTCATGATTCATCTCCTTCATGCGCGGGGCCGGATGCAAGAATCACGCCATTGTCTCCTTCCATCTCGCGACCCCGGTTTTTATTATTCGCTTTTGCAGCGGGTCCAATGATAACGCTATCACGGCAGATGAATTTTGTATGATGCGCGCCGTTGTGCGATCCACACACTGCCCTGCGGAAACGATTTACCCGCCGCCACTGCCAAGCCCGCGCCCATGCTGGCGCAGCGACCAGGGGCAACAAACCATCCATAAGGCGAGGTTATTTTGCCAGACGAAAGTCGTCTTATCGGAAAAGGACCCGCACGCTTACCGTGAGCGCTCTTATTCGTTTTTGGAGAGCCAGTGTGACTTCCTCACGTATCGCCGACCGGGTCCGCCGCATCAAACAATCCCCCAGCAGTGCCGCCGCCGAGCGCGCGGCCGAACTGCGGCGCCAGGGCAAGGACATCGTCAACCTGGTGGTGGGCGAACCCGACTTCGACACGCCGGCCCATATCCGCCACGCTGCTGCCGCCGCCATCGAGGCCGGCCAGACCCGCTACACCGCTACCGCCGGCACGCCTGCACTGCGCCAGGCAATTGCCGCCAAGTTCAAGCGCGAGAATGGGCTGGACTACGCCCCCAATGAAATCATCGCCACCTGCGGCGCCAAGCACGCCATCTTCAATGCCCTGGCCATCACGGTGCAAAGCGGTGACGAAGTGCTGGTACCGGCCCCCTACTGGGTCTCCTATCCGGACATGGTGCTGGCCTGCGATGGCACGCCGGTAATCGTGCCCTGCGTGGAAGCGGATGGCTTCAAGCTCACCCCCACCACGCTGGAACGCGCCATCACGCCGCGCACCAAGTGGCTGATCCTCAACTCGCCCAGCAATCCCACCGGCGCCACCTACACCATCGACGAACTGCGCGCGCTGGCGACCGTGCTGGAACGTCATCCGCAGGTGCTGGTGATGACCGATGACATCTACGAGCACATCCGCTTCGGCGACCAGCCCACGCCGCACCTGCTCAATGCCGCACCGGCACTGCGCGAGCGCACCCTGCTGGTCAATGGTGTCTCCAAGACCTATGCCATGACTGGCTGGCGCATCGGCTATGCGGCCGGCCCGGCCGATCTGGTCGGCGCGCTCGACATCCTGCAATCGCAATCGACCAGCAATCCCAGCTCGGTGAGCCAGGCCGCCGCGCTGGCGGCGCTGACCGGCGACCAGTCCTTCGTGGCCGAGTTCGCCGAGGTCTACCGGCGCCGCCGCGACCGTGGCCTGGCGCTCATCAATGCCATCCCCGGCCTGAGCTGCCGCACGCCCGATGGCGCCTTCTATCTGTTCATCAACTGCGGCGGCCTGCTGGGCCGCACGACGCCGGAAGGGCGCGTGCTGGAGAGCGACATCGACGTCGTCATGTACTTCCTGGAGAGCACCGGCGTGGCGCTGGTGGCCGGCACCGCCTATGGCCTCTCGCCCTACATGCGCATGTCCATCGCCACGTCGGTGGAGACCATCGAGGAAGGTTGCCGCCGCATGGCCGGCGCGGTCACCGCGCTGCGCTGATCCAAAGAACAAGGGCCGTTAAGACTGACATCCTGGCGGCCATTGCCGGGAGGCGGCGCCACGCCGGCTCCCGATGAGTCTGAGGTAGAGGGTGTAGTTCCAATCAACCACTAAAGGGAGTCGTCAATGAAAAGAATAGCCATGTCGGCCGCGGTCCTGGGGGCCGTCAGCTGTGCCGCGCAGGCCCAGAGCACTGTCACGATCTACGGTATCGTCGATTCGTCGATCCGTTACAGCACCAATGAAAACGCCGCCGGCGGCAGCAAGGTGCAACTGGCCGGTGGCCCGCTGTCGGGCAGCCGCATCGGTTTCAAGGGGACCGAGGACCTGGGCGGCGGGCTGGCCGCGCTGTTCTCGCTGGAAACCGGCTTCGGCACCGATACCGGCGCGCTGCAGCAGCAACCGACCAGCGGCACCCGCCTGTTCGGTCGCGAATCGCTGGTGGGCCTGCAAGGTGATTTCGGCAAGGTGACGCTGGGTCGCCAGTACGCGGTGATCCACGACATGGTGGTCAGCTACGACGTCTATGCCCTCTCCAACGTCACCCAGACCATCGGCTTCCAGGGTGGCAACTACACCATGGGCGCGCGCCTGGACAACAGCGTGCGCTACGCCGGCACCTACAAGGGCGTGACCGCCACCGTGGGCTACAGCGCCGGTGAAGTCGCCGGTGACATCCACAACGGCGAATCCAGGGCCGTCAGCCTGGCCTATGACGATGGCCCGTTGCACGTCGGCGGCGCCTGGCAGGTGCTCAACAACTCGACCACCTATTTCAGCTCGGCCATCAGCGCCAACAGCAAGCAGACCGCCTGGTCGCTGGGCGGTACCTACACCGTCGGCCCGGTCAAGTGGTACCTGGGCTATATCAACAACAAGCTCGATATCGCCGACTACCAGAACAGCTCCTACTCGGCCGGCTTCAAGTGGAACATCAGCGGCCCGTGGAGCCTGTGGAACGCGGTCTACTTCGACCGCCTCAAGCACGCCGGCACCAGCGGCAATCGCCTGACCATCGCACCGACCGCGTTGTATGCCTTCAGCAAGCGCACCGACGTCTACCTGACCGTGGACTACACCAAGCTCACCGATGCCTGGAAGACCCTGGGTTCTTCTTCCGGCACGCTGTTCGGCAACCGCCTGGGCGTGACCACCGGCATTCGCCACCAGTTCTGATGCAGCACATGGGGCCTCTGTGGCTCGACCGCGCCGCGGGCGCCCCACCGCGCTTGATCGCAGGCGCAGACCAAGAACGATAACAGCAGGAGCAAGCAATGATCATAGGCATTCCCGTCGAAACCCGGCATGGCGAAACGCGCGTGGCCGCGACCCCGGAGACGGTGAAAAAACTGATAGCCGCTCGCCATGAAGTGCGGGTGCAATCCGGCGCCGGTCTCACCGCCAGCATCACCGACGAGGCCTACCTCGCCGCAGGTGCCGGCATCGACAACGCCGAGGCCGTCTTCGGTGCAGACATTCTCCTCAAGGTACGCGCCCCCAACGAAGCCGAGCGCGCCCGCATCAAGCCGGGCACCGTCGTCATCGGCATGTTGAACCCCTTCGACGCCGACAACATCGCCGCCATGGCCGCCGCCGGCCTCACCGCCTTCGCCCTCGAAGCCGCGCCGCGCACCACCCGCGCACAATCGATGGATGTGCTGTCTTCGCAGGCCAACATCGCCGGCTACAAGGCCGTGCTGATGGCTGCCAACACCTACCAGCGCTTCATGCCCATGCTCATGACCGCCGCCGGCACCGTCAAGGCTGCGCGCATGCTGATCATGGGCGCCGGCGTGGCCGGCCTGCAAGCCATCGCCACGGCCAAGCGCCTGGGGGCGGTGATCGAGGCGTCCGACGTGCGTCCGGCAGTCAAGGAGCAGATCGAATCGCTGGGTGCGAAATTCCTCGACGTGCCGTTCCTGACGGACGAAGAAAAAGAGATCGCCAAGGGTGTGGGCGGCTATGCCCGCCCGATGCCGCCGGACTGGATGAAGCGCCAGGCCGAGCTGGTGCACGAGCGCGCCAAACAGGCCGACATCATCATCACCACCGCCCTGATCCCGGGCCGCAAGGCGCCGGTCCTGATCAGCGAAGACACCGTCAAGGCCATGAAGCCCGGCTCGGTGATCCTGGACATGGCGGTCGACCAGGGCGGCAACTGCCCCCTGTCCGAACCTGGCAAGACCGTCATCAAACACGGCGTGCACATCATCGGCGAAGGCAACCTGGCGGCCCTGGTGGCGGCCGATGCGTCGGCGCTGTATGCACGCAACGTGCTGGACTTCCTGAAACTGGTCATCGATGCCGAGGGCAAGCTGCTGATCAACCGGGAAGACGATATCGTCGCTGCCACGCTGCTCTGCCAGGGCGGCGCGGTCTTGCGCAAATAAGGAGGAGAACACAAGCATGGAAGTCAGCCATACCATCATCAACCTGATCATCTTCGTGCTGGCCATCTACGTCGGCTACCACGTGGTCTGGACCGTGACCCCCGCCTTGCACACGCCGCTCATGGCCGTGACCAACGCCATCTCCGCCATCATCATCATCGGCGCCATGCTGGCCGCCGGCCTCACCGAAGGCACGGTCGGCCGCATCGCCGGCACGCTGGCCGTGGCGCTGGCCGCCGTCAACGTCTTCGGTGGCTTCATGGTGACCCAGCGCATGCTGGAAATGTTCAAGAAGAAAGAGCCCAAGGCCAAGTCGGGAGCGCAAGCATGAGCATGAACCTGGTGACCCTGTTGTACCTGATCGCATCGATCTTCTTCATCCAGGCCCTGAAGGGCCTGTCCCATCCCGCCACCGCACGGCGCGGCAACAGCTTCGGCATCGCCGGCATGCTCATCGCCGTGCTGACCACGCTGGCCCTGATCGTCAAGCTCAAGGGTGAAGGCACCAACTCCTCCGGTGACATCGGCTACCTGCTGGTGGCCGCCGGTGTCGTGGTCGGTGGCGGCATCGGCGCCTACCTCGCCCGTAGCGTCGAGATGACCAAGATGCCCGAGCTGGTCGCGGCCATGCACTCACTCATCGGCCTGGCCGCCGTCTGCATTGCGGTGGCTGCCGTGGCCGAACCGTGGGCGCTGGGCATCTCCGGACATGGCCAGGCGATCCCCGTGGGCAACCGGGTGGAACTGTTCATCGGTACCTTCGTTGGCGCCATCACTTTCTCGGGCTCGGTGATCGCCTTCGGCAAGCTCTCGGGCAAGTACAAGTTCCGCCTGTTCCAGGGCGCGCCGGTCAACTTCTCCGGCCAGCACTTCCTGAACCTCCTGCTGGCCATCGCCATGATCGGCTTCGGCATCATCTTCGTGCTCACGCAGAACTGGCTACCCTTCATCATCATGGCGGCGATCGCCTTCGCGCTGGGCGTGCTCATCATCATCCCCATCGGCGGTGCCGATATGCCGGTGGTGGTCTCGATGCTGAACAGCTACTCCGGTTGGGCTGCAGCGGGCATCGGCTTCTCGCTGAACAATGCGATGCTGATCATCGCCGGTTCGCTGGTGGGTTCCTCGGGCGCGATCCTGTCCTACATCATGTGCAAGGCCATGAACCGCTCCTTCTTCAACGTGATCCTGGGCGGCTTCGGCGGCGAGGCCGCTGCAGCGGGCGGTGGCGCGCAGCAGCAGCGCAACGTCAAGTCGGGCTCGGCCGATGATGCGGCCTTCCTGATGGGCAATGCCGAGACCGTCATCATCGTGCCCGGCTATGGCCTGGCGGTGGCGCGCGCCCAGCATGCCCTGAAGGAACTGACCGAGAAGCTGACCCACAAGGGCGTGACCGTGAAGTACGCGATCCACCCGGTGGCCGGCCGCATGCCGGGTCACATGAACGTGCTGCTGGCCGAGGCCGAGGTGCCCTACGACCAGGTCTTCGAGATGGAAGACATCAACAGCGAGTTCGCCCAGGCCGACGTGGTGCTGGTGCTGGGCGCCAACGACGTGGTCAACCCGGCGGCCAAGGATCCCAAGTCCCCCATCGCCGGCATGCCCATCCTGGAAGCCTACAAGGCCAAGACGGTGATCGTGAACAAGCGCTCCATGGCCGCAGGTTACGCCGGCCTGGACAACGAATTGTTCTACATGGACAAGACCATGATGGTCTTCGGGGACGCCAAGAAGGTCATCGAGGACATGGTCAAGGCCACCGAAGCATAAGCACAAGCATAGGCACAAGGAGAAACACAGATGCAGACAAGCACCCTGCCCGGCGGCCTGGCCGCCTTCAACCTCACCGGCCGTATCGCCCTCATCACCGGTTCGGCCAGCGGCATCGGCCTGGCGCTGGCACGCGGGCTGGCCCAGGCGGGCGCCCACGTGGTGCTCAATGGACGCAACCGCGACAAGCTGGAGACCGCTGCCAGCGTGCTCACCGAGGAAGGCCTGCGGGTCAGCGCCGTGGCCTTCGATGCCACCGACGCCCAGGCGGTGCAAGAGGCGGTACGCCGCATCGAGGACGACATCGGCCCCATCGAAGTGCTGGTCAACAATGCCGGCATCCAGCGTCGTGCCCCGCTGGAACAGTTCGACCACGAGGACTGGCACGAACTCATGCGCACCAACCTGGACAGCGTCTTCTACGTCGGCCAGGCGGTGGCGCGCGCGATGATGGAACGCGGCCACGGCAAGATCATCAACATCTGCTCGGTGCAGAGCGAACTGGGCCGGCCCGGCATCGCGCCCTATACCGCCAGCAAGGGCGCGGTCAAGATGCTGACCAAGGGCATGGCCATCGACTGGGGCAAGTACGGCATCCAGGTCAATGGCCTGGGGCCCGGCTATTTCAAGACCGAACTGACCGCGGCGCTGGTGCAGGACAAGGTCTTCACCGACTGGCTCGTCAACCGCACCCCCTCGCGCAAGTGGGGCGATGTCGAGGAACTGGTGGGGGCGGCGGTGTTCCTCTCCAGCGCTGCGTCGAACTTCGTCAACGGCCATGTGCTGTACGTGGATGGCGGCGTGACCGCCGCCCTGTGACGCCTCTCCCTCTGCCCCCACACCTGTCAAGGAACACACCATGCAAGCCATCATCGTCCATGCTCCGCATGACCTGCGTATCGAAGAACTGCCCACGCCGACGGCGCAAGCCGGTCAGCTGACCGTACGCATCAAGGCCGGCGGCATCTGCGGCTCCGACCTGCATTACTACCATCACGGCGGTTTCGGTACCGTGCGCATCAAGGAACCCATGGTGCTGGGCCATGAAGTCTCGGGCGTGGTCAGCGCATGCGGTGCCGGCGTCGACGACATTGCCGCCGGCACCCGCATTGCCGTCAGCCCCAGCCACCCCTGCGGCCTGTGCCGCTACTGCCAGGAAGGCAAGCAGAACCACTGCCTGGACATGCGCTTCTATGGCAGCGCCATGCGCATGCCGCACGTACAGGGAGCCTTCCGCGAAGAGATCGTGATCGAACGCCACCAGGCCCATCCGGTGGCCGACCACGTCAGCGATGGCGAGGCCGCCATGGCCGAGCCGTTGTCGGTGGCACTGCATGCGGTACGCCGCGCCGGACCGCTGGTGGGCAAGCGGGTGCTGGTGACCGGATGCGGACCGATCGGTGCGCTGGTCATCATCGCCGCGCGCCATGCCGGCGCCAGCGAGATCGTAGCCACTGACATCGCCCCCAAGGCCTTGCAGACGGCGGCAGCCGTGGGCGCCGATCGTGTCATCGACATGGCCGGCACGCCCGATGGCCTGCAGGACTATGCGCAGGGCAAGGGAAGCTTCGATGTACTGTTCGAGGTCAGCGGCACCGAGCGGGCGCTGCGCAGCGCGCTGGAGGCCATGCGGCCGGGCGCGGTGGTGGTACAGGTCGGACTGGGTGGCGAGATCAGCTTCCCCACCAACCTGCTGGTGGCCAAGGAACTGGAATGGCGCGGCGCGTTCCGCTTCCACGAAGAGTTCGCCATGGCCGTGGAGCTGATGAACCGCCGGCTGGTCGACGTCAAGCCGCTGATCTCGGCCAGCTTCCCCTTCACCCGTGCCGTCGAGGCCTTCGACGTGGCCGGTGACCGCAGCAGCCAGATGAAGGTGCAGCTGAGCTTCTGATCCTGGCTACTTGGCCGCGACGTCCTCGCCCGCCGCTTCCTTGGGCGGCGGCGGCGGGACATCGGTGTGGATCATGACCACCGTGCACAGGCGCGCGGTCTTGCCTCTGGTGGTCAGCATCGCCCCCTTGCCGGTATAGATCTTGGCATTGCCGGTGAAATTGCCATCGATCTTGAAGGTCCAGGGAGCATTGGGACGCTCGAAACGATAACCCATGCCATCCAGGGTCAGGGCCTCGTCGTGTATCGTGCCCGACAACACTTCCTCGGCCAGCTTGTTGGTCCTGTGCAGGGTGACCCGGTCACCATTGACGTCGGCGATGAAGTTGGCCTGATAAGGCGTGGTATCGGTACGCAGAAGGTTGGCGTCGCAAGACATCACGGCGCGCCAGCGTCCATCGGCCACCTTCGCCGCAGCGGTTCCGGCGGCGGGACGCGTGAGCGCACCCAGGGTGCTGTCGAGCCTGATCGTCACCGCTTCCGGATAATCGAAACCGGCACCGCTGTTACGGTCGATGGCGTAGCCGATCAGGCCACCTACCAGGATATTTCCCCAGACATTGGTATTGGCCTTGGAGGCCACGCTCTGCTGCCCGGCGGCTTCGTCCTTGGCACATTCCACCAGCAGATCGGCGGTACTCTTCTTGATCGAGACGCTGCCTGGTGTCTTGACATACCACTTGCCCGCATCGTTGCTGAGCGTACAACTGGCCCCGGAGATGATCTGGTTGCCCTGCGTGGCCTGAATCGAAATGGGCTGCGTCTGCGAGCCCGTGATGGAAGCACAACCACCCAGCAGCAGCGCCGCCAGGCACACCAAGATCTTCAACATGGATTCCCCGATTGTTCTGGTTTGTTCTGGTTTCTTGTCGTTGTCGACGGCAAAGGTCATGCATGCCATCTGGTGAGAATATAGCCCAGCAGCATCCAGCTTGACTGACAAGGCACTGACAAGCGCGCAGCGATGCAAAATATTGCCGTCGCGCGCCTGTCGCCAGGCGTGGGGAGACCAACGCGATGAACGTGTGGCGCGCCTGGACGCGCCTACTTCGCTGCCACTTCGGCGCTGGCCGGCGCCTTCTGGGCCTGCGGCTCGACATCGGTCAAGACCATCACCAGCGTGCAGGTGCGCGTGCTTTGCCCGGTCTTGGCCAGCATGTCACCGTTGCCGGAGTAGATCCGGCCGTTGCGGGTAAATTGCCCGTCGAACTTGTAGGTCCAGCTGCCCAGCGGAGCTTGCAGGCGATAGCCCACGCCATCGAGCACCAACTGCCTGTCGCGCACGACACCGGAGAGCACTTCTTCGGCGACCTTGTTCTTGCGATGCAGGGTGACCCGGTCGCCATTGACCTCGGCGATGAAACTCACGTGAAATGGCTTGGAGTCGTTGAAGTAGCGATTGACGCCGCACGACATCATGGCGCGCCAGCGGCTGCGGTCTTCCGGCCGGACAGCGGCTGGCTGGTAGTTCTGGCCGCTGGTGGCGGCGGACCGGGCCTGCTCAAGCCGGACGGTCACCGCGCCGGGGTAGTCGAAACCCGCGCCGCTGTTGCGGTCCACCGCATAACCGATGATGCCGCCCAACAACAGGTTGCCCCAGACATTGGTGTTGGCCTTGGAGACCACGGTCTCGAATCCGGCCAGGTCATCGCGGGCGCATTCCACCAGCAGGTCGCCGGTACTCTTCTTGATGATGACGCTGCCGGGGCTCTTGACGAACCACTTGCCGGCATCGTTGGAGAGCGTGCAGCTGGCCCCGGAGATGATCTCGCTGCCTTGCGTGGTCTGCACCGACACGGGTTGCTGATGCGTTCCGGTAATGGAGGCGCAGCCTCCCAGCAGGAGTGCCGTCAGGCACGCCGACATCTTCAACATGGATTTCCCCCGAACTGGATTGGTGATTGGTACTTGTACTTGTTGCCAGCTGTTTGTCAGGAATATATCCGAGCAACGTAAGGATTGACTGACAAAAAGCTGACAACATCAACAAACACCAGATTTCGACGGAAATGATGCGTGCTAGGGCGTAGCGCCTGCCTGCGCGGGTGCCGCCTCCATGCCCACCCCCATGGCCTGGAAGAGGGTTGCGGTATTGCTCATGCGGCTGGCGGTGGCGCGGATCTCACCCAGGCGGGCATTGAGATACTGGCGCTCGCCGGCGCGCTCGGCGCTGGCCGCATAGGCCCCCAGGCGCGCGCGCTTCTGCGCATTGCGCCAGCCCTGCTCGCTGGCCTGACGCGCCGCTGCCGCGGCCTGCAAGGCATCGGCATCATGGCCCAGGGCCACCAGGCTATCGGCCACGTTCTGGAAGGCATTCAACACGGTCTGGCGATAATTGGCCTCGGAGGCGAGATAGGCTTCCTTGGCCGCCTCCCTGCGCGAGCGCAAGGCGCCACCATGGAAGAGCGGTTGCGTCAGCGAGGCACCCAGTCCCCATACCGCCCCCGCGCCACCGGTGGCCTTGGCCCAGGTAAAGCCGGACTGGCCAAACGATGCGCTGATGGACAGGCTGGGGAACATCTCGGCCGTGGCCACGGCTTCCTGGGCCGCCGCTACCTTCAGCGCCGCATCGGCGGCGAGGATGTCGGGACGCTGGCGCAGCAACTCCGAAGGCACCGACAGGGGCACTTCCGGGGGCAGGTGCAGGGCGTCGATGTCGAGATCGACCGGGGCCTGGTCGGGCGTGCGCCCCATCAGTACCGCCAGTGCATGGCGCGCCCCCAGCCACTGCGCCTGCAGGCCCGGCAGCGTGGCGCGCAGGGATTGCGCGGAGGCGCGAGCGGCCAGCACGTCATCACCCGATACGGCACCCAGGGTGGCGCGGCGCTCCAGGTCGGCCACATCCCCCTCGGCCAGTGCCACCAGGCGCTCGGTCTGGGCTACCTGGGCATGCAACGAGGCGGCATTGATGGCCGTGATCACCACATTGGCCACCACGGCGCGGCGCGCGGCGTCGAGCTGGTAGGACTGCGCATCGACCTCGGCGGCCAGCGCCGAGTTGGCGTAGCGCTCCACGCCGAACAGGTCGAAGGTATAGCTGGCGCGGATCTGGCCGGCAAAGACGTTGTACAGGTTGGTCGGTGCGCCCAGGTTGGGCAGGCCCAGCGCACGCTGGCGCGAGGCCTGGCCGACCGCATCGATGGTGGGCCAGAGCGACTCGTTGATCTGGGCACGCAGCTGCAGGCGGGCGCTGGCCAGGTTGCGGTCGGCCTGGGCCAGCGAATGGTTGTTGCGCAAGGCTTCCTCGACCCAGGCCGACAGCTGCGGCGAGCCATAGGCCTGCCACCATTGCGGCACGGCACGCTGGCCCAGCACGAACTTCTGGCGCGCCTGCTCGGGACCCAGGGTGGCCGGCGTAGCCTCGGCGGCATAGCCGGCCGGTTGCGGCATGACCGGGGCCTGGCCGCTGGGGCCCAGCGTGCAAGCGCTCAGCGTCAGTGCCGCCAGCGCGGTCATGGCAGCCAGCCATGCCGGTGATTGCGGCTTGAATTGGACATCACGCATCAGTGGCTCCCTTGTGCGGCATCGTCGCGATGATGGGTTTCGTCTGGCTTGACCCGGTAACACAGCGCATACAAGGCCGGCAGGTAGAACAGGGTCAGGATGGTGGCGATGGTGATGCCGCCCATCAGGGCGGTGGCCATCGGACCGAAGAAGTTGCTGCGCAACAGCGGGATCAGCGCCAGCACGGCGGCGGCGGCGGTCAGCGTGATCGGGCGGAAGCGGCGCACGGTAGCACCGACGATGGCGTCGAAGCGGCCACGACCAGCGGCGATGTCCTGCTCGATCTGGTCCACCAGGATCACCGAGTTGCGCATGATGATGCCCAGCATGGCGATGGTGCCCAGCATGGCGACGAAGCCGAAGGGCTTGTGGAACAGCAGCAGTGCGCCGACCACGCCGATCAGGCCCAGCGGGGCGGTCATCACCACCATCATGGTGCGGCCGAAACTCTGCAACTGCACCATCAGCAGCAACAGCACGGCGATGATCATCAGCGGCAACTGCGCCGAGATCGAGGACTGGGCCTTGGCGTTTTCCTCCACCGGGCCGCCCACATCGATGCGATAGCCCACCGGCAAGCCGGCGCGCAAGGCATTGAGTTTCTCGTTGACGGCATTGGTCACGTCGATGCCTTGCACGCCGGCATGCACATCGGCCAGTACCGTGATGGTGGGCTGACGGTCACGCTCCCAGATCACCCCGTATTCCAGCGTGTTGTGGAACTGGCCGAGGGTGGCCAGCGGCACCGCGCCATTGGCCGTGGGCATGGACAGCGTCGCCAGGCGGGCCGGATCGACACGCTCGGCCTGCGGGGCGCGCAGGTCGACGCTGATGAGCTTGTCGCGCTCGCGGTACTGGGTCACCGTGACGCCGGAGAGCTGCATGGCCAGGAAGTTGGAGATCTGCAGCGAACTCAAACCCAGTTCGCCAGCGCGTTTCTGGTCGATCTCGAAGCTGACCGAACGCTGCGCGGGTTCGTCCCAGTCCAGCTGCACGTTGGTCGCGCGGCTCTCCTTGCGGATCTCGGCGGCCACCTGTTCGGCAATCTCACGCACCTTGGGGATCTGTTCGCCACTGACGCGGAACTGCACCGGGAAGCCCACCGGCGGGCCGTTCTCCAGGCGCGTCAGGCGGGTGCGCAGGCCACTGAACTGGGTGCGCAGCGGTTCTTCCAGCGCACGCGCCAGGGCTTCGCGGTCTTCCACCGACTTGGCGGTGACCACGAATTGCGCAAAGTTGGCACTGGGCAGCTGCTGGTCAAGCGGCAGGTAGAAGCGCGGCGCGCCGGTACCCACGAAGCTGATAACGTGGTCGATCTGCGGGCGGCCCTTGAGGACGGCTTCCATGCGCACGGCTTCGCGCTGGGTCGCCTCGAAGGAAGCGCGCTCGGGCAGGCGCAGGTCGATCAGCAGTTCGGGCCGGTCCGAGCTGGGGAAGAACTGCTGCGGGACCAGGCCGAAGGCCGCCAGCGAACCGATGAAGAGCAGCGTGGTGGCGATCACCACGCGCCCACGGAAGGCCACGCACCAGGCCACCGTACGTCGCAGCAGCTTGTAGATGCGGGTCTGGTAGATGGGATGGTCGTGGTCTTCCTCGTCGTGGCCGGCATGCGGATTGGCGGCGAGCTGCTCGTCGGTGAGCGCATCCGGCTTTTCCTTGAGCAGGTGATAGCCCAGCAGCGGGATCAACACCACCGCCGCCAGCCAGGACAGCAGCAGCGCAATGGCCGAGACCTCGAAGATGGAGCGCGTGTATTCGCCGGTACCGGACTTGGCCAGGGCGATCGGCAGGAAGCCGGCCACCGTCACCAGGGTGCCGGTCAGCATCGGGAAGGCCGTGCTGGTATAGGCGAAGGCGGCGGCGCGACGGCGGTTCCAGCCCTGCTCCAGCTTCACCGCCATCATCTCGACGGCAATGATGGCGTCGTCCACCAGCAAGCCCAACGCCAGCACCAGCGTGCCCAGCGAGACCTTGTGCAGGCCGATGTCGAACACGTACATGAACAGCGAGGTCACCGCCAATACGATGGGAATCGAGATCACCACCACCATGCCGGTGCGGATGCCCAGCGATACCAGGCTGACCACCAGCACGATGGCCACTGCTTCGGCGACGGCTTCGAGGAAGTCATCCACCGACTTCTCCACGGCGTGCGGCATGCTGGAGACCGCCGTCAGCGTCAGACCCGCCGGCAGGCGCTTGCGCAGTTCTTCGGTACGTTCATCGAGGGCGTTGCCCAGGCGGATCACGTCACCGCCCGGTTGCATGGTCACGCCGATGCCCAGCACAGGCTGGCCGTTGAAGCGCATGGATTGCTCTTGCGGTTCATCGTAGCCACGGGAGATGGTGGCGATATCACCCAGGCGGAAATTGCGGTTGTTGATGTGGATGATCTTGTCTTCGATAGCCCGCAGGTTCTCGAACTGCCCGGTGGGCCGCACATAGACGCGATCGCTGCTGGTGGTGATGAGGCCGCCCGGCACCACGCCATTCTGGCCGCCGATGGCATCGGCCAGCTGTTGCGGGCTGATGCCCAGGCTGGTCATGCGGGCATTGCCGATGTCGATGTAGATGTGTTCCTCGCGGTCACCGAAGTAGTCGATCTTGGCCACGCCCGGCACATGCAGCAGTTCGCCGCGCAACTGGTCGGCGTAGTCGTGCAGTTGCGCCGGTGTGAAGCCGTCTCCGGAGAGTGCGTAGATGTTGGTATAGACGTCGCCGAATTCATCGTTGAAATACGGTCCCTTGACGCCCTGCGGCAAGTGGGCGGCCATATCGCCGACCTTCTTGCGCACCTGGTACCAGGTCTGCGGCACCTGCGCGGCCGGGGCCGTGTCCTTGATGGTGAAGAACAGCTGCGATTGTCCCGCGCGCGAATAGCTGCGCAGGAAGTCCACGTCCGGCGTCTCCTGCAGCTTGCGGGCGATGCGGTCGGTGATCTGCTCCTGCACCTGGCGCGCGGTGGCGCCCGGCCAGTCGGTCTGGATCACCATGACCTTGAAGGTAAAGGGCGGATCCTCGGACTGCGACAGGCGCGAATAGGAACTGATGCCCAGCAGCGTCACCAGCGCCAGGATGAAGGTCACCAGGGCCTGGTGCTGCAGCGTCCAGGACGAGAGGTTGAATCGGCCGGGCGCGCTCATAAGGCGAAGTCCTCGGCATGCAGCGGCGCTACCGGCTTGACCTTCTCGCCGGCGGTCAGGGTATGCACGCCCTGCACCACGACCTTGTCGGTCGCGGCCACGCCCTGGCTGATGCTGATGCTGCGCTCGCCATAGGCCGCCACGGTCACGACACGCAGCTCGAGCTTGCCGTCGGCACCGACGACCCACAGTGCTGGCTTGTCACCCTGGTGGAACAGCGCGGTGGCCGGCAGCAGCATCACCGGTGCGGATTGCGCTGACTGCCCGGGCTGTACCGGCGTGATCACCACGTTGCCGGTCATGCCCAGGCGCAGGGCCGCATCGGCTTGCTCCAGCGTGACCTTGACGCGATAGGTGCGGCTTTGCGGATCGGCCGCCGGGCCGACCTCGCGCACCTTGCCGGTAAAGCTGCGGCCGGGCAAGGCCGACAGCGTCACCGTGGCGGCGGCGCCCGGTGCGATACCGGCGACCTGGCGGTCAGCCACGTCGGTGACCACATCGACCGCCCCCGACCAGGCCAGCGAGAAGACCGGCTGGCCGGCCGCGAGCACGTCGCCGGTATTGGCCTGTTCGGCGCTGATGACGCCATCATGCTGCGCCACCAGCGTGGTGTAATCGCGCTGGTTGCCGGCCACGGCGGCTCGCGCCTGGGCGGCCTTGAACTGCGCCTGCGCGGCGGCATGCGCATCCTGGCTCTGCTCCAGCTGCTGGGCGCTGACCAGGTGTTCGCGGGCTTGTTCGGTATCGCGCTGCAACTGCTTCTGCGCGGCCTTCAGATGCTGACGCGCCGCTTCCAGATCGGCACGGGCGGAGGCGGCATTCTGCTCGGCATCGGCCGGATCGAGACGGGCCACCACCTGTCCACGGCGCACCGCATCCCCCAGGTGCACGCGGCGCTCCACCAGCTGGCCGGCGATGCGGAAGGACATCGCCGTCACGTAACGCGACTGCACCTCGGCCGGCAGCTGCAGCGGCAGCGCGCCGGCGCGTGACTGCGCCTGCAGGACCACCACTTCGCGCGGCGCATCGGCCACCGGTGCGGGCTTGCTGCAGGCGGCCAGGGCCAGGCTGAGCGCGAGCAGGGGGATGGCCCGGCTGCGCAGACGGGGATGGGAGACAGGCTTCACGGCTTTCCTTTCAGGAAGGTGGGTCGCATCGGCGGACGTTCCACATCCTCGATGAGCATCTTTGCAAGAGTTCAGGGATTCTAATCCATACATGAATTCAGATGCAACACTGTATTTGAATACAACGGTGTTAGAATATTGCCCCATGACACGCCAACGACTCAGCCGCGAGCAAAGCCGGGAGCAGACCAGGGAAAGGCTGCTGGCGGCGGCGCACGCCGTGTTCATGCAAAAGGGATATGCGCTGGCCAGCGTGGAAGACATTAGCACAGCAGCTGGCTATTCACGGGGTGCGTTTTACTCAAACTTCGATGACAAGACCCAGCTTTTCTTCGAACTGCTGCGCAGCGAGGGCGAGGGCATCGACCGCGAGTTCCAGCGCATCCTGGGCGGATCGGCGACCGATGCCGCCAGCTTGCAGGAGGCACTGGCGGACCAGTATTCGCGTCTGTACCAGGACGACAAATGCAGCCTGCTGTGGATGGAAGCACGCATCGTGGCCTTGCGCGACGAGAAATTCCGCGTGCAGTTCGACGGTTTCCTGGAAGAACGCTATCGCCAGATCACCCACTTCGTCGAAGCCTATTGCCACCTGACCGGCACGCCCCCGGCCGCGCCACCGCGCGAGATCGCCATCGGCCTGATGGCCCTGTGCGAGGGGGTCAGCTTTTCCTATCGCTGCGTGCCGCACATCGTCGACGGCAAGACCGCCGAATCGGTGCTGGCGTGGTTCCTGAAGGCTTCCATTGCGGTACCAGCGCCGACGCCGGCACCCGCACCGGCCGTGGCCTCCCCTAGCGCCAGACCGGCGACGCGCAAACCCGCCGCCGGCAGCAAGAAGAACGACTGAACCCGGCCGCCCCGCTCAGGGCGCCACCAGCCAGCGCGCAATCTCCGGCCAGACATCGGCCAGCGTACGCCCCCCCATGAACAAGCCGATATGCCCGCCCGGCACCACCCGCTGGGTGATCTGCGCCGCCGGCGTGCCCACCAGGCGGGCCGCATTGAGCACCTGCTCGGGGGTGGTGATGTCATCACGCTCGCCGGCCAGCAGATAGAGCGGGCAGCTGATGTCCTTGAGGTCGAGGATCTTGCCCAGGGCCTGATACTTGCCCCTGGCCAACAGGTTGTCCTTGAAGATGTTGCGGATGGCCTGGAGATACCAGCGCCCCGGCAGGTCGATGGGGGTCTCGTACCAGGCTGCGAAGGTCTCGCGCTTGGCCACGTAGATAGGGTCGTCGATGTGCTGGAACAGGTCCACGTGCTCGGTGAAGTAGTGCTCGTCCGGGTGCATGTTCTTCCAGCCCTGCAGCATGAAACTGCCGCGCATCAGGCCGCCCCCGGTACGCACCAGGTCTTCGTAGAAACTCAATGGCGTGCGGTCCACCATCTGCTTCAAGGGGCCATCACCGGCACCGGCATCGATGGGTGAGCCCGCCAGCACCAGCCGCGCCACCTTGTCGGGGAAGCGCGCGGCCATCATCGCCGAGATCCAGCCCCCCTGGCACAGGCCCACCAGATTGACCAGGCCACCGAGCTCATCGATGACCACGCACAGGTCGGCCAGGTAGTTGTCGATCTCCAGGTCCCTCATGTCCTCGGTGGCGCTGTGCCAGTCGGTCAGCAGCACATGGGCCACGCCATTGGCCAGCAGTGTCTCCACCAGGCTCTGGCCGGCGTAGTAGTCGGCGATCACCGAGGTGTGGCCGGCATAGGGTGCCACCACCAGCGTGGGGATGCCGCCATCGGCGCGGCCATATTCGCGCAGGGTCAGCGTGCGCAGCTTGATGCGCTCGGTGTTGCGGGTCGCCATCCTGGGATGGTGGATGGCATGCAGCCGGGCTTCTTCTTCCAGGAAGCGCAGGTTCTTGTCCACCAGCTGCTGGCCCTGCTTGAAGGCTTCGGCGGCCAGCGCCATGGGCCAGAACAGGGGAACGGCACTGGGCATGCGCGCACTGTCGTGCTGGGTATGTTGGGTGTGCTGAGTATGCTGGGTGTGGCTGGTGCTGGTCATGGTCATTTTCCTGTGTGGGAAGAACTAGGTCGTCGGCAAGGCCGCGACGAGTCGGGCCGCGTCGTCGGCGATGACCTGCTCTTCGTTGGTGGCGATCACCAGCACGCGGATGCGGCTGTCGTCGCTGCTGATGCATTCGGCATGGCGCGCATTGGCCTGCTCGTCCAGACGCACGCCAAGCCAGTCGAGCCGGCGGCAGATGGCCGTGCGCATATGGGCGTCGTGCTCGCCGATGCCGGCGGTAAACACCAGGGCATCGATGCCGCCCAGTGTCGTGGCCAGGCGCGTGGCTTCGCCGGCACAGCGCAGCGCGAACAGTTCCAGCGCCTCGCGGGCGGCCGGCTCGCTGCTCTGCTGCAGCGTACGCACATCGGCGCTGATGCCGGAGACGCCCAGGAGGCCGCTGCGGTGGTAGAGCAGGTCTTCCAGATCGTCCAGCGACATGCCCTGGCGCAGCAGGTAGAGCAGCACGCCCGCATCGAGCGCACCGCAGCGCGTACCCATGGGAACGCCTTCCAGTGTCGAAAAGCCGGTACTGGCGTCGACGCTGCGACCGTTCTGCAGGGCGCACAGGCTGGCGCCATTGCCCAGGTGGGCGACGATCACGTTGCCGTGCGCCTCGGGCAGCGCACGCCGGCGCAGTTCGGCGGCGATGTAGCTGTAGGAGATGCCATGGAAGCCATAACGCACCACGCCCTCGTCGTGCAAGGCGCGCGGCAGTGCAAAGCGGCGCGCCAGGGCATCCTGGCTGGCATGGAAGGCGGTGTCGAAGGTGGCGGTCTGCGGCAGGCCCGGTCGCAGGCGCGCGATGGCGCGGATCAGGCGCAAGTTCTGCGGCTGGTGCAGCGGCGCCAGTGGAGCCAGGGCCTCCAGCTCATCCTCGATGTGCGCATCCAGCAGCATTGCCTCGGCCAGGTGCAGGCCGCCATGCACGACGCGATGGCCAACGGCGCACAGGGCGCCCTGCTCGTGACCGACTTCGAGCTGGTGCAGGACCTGCTCCAGCACCCGCTCCATGGAAGCGGCCGGATCGGCGTCGATGGAGATCGACGAACTTTTGCCTTCGATCTCCAGGCGCAGCTTCAGCGGCGTGAGATGGAGGTCGAGCTGCCCCTGGCCGATCCGGCTGGCGCGCGCGCCATCGAGGCGGAACACCCCCAGCTTGATCGAGGAGGAGCCGGCATTGAAGGTCAGCAGCCAGCGGTTCATGCGTCCTCCTTGCCGAGCGCCTGCACACCGCCGCGCGCGGCCACCAGACGGGCCAGCGCGGACGACGCCAGGCGCACGCGCAGGCTGTCGGCGCGGCTGGTGAGGATGATGGGCACGCGCGCCCCCAGCACCAGGCCGGCGGCATCGGCCTGCGACAGGTAGATCAATTGCTTGGCCAGCATGTTGCCGGCTTCCAGGTCAGGGACCAGCAGGATATCGGCACTGCCGGCCACCGGTGAGACGATGCCCTTGATGCTGGCTGCCTCCAGGCTGATGGCATTGTCGAAGGCCAGGGGGCCATCGACCAGGCCGCCGGTGATCTGGTGACGTGTGGCCATGACGGTCAGCGCCGCCGCATCGAGCGTGGAGGGCATGGCCGGATTGACCGTCTCCACCGCCGCCAGCACCGCCACATGCGGACGCGGCACGCCCATCACGTGCAGCAGGTCGATGGCGTTCTGGCAGATGTCGCGCTTTTGCGCCAGGTTGGGGGCGATATTGATGGCCGCGTCGGTGATGATGAGCGGCTTGGGATAGGCCGGGAGAGACATGGCATAGACATGGCTGATGCGCCGCTCGGTGCGCAGGCCGGAACCGGAGCTGACCACCGCGCCCAGCAGTTCGTCGGTGTGCAGGCTGCCCTTCATGAGCGCGCCGACCTGGCCTGCGACGGCCAGCTCGACCGCGCGGGCAGCGGCGGCATGGCTGTGCTCGACCGGCTCGATGGGCAAGCCCTGCAGGGACAGCCCGGCCTGATCGGCGATACGGCGGATCTTCGCTTCTGGCCCCACCAGCACGGGCTCCAGCAAGCCTTCGTCACGCGCCTCCAGCGCCCCCTGCAACGCCTCTACCGAACATGGATGCACTACCGCCACCCGCATCGGCCGGGCCCCGACGGCGTCCCGGATCAACTGCTCATAACGTGCTGCAGGCGTGGCCTGCACCAATGAATTCATGTCTTCCTCCTGGATGGGCTGGCATGCTCACGCACGCATGCTGTAGTGCAGCATAGCCCCAGGGCAGGGCGAACTCAATTGTCAGGATGACTCTATTTCTTGTTCAAAAAACCAAAAGTTGATCTGCTTCAATCTTGTCAGTCGATGTCACCGGCTTGTCATGATGAACTCGCCCGGTGGACAACTCAGACTTGCGCCATCGCCAGGATCGTCTGGCGTGCCGCGTGGGCCGGCATGGGCTGTGCAAAGTAGTGGCCCTGCATTGCGTGGCATTGCATGGCTTGCAGGGTCTGCAGGTCTTCGGCGCTTTCCACGCCCTCGGCCACCACCTGGAAGCCGAAGGAGTCCGCCAGTTGCAGCACCGCCGACACCAGGGCCTGGTTCTCGGTCTTGTCGGCCAGGCCGGTGACGAAGCTGCGGTCGATCTTCACCCGCGAGACCTGCATCTGGCGCAGGAAGCCCAGCGAGGAATAACCGACGCCGAAGTCATCGATGGCGATGCTCACACCCTGGATGGCCAGCGCCACCAGGGTCTGGGTGGCGGCTTGCAGGTCGATGGCGGTTTCCTCGGTGATCTCGATCTCCAGCATGCGCGCCGGCAGCTGCCGCGCCTTCAGGGTGGAGGCCACCAGCTCTTCGATGACGATGCGCTCCATCTCGCGCGGGGAGATGTTCATCGAGATGCGCAGGTCGCAACGTCCGCTGGCCTGCAGGAACTGGATCATGGCGGCCACCTCGCCCATGATGAAGCGCAGCAGCTCTTCCGAGTGGCCGGCCAGGGCGGCGATCTCGATCAGGTCGGGGGGCGCGATGGCGCCGTGGCGGGGATGGGTCCAGCGCAGCAGCGCCTCGAAACCGTCCAGGGTGCGGCCGTCGTGCTGCACGATGGGCTGGAACCAGACCTCCAGCTCGCCCCTGGCCAGGGCATGGGCCAGGTCGCGTTCGACGTCACGCTTCATCTGCAGATGGGCGTCCAGGTTCTGGTTGAAGACATAGAACTGGTTGCGCCCGCGCCGCTTGGCTTCGTACATGGCGGCGTCCGAGCAGACCAGCATCTCGTTGATATCGTCCCCGCGTGAGAGGTAGATACCCAGGCTCAGGCCGATGTGACGATGCGCCAGCCGCGCAAAGGGTTGCTTGATGGCGGCGATGAGCCGCTGGGCCAACTGCTCCGGCAATTCGGCGCGGGCGTCGAGCGGATAGAGGATCACGAATTCGTCGCCGCCCAGCCGCGCCAGCGTAGCGCCCTCGGGCAGGCCATCCTGCAGCCGCCGCGCCACTTCGATGAGCAACTGGTCGCCGGCCTCGTGGCCGTAGGCATCGTTGATGACCTTGAAGCCATCCAGGTCCAGGAACATCAGGCAGAGCTGGTGCTCCTGGCGCGCCACCACCTGCGCCGCCACCTGCATGAAACCGGCGCGGTCCAGCAGGCCGGTCAGCAGATCGTGCTCGGCCTGGTATTGCATGCGGGTGGCGAACTGGCGCAGGTCCTCGTGGGCCACGGCCAGGGCCTGGTTGGCAGTGGTGGCTTCGTGCTTGAGGGCGCAGGCCCCCAGGAACATGCGTTCGCCGACGCGGGCGCCGCGGATCAGCCCGGCCAGATAGATCACGGCCGTCGCCGCCAGCGCCAGGCGGGTCGGATTGTGATCAAAGGCGAACAGGCAGTAGATCACCGAGAGCAGGGGCGGCGTGATGAAACCGATGGGAATGCGCGAGAAGGCAAAACCGTGAGTGACCGCACCGGCCGTGATGCCGCAGATGCAGGTGAGGTAGAACACGGTTTCCGGCGTGGTGTAGCCCTCGCTCAGCCAGGGCATGCCCGCCCAGGCAATCCCCGACGCCAGGGCCAGGATCCAGTGCAGGCGCAGGTTCAGTTCCACCTCGGCGCCGTCGCGGCCGGCCGCGCCGCGTGCATGCATCCACGGCACCAGCTGCGCCACGCGCTGCGGCGAGAGGCGGCACAGGGGAATGCGCACCAGATTGATCAGCGTGGCGCAGGCCAGCCAGGAGAGCGCGATCCCTAGCCTGCCGGAACGCCAGGCCACGAAGGTCGAAATCAGGCTCAGCACGAAGGCCACCGGTATCGACAGCATCACCGTGTGGCGTGCCGCCGTCAGCTGGTCGGCACGGATCAGTTGCCGTAGCGAAATACGGGAAACCTCATCAATGGCGCCCGCTTGTGTCTTGAATGCGTTCAAATCCCGTCCCGTCATACCCGTCTACGCTGCGCGCCGAGCGGCGCAGCAGAACCAGCACGACATCCCGCCTGCCGGGATGTACGACCTGTTGCTCGTATTATCCAACGAATGAGAAGAATTCCTATCAAATCAATGTACGCATTGCGATGTATCAAGGAGTTGTTGGCGTGAAAGAGACAAGCTGCGAATGTAAAAAACCCGTCGCAACGCAAGGATAGTCATCATGAGCCAAGACAATGGAAGCTGGTTATCAGCCGAACAGGCCGTCATGCCCGATGGCAGCGAACGCCACAACCTGCCGCTGGTGAAGAAGAAACTGCCGCAGTTCTCGCCCGAGCAGGCCGCCCACGCAGAACCCATACCGGAGGCCCCAGAGCGCCCCGCCACCTCCCCTGCCACGCCGGATCAGGGCTGAATCCCTTCCTGCTGAGGTAACAAACGCAGCAAAAACGCAGGACAACCGTGCGGAGTTGCCCGGCAACACGGTGCCGGACGCTAAAATAGGGGCGCTTTCCACTGCGCGGCAAATGTGCGCTGCTCCTGTCCATGGCTCTCGATCCCTCCACCATCCTCATCCTCTCCATTGCGCTGGCCACCGCCGCCGCGCTCTATCTGGCCGTGGAATGGGGCAGCGTACGCGAACGTTCGCTGCTGCTGTGGAGCAGCGGATTTGCCATCATCGCCGTCGGCTCCTTCCTGGCCCTGCTGCGCTCGCGCGGCTACCTGGTGGTGGGCATCTGGTTCGCCAATGGCCTGCTCATCGCCGCCCACGGCATGTTCCTGGCCGGCGTGGCGCGCTTCACCGGCACCCGGCTGTCGCGCGCCTGGTGGCTGATCGCGGCGCTCTGGCTGCTGATGTTGTTGCTACCTAACCAAGTCTGGTGGTCGCGGGTGATGCTGGGGACCCAATCGCTGCTGATTGCCTTGATGACGCTGCGCGCCAGCTTCCTGCTGCGTCCGCATGGCGTGTCACTCAGCGTGGGCGCGGTGCAATTGCGCTATGTGTTGCTGCTGCACGGCCTGTTCTACTTCGCCAAGGCAATCTCGGCGGTGACACTGGATGCCCTTCTGGACCTGGCCGCCTTCCGTGGCGTGGTGATCCAGGTGTCGCTGGTGGAGGGGGCCATGGCCATCATGCTGATCGCCCTGTCCATGACCGGCACCGAGCGCCACCGCCGCGAAGAGCGCATCGCACAACTGGCCGCGCGCGATCCGCTGACGGCCCTGCTGAACCGGCGCGCCCTGGACCGGCGCGCCCCCGGCCTGATGGCGCAGGCCAGTCCCGCCAATCCCGGCGCCCTGCTGCTCATCGATATCGACAATTTCAAGCAGGTCAACGACCTGCACGGCCATATCGCCGGCGACAAGCTGCTGGTCGCCCTGAGCGAGATCATCCGCGAGGCCCTGCCACCCGGCGCACTGGCCGCGCGATTGGGCGGCGATGAATTCCTGATCCTGCTGCATGGCCTGGCCATCGACGATCTCCGCCAGCTGGGCGACGGTTTGCGCCAGTCCTTCGCCCAGGTGGCGCACCAGTCCTTCCCCACACCGGATGCGGTGAGCCTGAGCGTGGGCGGCACCCTCTTCGAGGAAGCGCCGGCCGACCTCGCCACCCTGATCGCGCGTGGCGATGCAGCGCTGTACGACTCCAAGCGCGCCGGCCGCAACCGCATGATGATGACGCCGGCCAACGCCGCCAGATCCCCGAGCTAGGCGACCTGGCCCGCCTGCGCCAGCAGCCACTGGCGAAAGCGCAGCACGGGCCGGTCTTCGTAACGTTGATCGGGCGTGAGCAGGTAGTAGTGCCCGGCACTGGGCAAAGGCCCATCGAAGAGTCGGCGCAGCCGATGCCCGGGATCGATGCTGTCGGCCAGGACGGTCGGCGCCAATGCAATCCCCTCCCCCTCCAGCGCCGCCTGCAAGGCCATCGCGTACTGACTGCAGGTGATACCCGGCTGCCCTGCCGCCAGCCGGCCACCCTGCTCATGCAGCCAGTGCGCCCAGGCATCGGGACGCACGGCGGTGTGGATCAGGCAATGCTGGCGCAGGTCCGCCAGGGTGCGCACCGGATGCCGGCGCCACAGGCGCGGATGGCACACGGCCACCAGGGCGTCGGCAAAGAGCGCATCGGCGCGCACGCCCTGCCAGTCCACCGCCATGCGGTTCTTCAGGGGCAGGCCCCGGGGCCGCATGCCCGGCAACGCGCCGACCTGGATCGCCATGTCGATCTGGCCGCCGCTGAAATCGGCAGCCGCCGTGGAGACCACGATGCGCACCTCGATATCCTTGTTCTCGCGCCAGAACAATTCCATGCGCGGCATCAGCCACAAGGCCGCCACTCCCGGCAGCACCGCCACCGTCAGGTGCGCACGCCGACGCCGGCCCTCCAGGCGTTGCCCGGCAGCGCTGATCTGCTCGAAGGCCTGGCTGATCTCGCGATAGTAGAGGGCCCCCTGCGCCGTCAATTCGATGCGCCGGGTCAAGCGCACGAACAGCGCATGGCCCAGGTGCTCCTCCAGCAGACGCACCTGCCGGCTGATCGCACTCTGGGTCACATGCAACTCATTGGCCGCCTCGGTAAAAGAGAGCCGGCGCGCGGTCGCCTCGAAGGCACGCAGGGCGGTCAGTGGAGGGAGCTTGTTCATGGAATGGAGACCGTCCGATGGAAAAAGAACGCATGACTTCAATGCATGCATGACGCCATTCTAATCATTTGTCGGCGCCCCTGGCGCGCTCTAGCATGGAGGCATCATCTGAATCGGGAAACGAGATCATGCACACCATCGCCCTTGCCGGCCTGGGCGCCATCGGCCGCAGCCTGTTGCAGGACATGCCGGACGGCATACGGATCAGCGCCGTCGCCGCACGCAATGAAGAGGCCGCACGCGCCTATCTCGCCACGGCAGCGCCATCGGTAGCAGTGGTACCGCTGGCGCAACTGGCCGGGCAGGCCGACATCGTCATCGAATGTGCCGGACCCGGTGTGCTGGAACAGATCGCCGCCCCCGCGCTGCACGCCGGCAAGCACCTGGTCGCCATGAGTGCGGGTGCCCTGCTGCTCGCGCCTGGACTGCTGGCGCTACGGGAGCAGTATCGTCATCGCTTCCATCTGCCCAGCGGCGCCATCGGCGGCCTGGACGCGGTCGCGGCGATGGCCGAGGGCGAGATCCGCAGCGCCCGGCTGGTGACGCGCAAACCGCCGGCTGCCCTGCGCGACGTCGCCTGGCTGGACCAGCAAGGCATCGTCGTGGCGCAGCTGCGGCAGCCGCAGCGCGTATTCAGTGGCACGGCTGCCGAAGCGGTGCGCCACTTCCCGGACAACCTCAACGTGGCCGCCGCCCTGTCGCTGGCCGGCATCGGTCCGCAGCGTACCCGGGTGGAGCTGTGGATCGATCCGGGCATCAGCAGCAACTGCCACGCCATCGAGGTGGAGTCCGACAGTGGCAGGCTGCAATTCACGATACAGGCGCAGCCGTCGGTCAATCCCGGCACCTCGTCGCTGGCGGCACGCTCGGCGCTAGCCTTGTTGCGCCGGCTGGCGGGGTCACGCTGAACTCGATTTCCGTGGGCGACGATGGCATCATGGGGGGCGAATTGGCCTGCCTGTCGATGCCGGGAGCGCCCCGGCTAGTCCTCACCTACCAACCTGCTATCGGGAGTGTTGCCCATGAGTCCGGAATTCCTGTTGACCACCCTGGTCATCGTCGCCTCGCCGGGTACCGGCGTGGTCTATACCTTGTCGGCCGGACTCTCGCAGGGCGCGCGCGCCAGCGTGCTGGCGGCGCTCAGTTGTACGCTGGGCATCGTGCCACATGTGGCGGCGGCGGTGCTGGGCCTGGCGGCCCTGCTGCATGCCAGCGCGCTGGCCTTCAACCTGGTCAAGTACGCCGGCATCGCCTATCTGCTGTACATGGCATGGATGTCGCTGCGCGAATCCGGCCCGCTGCGCATGGACAAGGCCAGCGGCCCGCCGCGCTCGGGCGCGAGGATCCTGCTCGATGGTGTACTGGTCAACATCCTCAACCCCAAGCTGTCGATCTTCTTCGTCGCCTTCCTGCCGCAGTTCATGCCCGCCAACGACAGCGCGCCGCTGGCCAGCATGCTGGAACTGTCGGGCGTATTCATGTTGATGACCTTCCTGGTCTTCGCCGTCTATGGCGTCTTTGCCGCGGCGATGCGTGACCAGGTGATGGCGCGTCCCAAGGTGATCACCTGGCTGCGCCGCAGCTTCGCGATGGCGTTTGGAGCGTTGGCGGTGAGGTTGGCGTTGACGGGGAGGGATTGAACACTTAGTGATGAGCGGCTTGGGAGGATTACTCGTCGACCAAATGGCCTTGCCAAATCGTGTTAAACATTACCGCCGATGATGGCTGCCGCACTCGCCTGTCACCTCCAGTCGAAACAGATAACGCATAGCTGCAAAAAGTGAGCAGGTTTGGCTAGGTCGTTACATGCTTTTATAGGATCAAACATCTCTTATTCCTCAGCATGGTAAACGACTGCAAAATCTAACAGTTGTCGAGGCAGCCGTCGGACGTCAGTGGACAGCAGTCAAATGGAGAGGGTCAATTCCGCGAGCAAATCAACACAACCATCTATATAACCGAACCTGTCTCAGAAAAGTGTTTTTTTAGTACGGGCAATACGGCGATGATCTTATCGAGTTCCACCGTGCGCTTCGGGAAAATTGTCCCAAAGGCTTCACTTCGATAATTTTCAACAAAATCAAAATCACCATACAAGAGATGCACTAAGCAGAGCATAACGCCCTTCATTTTCTCCTGTTGATCGTATGGTGAATTGACGTGACGCGTAGTGTACTTGACCGGCAAGCCGCTCAGCATGTTAGCTTCACTACTCAGATCGTAATGGCCTTCGATAAAAGAAATCGCATCCTTCATGACCGCCATCAATACCGTAGAAGCATTCAAAATATCTACGGTGACACTTTCTACTGATTGATCACCTCCATCCCGCAGATAAGAACTATCTTTGTTCTTTTCAATCCAGAACCCTGTTCTCAGTTTTTCTGGAGTATGACTAAGTGTACGCGCAATTACCTGCATACTTACGCTAGATGCATAACCATCAGCTCCTAAAATCTGCTTAGAAAGTTTAGAAAGTCGTTTATTAGAGATATTAATGCTTGGACACACCGGAGTTGTATCTTTCTCAAAGCCAAATCCCAGATGAACAATCAAATCCGTGTGCTTTAAAGATTTATTTTTAAATTTCCCCGATTCAAAGCGCCATCCCGGAAAAACGGCCGCTACATCGTTACACACACTATAAAGTTCTTCTTTTAAAGTCTTCATCGTTATCTCATTGTTTACGAATGACAACCACTGGCGTCTTAGGGAGGGATCCACTCATACCCGCCTCGCCAGCATTGGTACCTACCTTCGTTCCAGTTGCAGTACCGGACTGGATCCCGGGATATACAACGTTCTGGTTTTTAGTCAGAGAAGCACCTCCGGTTTTTACTTCGATAACCGCTTGACCTTGTTCGTTCAGGTTGAAAGATGTTATCGGTCTTCCGTTTGAATCAAGTAGTGGCGCCCCATTTAGATCCTCAGCCACATAACCTGATGGTATCTTAACGATCGCTCCAGGCGTTCCGTTCACGGCAAAATCGGCAACCGCACGGGTAGCACCGCTGGTGAAACTAACCTGAGGTTGAATCTCAAAGCCTTGCGACGACAAGTTGCCAGCAACATCTTTTTCTGCAGATTTTCCAGCACGATTATTGTCAGCCACTGATGCAATAACCGATGGTCCACACATTGCTGCGAATGCGATACATAGGCTGGGACTGATCTTCACACTATCCATCCACTGTCCGGCTTGGTTCGGCAAACCGATGATGGAGTTATAGATATCATCCAAAGTCGCCGGTAGGCTTGTTCCCCAGTTAGTAAATTGCCCCGACTGGTTGGGCGTCCCCTGAAGCGAGTATTCGTCGTCCAGCCCAAACTGGTTCGGCTTACCAGGCAACGGAGAGGTCATCCCTGGCGGCGGCATGCGCATCAACGCCGACAATACCGAAGTCATCATCGAGTATGCCCCCATAGGACCTGGCAACGTGTAGACCGTAACTACCTTCGGTGACGTCGCGTTATTAGTCGCTTCGTTCTGTGCGGCATTGGCCGCACTCACTGCATCACGCCCAAGCAGCGCTGCGAGACTGCCTCCCGTCATCAGCGACAACGCGGTTATCGCCGCGTTGTAATCCCGATTGTTATAGGAAGTAATGACCGTTGCTGATCCTTTTCCATCGGCAATCGTATTGACGCTCTCGCTACCAGCATAAAGACCATCACGAATCAGCGGCGCCACCAGCGCACTAGCCGCACCACCGATTGCCCCGCCAGCGCATTCGCTATCACGCAATGCCGCAGCAGCGCATCCCAAGAGAGCGTGACCAAGTACGTTCTGGATTGAGTAGGCAGTTGAGTTCGCTCCGATACCGTTGGCCCCGATAGCAGCAGCATCCGCCACGACGCCATTCAGGAACGCGGTCCCAAAGCTCCCCCCATAGACCGCAGAATTGATGGCCGCGCTGATGCCACTACGAATCGCCGTGTTGGCAGCGTACGATCCCGGATTCTTCACAAAATCCGCCCAGCTACCCTGGCTAAGCTGCGTCGCGCCATTGGTACCTGGCGTCACGGTAGCAGCGCTGCCTGTAGTGCCATCGGCCAGCCCTGATCCGCTGCTCGACCCAGGCGCATTTCCCAATACGCCGGACGTAACACCTGCGACCAGACCCGAGACCGCCCCAGATTGAAGAGCACTGCCAAAATCAACGCGGCCAGTAGTAATGACCTGCGTCGCGATGCTCGACAGCGTACCTACGATCGCAGCGTTGATCCCGGCGGCCACGATATTCGAACTCCGGCCAGTGCTGGTGCATTGGCCCAGACGATCTCGTTTCTGGAATAGGCCCCGCGATCGCCGCTCACGCCGCTCTCGCGAAATCCCCGGACAGATGACATGCCGCCGACAAAAATCTGTTCGGATCCGAACAGGGCCTGTCGTGTCCACTGACCATTGACCTGTGTGCGCACGATGAATTGGGCCGCATCGGGAGAGGGCAATGCAAAAGAGAGCGCCCCGTTGAAGTCGAGCTTGGTGAACTGGCCATGCGCCTCGCCCTCCTGGATCTGCGGGCTATCCCTGTCGGCACCGAAGGCCGTCAGGCCACGCGATACGCCCGCCTCCAGCGTCAGGCTGGCCGGTCGCTTCTCGACGAGAAAGCGCCACAGCTTGCCAAGCCCGACACGCGCCACCGTGAGCTTCTGAGGTGCAAGCGGAAGGTTGTTGATATCGCGCTCCGCGCGGCGCAGGGACAGGGTCACATCCAGCGCCAACCTGGACGCCTGGCTACGGGAGAGGACGCGATTCCAACCCCAGGTACTGGCGACCGTCTTGCCATAGAGAAGCGCGGTGTCGCTGATGAGCGTCTGGTATTCCGACAAGGAAGTGGTATAGCTGAACGTGTCATATCCAAACGGTACCGAAGCCGATCCCACGAGGGCATTGGTTTCGCGACTGCCGCTGTAGTTGAACGAGACGATCTCCTGGAATCCCAGCAGGTTGTCTGCCTCGACGCCAAAACGGGTACGGTTCAGGCCGGTCTGCTGGCTACCGTAGTTGTCGATGCCGGCACTGAACCAGAGCCGATCGCCGGCCTCGTTCTTGATGCCGATGACAGAGTCCCCCGGCGCGCTGCCAGGCAGGATCTGCATTTCAGCTTTGTTTCGTCGCATCCTGTTGATCTGTTCGACCCCCTGCTCCAGGTCCGCCAGGTGGAGCACCTCTCCAGGAGATGCCGGGATGGCCATGCGTATCCCGACGTCGGTGAACCAACCACCACTATCAGTCTGGCTAGCTGGATCCCATGGCGAGATCTGCTGGCCATTCAACCGGATGGCTTCGATCTTCCCCGATACCAGGGTGATGACCAGCACCCTTGATCGCAGGTTCTGCTCCCCCAGATAGGCCCGGCTAGTGATCAGGCCCTCATTGACGAAGTGCTCGGTCAGTCGGCGCAATATCTGGTTGATGCGCGCGCTGCCCAGTCTCTTGTTCAGGAATGGCCGGGTAATCTCGTGCAGCGCTGATGCTGGCAATACCTGGTCGCCTGCGAAATCGATGCGCTCGATGAAGAAGGTCGGCCCGGATTCGGGGACTTTCTCTATGTCTCCCGCCTCACCCGTGGACACCTCCGCCTGGGGTCCCTGGATCCTGGTTGGCGGCTGCTCTACCTCGCGCTGCCGTTCACGCTCACGCTGTTCCTGGAGCAGTCGCTGTGCCGGATCCTGTTCCACGCGCGGCACCTGCGCGATCGCAGATGCCGCCATTGACAGGAGCGCCACGCACAGCACTCGCTGCAGCCTGTCCATGGGGAATGCCCTGCCTATCCCACCGACGAAGCGTGGCTGTCTACGCATCACCATAGACCACTCCCCAACCCCAGGCTGCTTTCAATGGAGACGGGATCCCGGTGCGCAGGACGAACAGTCAAGATGCCATTGCTTGCGACCAGCTGGCTCGTCCCTGTGAAACTGCCCCCGTTGATCACTCCCTGGCCGTTCAGGATCAGCTTGTTGGCAGCCAGCCATGATCCTCCCGTATCGGTGGCATAGAGACGTGCCCAGCTACTGCCGAACCATGTCTTCATTCCACTCTGCGAATAGGCCCTGTAACCCAACACGCCTTGCGCGTAAATCAGGGGAGCCGTAACGGTCAGATCGCCCAGTGCGGTCACATCTCCGCCGATGTTGGCCGCTTCCGTGCCAGCACGGATGACGATATTGCCGCTGGCCGAAAGAATGCCGCCGTGGCTGGCAATGTTGCTGGAAACGGAGGAGCGGCACACGAGCATGCATGTCCTCTGCAAATGGGCGCTGCCATCGAACAGCGCCTCGTTGCGGAAGCGATCACTGACAGCAATGTCCATGCTGCCGCTGTTGACCAGGCCTATGCCCCCCTGATTGATGAAGTTTGCGGCCTGCACGCGCAGGCCGGTTTCGGCCACCAGATAGGCCAGTTGATCTGGCATGGTGACCCGGCCGTAATCGACATCGAAGCCCGTGCTGCGCTCGGTGAAAAGTACCCACCGCTTGCTGCTATTGACATAGCTGACGGCTTGCTCCCCATTGGCGCCTGCGACCTTGTCAATGATATTGGAGATGGTGCCACCACCAATGAGGCTAAGCGCTGCGTTGCTGATGATGCGGGCGTTGCGATTGGAAATATCAGTACCGGCCTGGATGGATACGTCATCGTCCTTGCCGAAGATGGCCCCCAGCATGGACGGCGAAGGTGACTGGTTCAGGACACTGCCCGCAGCGTGCAGAGTGACGGCACCTAGCGAATCGGTGTTGCCGACAATGCGTACCTGTCCCTGGAGCAGGCTGCCGATATTGACAAGATCACCGCCGCTGTTGATGAGCAAGCCACCTGCGGAGGCCACGACGGAACTGCCTTGCTGGCCGGCATTGCTCGCGGAGAAGCCGGCATTCTGCAAGACGATGTTTCCGGCAGCGGCCAGATCCGTTGCGATCAGACTGGTCGTCGCGGTCGTCGTGATTCCGATGTCCCCTGCCGCCGAACGGATCAGACTCTTGTTGGATGTAGTAGCTTGCACATCGTTGGTCGCGGAAAGACTGATCGCATTGATCGACACGCCGGCCATCCCGTCCACGGATGCTCCTGCCATCGTCATTGCACCGCTCAGGGTGGCCGTGACGGTACCGCTGCGGGAAATCACGCTGGAACCAGTCGTACCACCTGGTGCTGAGATCATGCTCAGCTTGCCCGCTTTGATGATCAGGTCTTGATCTGCACCAAGCCGGGTTGATGCCAATTGCAGATCCTGTCCCAGGTTGTAGATGCCTATGCCGCCGGTTGCATCGAACTGGCTGCGCACTGCTGTGATCAGGTTGGTGGCGGCTACCCCGTCGGCCCCCACTAGAATGTTGCCGCGCTGGGCAATGTTGACATTGCCGTTTGCATCTATCGTGCGACTACCCGCGCTCACCGCGATATCAGACAATGCAATCTGCTGGCTGCGGATGTCGATGGTACCGCCAGCCTGTATCGATGATCCTGCGGTGCCGGCGTAGCTCATCAAGCCAGTGCTGGCGATGATCACGTCATTGGTCGCCTTGATGTTTCCGCCCGCGATCTGCAGATCGCCATTGCTGCTGATGCTGAAGTCACCCACGTTGGCATAGATCGATCCCGCATGACGCACCCCGGCTCCCCGGTCGGTGATGATCAATTCGACCTTGCCCGCGCTCAGACTCCCCAGGGCCGTGATATCAAGAGCCGTGATGCCGGGGCTGCCGGCACCGCTCGCGGTATGTCCGATCCATGTGCTGAGCAAATCCGTCGGAGATACGCTGCCATCGATCTCCGAATGTGTCGCTCCCGTCACGGTCCTGATTCGCGACGCCGTATTGGCGACAGTGTTCTGTACCGGTCCGTTGATCGAGATCTGCTTGGCAATCAATTCCAGATCCAGCATCGCACCGCTCAATCCGTCGGGTCCGATCGCGATCTGGCCTGCGATAGTGTTGAGGACGATGTTGCGCTGGACGTTCCCAGGTGAGAGCGCTATGTCATTGAAGCTGACCTGGCCTGTCGTCAACGCCACGTTGCCGGTGTTGACGAAGCTGCCCCCATTGACCGTGATGCCGTTGGGGTTGGCGATGACGACATTGGCGCGCGGGCCGAGAACGGTAATGTCGCCCTGGATCAGGCTTGGATTGGTACTGGTGACCTGGTTGACGATATTGCGCGCATTCACACCGACGTTGTTCAAGACCGCGCCCGCCTTGCTTACGTTGAAATCCGTGTAGGTGTTATGTGAAACACCCGACACGGCCGGCGCGATATTGATCGTCGTTCGTCCTGCGGTCGTCGTGACACTGGTGGCGGTAGCGCCATCGGGCGTAATGCCTGCACCATGGACCGGCAGTACTGCGCCGCTGATCAGCGCAGCCAATACCCGGCCAATGGGGGCATTGTGGATGATCCCCATGAATTGCTTTCGAATTGTTCTAATTGAACCTGCCGCGACTTCAGCCCGATCTGCATGTCGGATTTGCTGCTCGTCTACGCCCCTGATAACGCGTCTTTACATCTGTAAGGCATAGTTATAAGACATAAATTTCCACTTGGAAATATCTCGAATGGCAACTTTTTCCCGATTTGCGAGACTTTTTTATGACAGAAGTTGACTTTTTTTGCCGCTTTCCAGAGTGGAAAGGGAGAGTTGGCGCAGCCCGTCTTGGGCGGTCCCTAGGGTGAGGCGATGGTAATGCGGCTACCAGCTTGAACCGCTATTGCGCAGGAAACTGACGGTGAAAACAATGCCGGGACCAGCCCGGCATCGCTCTGTCGACGTGTTCAATCAAACCGACTGAAATCCGGCTTGCGCTTCTCAAAGAACGCCGTGAACGCCTCTTTGGCCTCGGGCGCGGTCAGCATGCGTGCGAAGTGTTCGATCTCGGCCACCATCTGCTGCTCGGTGGCGGTGACGCGGTTCTTCTTCATCAGCTGCTTGGTCACGCGGATCGAGGCGGCCGGCAGGGCGGCCAGCTTGGCGGCTTGCTTTTGCGCATAGGGCAGCAACTCCTCCACACTCATCACACGATTGACGAATCCGACCTGCAAGGCTTCCTCGGCACCGAAGGCTTCGCCCAGCAAGAGCTTCTCGGCTGCGCGCTGGTAGCCGGCGATGTGGGGCAACAGCAGCGAAGACGCGGCCTCCGGGCACAAACCCAGCTGCGTGAAGGGCATCGAGAACTTGGCATTGTCAGCCGCATAGACCAGGTCGCAATGCAGCAGCATCGTGGTGCCGATGCCCACCGCCACCCCCGCGACAGCGGCCACGATGGGCTTGCTGGCGTGGCTGATCTGCCACAGGAACTGGAAGACCGGGGCATCCTGGGTCTTGGGCGGGTTCTTCAGGAAGTCTTCCAGGTCGTTACCCGCCGAGAAGGCCTGCGCCTTGCCGGTGAAGAGGATGGCGCGTACCGCGTTGTCGGTCTCGGCTTCCTTGAGGGCATCGGCCAGTTGCTGGTACATGGCGGCGGTGATGGCGTTCTTCTTGTCCTCGCGATCGAAATGGATCGTCAGGATGCCATCGGCCTTGCTCAGTTGGATATCCATCTGCTCGGGTCTCCTTGTATTTTTATAAACAATTTAAATGATTCATGAAAAAAGCCGCACGGCGCGAGCAGTGCGGCTTCGGGTCGGATCAGCTCAGGTCGGGCCTGGCGTGTGCCGCTTAGACGCGTTCGAAGATGCCCGCCGCGCCCATGCCGGTCCCCACGCACATGGTCACCATGCCGTACTTCAGGTTCTTGCGGCGCAGTGCATGGATGGTGGTGGCAGCGCGGATGGCACCGGTGGCGCCCAGCGGGTGACCCAGGGCGATGGCGCCGCCCATGGGGTTGACCTTGCTGGGGTCCAGGCCGAGGTCGCCGATGACGGCCAGCGCTTGCGCAGCGAAGGCTTCGTTCAGTTCGATCCAGTCGATCTGGTCCTGGGTCAGGCCACCGGCCTTCAATGCGGCAGGAATCGCTTCCTTGGGGCCGATGCCCATGATCTCCGGCGGCACGCCGCGCACGGCGAAGGAGACAAAGCGCGCCAGCGGGGTCAGGTTGAATTGCTTGAGGATCTTTTCGGAGACGATGATCAGCGCACCCGCGCCATCCGAGGTCTGCGAGCTGTTGCCGGCGGTGACGCTGCCCTTGGCGGCGAAGACCGGCTTCAACTTGCCCAGTGCGGCCAGGTTGGAATCGGCACGCGGGCCTTCGTCCAGGCTGACGGTGCGGGTCTTGATGTCGATCTCGCCGGTGGCCAGGTTGGGGAAGCGCTCGACGATGTCGAAGGAGGTCATCTCGTCGGCGAATTCACCGGCCTGTTGCGCGGCGATGGCCTTCTGGTGCGAGGCCAGCGAGAACTCGTCCTGCGCTTCACGCGAGACCTTCCACTGCTGCGCCACCTTCTCGGCGGTCAGGCCCATGCCATAGGCCATGCCGACGTTCTCATCCTTGAAGGCATTGATGTTGATGGAGGGATGGAAGCCCATCATCGGCACCATCGACATCGACTCGGCACCGGCGGCGATCATCACATCGGCCTCACCCACGCGGATGCGGTCGGCGGCCATGGCGATGGCGGTAATGCCGGAGGCGCAGTAGCGGTTGATGGTGACACCGCCGATGGTGTTGGGCAGGCCGGCCAGCAGCACGGCGTTACGCGCCATGTTGAGACCCTGCGCACCTTCGGGGAAGGAGCAGCCGACGATAGCGTCCTCGATCAGCTTGGGGTCCAGGCCCGGCACTTGCGCCACGGCGGACTGGATGGCGCGCACCAGCAGGTCATCCGGACGGGTGTTCTTGAACATGCCACGCGGTGCCTTGCCGATGGGGGTACGGGTGGCGGCGACGATGTAGGCGTCTTGCAGTTGTTTGCTCATTACAAAATCTCCTTGGACTCTCCCTCCCCGTCGGGGGGAGAGAGGTTTCATTAATTGCGCACAGGCTTACCGGTTTGCATCATGCCCATGATGCGTTCCTGGGTCTTGGGGTGGTTGAGCAGCTCCATGAAGAACTTGCGCTCGATGTCGAGCAGCCATTGTTCATTGACGATGCTGCCCTCTTCCACTTCGCCACCGGCCACGGTCTCGGCGATCATCTTGCCCAGCTTGAAGTCGTGTGCCGAGATGAAGCCGCCGTCGCGCATGTTGACCAGCTGCGCCATGATGGTGGCCAGGCCGTTGCGGCCGATCACCGGCACCTGCGGCGACAGTGGCGGACGGTAGCCGGCGTCGAACAGCGCGCGCGCCTCGACCTTGGCCACGTGCAGCAATTCATACGGGTTGAAGACGATCACGTCGTCCTCGCGCAGATAGCCCAGCTTGCGCGCTTCCAGTGCCGACTTGGAGACATTGGCGGTGGCCGCGGCCAGCATGTATTCCTTCAGGAATTGCAGGATGTCGTTGCCCTTGGCCTCACGGGCCGCGCGCACGGCCGCTTCCTTCAGGCCGCCGCCGGCCGGGATCAGGCCCACGCCCACTTCCACCAGACCGATGTAGGACTCGATGGAGACCACGCGCTTGGCGGTATGCAGCAGCAGTTCGCAACCACCGCCCAGGGCCAGACCGGCCACGGCGGCGATCACCGGCACGCTGGCGTACTTCAGGCGCTGGTGCGCCTGCTGCAGCTGGTGCACCACCGGTTCGATGGCCTTGACGCCACCGGACATGAACAGCGGCAGCATCGATTGCAGGTCGGCACCGGCCGAGAAGGCACCGCCTTCGGCGGCATCCGGATGCCAGATCACCAGGCCCTTGAAATTCTGCTCGGCTTCGGTGATGGCCTTGTTCATGCCGTCGATGACGCCCTGGCCGATCACGTGCATCTTGGTCTTGAAGGACAGGATCAGCACGTCGTCGTTCTGGTGCCAGATGCGCACGGCCTCGTCTTCGAAGAAGGTAGTGCCGGCGCTCTTGCCGTCGGCAGCACCCTCGCCCACCAGCGGTGCGCGGAAGGCCTGGCGCTGGTAGACCGGCAGTTCGGAACGGGCCACATCGGCCTTCTTCGAGGGCGACCATGAACCGCTCGCGGAGTGCACGCCGTCGCGGCCATCGAAGACCCAGTCCGGCAGCGGTGCATTGCACAGCGCGCGGCCGGCGTCGATGTCTTCCTTGACCCACTGGGCGATCTGCTTCCAGCCGGCGGCTTGCCAGGTCTCGAAGGGACCGACGCTCCAGCCGAAGCCCCAGCGCATGGCGAAGTCCAGGTCGCGGGCATTGTCGGCCACCGACTCCAGGTGGACGGCGATGTAGTGGAAGGCGTCGCGGAAGATGGCCCACAGGAACTGGCCCTGCGGATTGGTCGAATCATGCAGCGCCTTCATGCGCTTGACCGGATCCTTTTCCTTGAGGATGCGGGCGATGATGTCATCGGCCTTGCCGCCGCCCGGCACATACTCGCCCTTGGCGGCATCGATGCGCAGGATGTCCTTGCCCACCTTCTTGTAGAAACCGGCACCGCTCTTCTGGCCCAGCGCGCCCTGCTCGACCAGCTTGGCCAGCAGCGGCGGCGTGGCGTAGGCGGGGAAGAAGGGATCGTCCTTCAGGTTGTCCTGCATGGTGCGGATGACGTGGCCCATGGTATCCAGGCCCACCACGTCGGCGGTACGGAAGGTACCGGACTTGGCACGACCCAGCTTGGCACCGGTCAGGTCATCGACCACGTCCACCGACAGGCCGTACTTCTCGGCTTCGATGACGGTAGCCAGGATGCCGAACACGCCCACGCGGTTGGCCACGAAGTTGGGGGTGTCGAAGGCACGCACCACGCCCTTGCCCAGGGTGGTGGTGAGGAAGGCTTCGAGCTGGTCGAGGATGTGCGGCTCGGTCGATTGGGTCGGGATCAGTTCGACCAGGTGCATGTAGCGCGGCGGGTTGAAGAAGTGCACGCCGCAGAAGCGCGCCTTCAGGCCGGCATCGAAACCTTCGGAGAGGGCATTGATCGACAGGCCCGAGGTATTGGAGGCGAAGATGGCCTTGGGGCTGATGTGCGGGGCGACCTTCTTGTAGAGGTCGTGCTTCCAGTCCATGCGCTCGGCGATGGCTTCGATGATGAGGTCGCAACCTTCCAGCACGGCCAGGTCGTCTTCGTAGTTGGCGACCTGGATGAGGGCGGCATCATCCTTGTTGCCCAGCGGCGCGGGGCTGAGTTTCTTGAGGTTCTCGATGGCGCGCAGGACCACGCCGTTCTTCGGGCCTTCCTTGGCCGGCAGGTCGAACAGCACGACCGGGACGCGGGCGTTGATGCAGTGGGCGGCAATCTGGGCCCCCATGACGCCGGCGCCGAGCACGGCCACTTTTTTGACGATGAAATTGGACACGCAAATCTCCTTTGCTGGTGCTTCAAACATGAAACATGAATTCGGGGCCGGGCAAGATGCTGCGCCGCTGGATGCGAACGCCTACTGTACGCCTACTCTGCGGTTTCCCGCAGTTGCTCACAGCATGCCTTGCGGCGGTGACACGGACGTGACGCCCTGCCGGGCCGGATTGCGGTAGATCAACGCCGCCCGCAGGCACGGGCCTGCGGGCGGCGCGGGTATTGCGATCAGAACAACTCTGCGTCCAGCGCCATCAGGTTGGCCGCGCCCGAACGGGCTTGGCGGATCAGCATGGCGGTTTCCGGCAGCAGGCGCGCGAAGTAGAAGCGCGCCGTGGCCAGCTTGGCGGTGTAGAAGCTGTCGCCGCTGTCCTGCTTCTCCAGCGCGATCTTGGCCATGCGGGCGAACAGGTAGGAGAACACCAGGTGACCCACCACACGCAGGTAAGGCACGGCGGCAGCGCCGGCCTCGTCCTGGTTGGCGAAGGACTTCATGCCGATCTCCATGGTCAGCTTGCTGACCTTGTCGCCGATGTCGGCCAGTGGCGTGACGAATTCGGACATGGACTCATCGGTGCCATGCTCTTCCACGAAGGCCTGGATCAGGGCGCCGAATTTCTTGAGCTTGGCGCCGTTGTCCATCAGGATCTTGCGGCCCAGCAGGTCCAGCGACTGGATGGTGTTGGTGCCTTCGTAGATCATGTTGATGCGGGCGTCGCGCACGTATTGCTCCATGCCCCATTCGGAAATGTAGCCGTGGCCGCCATAGACCTGTAGGCACTCGGAGGTGGCCGTCCAGGCGTTGTCGGTCAGGAAGGCCTTCACCACCGGGGTCAGCAGGGCGACGATATCGCCGGCATCCTTGCGTACCTGTTCGTCGGGGTGGCTCAGTTCCTTGTCCAGCTCCAGCGCGACATAGGAGGTGAATGCGCGGCCACCTTCGGCGAAGGCCTTGGCGGTCAGCAGCATGCGGCGCACGTCGGGGTGCACGATGATCGGGTCGGCCGGCTTGTCGGCGGCCTTGATGCCGGACAGGCTGCGCATCTGCAGACGGTCCTTGGCGTACACCAGGGCGTTCTGGTAAGCCACTTCGGTCAGGCCCAGGCCCTGCATGCCCACGCCCAGGCGGGCCGCGTTCATGAACACGAACATGGCCTGCAAACCCTTGTGCGGCTGGCCGATCAGCCAACCGGTGGCGCCGTCCAGGTTCATCTGGCAGGTGGCGTTGCCGTGGATGCCCATCTT
Organism: Herbaspirillum sp. NPDC087042; assembly: GCF_044745245.1. Classification (NCBI taxonomy): domain Bacteria; kingdom Pseudomonadati; phylum Pseudomonadota; class Betaproteobacteria; order Burkholderiales; family Oxalobacteraceae; genus Herbaspirillum; species Herbaspirillum sp. NPDC087042. The sequence goes on along the minus strand of NZ_JBIUZW010000014.1, from coordinate 6,592 downwards.
CTCTTCGATGGCACCGCAGAAGATCGGGTTGCGCGCGCCCAGCGAGCCGTCGGCATTGGGCAGGAACTTGGGCACGATGAACAGCGAGATGCCCTTGGAGCCTTCCGGTGCATCCGGCAGGCGCGCCAGCACCAGGTGGACGATGTTGGCGGAGACGTCGTTTTCACCGGCGGAGATGAAGATCTTGTTGCCGGTGATCTTGTAGGAACCGTCGGCCTGCGGCTCGGCCTTGCTGCGCAAGAGGCCCAGGTCGGTGCCACAGTGCGCTTCGGTCAGGCACATGGTGCCGGTCCACTCGCCCGAGACCAGCTTGGGCAGGTAGAGCTGCTTCTGCTCGTCGGAACCGTGCGCGTGCAGGCACTCGTAAGCGCCGTGCGACAGGCCGGGGTACATGGTCCAGGCCTGGTTGGACGAGTTCAGCATCTCGTAGAAGGAGTTGTTGATCGTCAGCGGCAGGCCCTGGCCACCGAATTCGGTATCGCAGGACAGCGCCGCCCAGCCCGCATCCACGTACTGCCGGTAGGCATCCTTGTAGCCCTTGGGGGTGGTGACGCTCTTGGTCTCGCGGTCGTAGTGGCAGCCTTCGCGGTCACCCGAATGGTTCAGCGGGAACAATACGTGCGAAGCGAACTTGCCGCCCTCTTCCAGCACCTGGTCGATCAGTTCGCGGTTGGTGTCGCTGTGCGGCGGCAGCTCCTTGAAGACTTCCTCGACATTGAGCAGTTCGTGCAGCACGAACTGCATGTCGCGCAAGGGGGCGTTGTATTGGGGCATGGATGTCTCCGGACGGGTTAGGCTGCCTTCCTGGCGGCCGATTTTGAATTCTTGGTGTTTGCTGCGGGGCTGGCGCTGTCGCCGGCCAAGGGGCGATAGCTGTCGATGAGGCGGCGGAAGCTCGCCTCGGCGCGCTCGACGCTGCCGGGAATGTGCAGGAAGCGCGCATCGTGATGCAGGGCCAGGATCAGGCCATACATTTCATAGACCATCTGGCTGACATCGATGTCGCTGCGCATATGGCCGGCTTCGATGGCCTGCTTGATACAGCGCTCCAGCGCATCGCGCCAGGCCTGGACCATCGCCACCAGATGGTCGCGGATGGCACCGGGACGGTCGTCGTACTCGACCGCACCGCTGATGTAGATGCAGCCCAGCGCGATTTCCACGGTGACCTGCTTGATCCAGCGCGCGAACATCCCCTCCAGGCGCGGCAAGCCGCGCGGCTCCTTGATGGAGGGATAGAAGACGTCTTCCTCGAAGCGGTTGTGGTACAGGCGCACGACCTCGATCTGCAGGTCTTCGCGCGAGCCGAAATGGGCGAAGACGCCGGACTTGCTCATCTTCATCTTCTCGGCCAGGAGGCCAATGGTCAGCCCTTCCAGGCCGTCACGGCTGGCCAGTTCCAGCGCCACATCGAGGATGGCGGCGCGGGTCTGCTCACCCTTGCGCAGGAATTTGGGCCGGGCGGGCGCGGAGGTCACCTTGCTTGTCTCTGTCATCGTTATCTCTTTGGTATCCGTCGCCAGGCCGCGACGGGATGGAACCGGTTCGACGGGTGCGGCTCCCTGGCGGCATCCCGGTCCATGTGAACATATCTTCACGCAGAATTAATTCGAACGATCGTACTATTATCCATCGCGCCGCAAAAGTCAAACACAAAATCAGAACGGCTTGCGGGAGCGGATTTGCCTGCCGGCAAGGGCTCAGGCCTGGTCCGGCGGCTGCGTTGCAGCGCCCAGCAGGTCGTGGGCATCCAGCAGGGTATAGACGATGGTGGGATTGTTTTCCAGGCACTTGCGAATCGCGGCCGGGATGGTATCGCGGGTCTTGCGGCACAGGCCGGGTTGCTCGGCCAGCTGGATCTGCAGGCCGCGCACGGTACGCACTTCGTTGGGGCCGGGGCTGATGTGCAGGCGGATGCCGAGGTTCTTGTGCATCAGGTGGCCCACGTGCAGCAGTTCGTCGTAGGTGGTGACACGGCTGATGCGCTCGATCAGGCGCTTCTCCTCCTCGCGGGTCAGCCACAGCACGCGCGCCTCGGGCGCATGCAGGCATTCCAGCAGCGCTTCGCGCTGGCAGTCGCAGGCGCCGGGCGGGCATTCCTTGCGGACGGGCCGCAACGCCGGCTGCTGCGCTTCAGAGGGGACGACCTGGGACATCTGCACCTTCGCAACCTCGCTGGAGAAAAGACAGGCCTTGGGGATCGGCCCTCATCTTACAACGAGCCACCGCGCACGCGGTAGCTGCCGCAGCAGCTGACGATCAGGAGGAGGAGCGATCCAGCAGGCGCCGATCGCGCTTGGTCGGACGTCCCTTGATCTCGGCCGAGGGTTCGCGGAAGAGCCGGTGGCGTTCGGCCTCGGCGTTGCGGCGGGCGATGCTCTGCTCGGTCTCGGCATAGAGGGTGGCGGCGATGGCGGCCGAGCCGCGCTTGTCGGCAATGCCGGTGACCAGCACTTCCCATTCGGTGGCGCCGTTGTCGATCTCCAGGCGGTCACCGGCCCTGACATTGTGGGCTGGCTTGGTGCGCTCGCCGTTGAGCTTGATGCGACCGCGATCCACGGCCTCGGTGGCCAGCGAGCGCGTCTTGAAGAAGCGTGCGGCCCAGCACCATTTGTCGATGCGGGTGGTGTCCATGTTGTCCTTTGCGTCGGTCTTGTTTCCGGTTACGGGGCGCTGACGGCCTGGCTCAGCTCAACTGCTTGCGCGTCATGGTGCGCCTGAGCGACAGCTTCAGATGGCGCTGCATCGCCGCCTGTGCCTGGATGGCGTCGCGCGCCTCGATGGCTTCGAGGATATCGCGGTGCTCGTGCAGGGCGATGAGCCAGCTGTCTTCCGGTTCGTAGTGATCCAGCAGCTTGGCCGAGATCGGGTCCTGCCGTTCGTCATAGAGCCGGGCCACGGTCTGCACCAGCACCTCGTTGGCGGCCATCTGCGCGATGCGCATGTGGAAGTCGCGGTCGGCGGCAGCAGGACTGTGTCCGCCCTGGCATTGCTGCTCCATGGTTTCGTAGATGGCGCGCAGGGCCTTGAGATCCCTGGGCTTGGCCAGCGGCGCCACCAGCGCCGCGATCGCACCTTCGAAGAGGACGCGCGCGCCCATGATGTCGGTGAGGCTGTTGCCCATCTCGCCGGCTGGCGCCGCTGTCTCGTGCGCACCGGGCGCCGCCATCTGGGTCAGGTAGACACCCGAGCCCATGCGGATCTCCACCCGCCCCTCCAGCTCCAGGGCCACCAGCGCCTCGCGGATCGACGGGCGCGATACCCCCAGCTGTTCGGCCAGCGCCCGCTCGGGTGGCAGGCGCCCCTGGGTGGTGAAGTCCGGCTGGTACATGACAGTACGCAGGCGGTCCGCGATCTGCAGGTAGAGGCGGCGGGAATCGGTCGGTGTCGAACTGGCCATGGTCGGGCTGGGCTGGGGAGTCTCGCTGATCGGGCCGATTGTCTCACAGCCCGATCGCTTAATTGGCTTTACCAATTCACATTAATAAAATTAAATTGATTTTGGCTTGACCAATTTATACACTGCCGTGCAGGTCATCGCGGCAGGCCGGCATGCGCTGTAAGCATTCAAAATTAAGCTGAAGCCCGAATCCAAATGAATCAAAGGCTTAAGAAATTTCAGCTTAACTTTTGGCAGTCTCCCCTCCTCTAACGACTCCGCCGGCGCCGCAAAATAGGTCAAAGACTTATGTTCGCCGAGGGCGACTCACTGGCAAGCAGCAAGCTGCTCCATAAGCTTGTCTCTCTGAGCCCGAAGGTCGGCGATTCGAGACGCCCGTGTTTCGGCGTCCTCGCGATTGAAACCATCCAAGAGATTGGTATTGAGCTTCACGGATAACTCCATATCCACTTTCCCCAGCCGCGCCTTCAAGAATTCGACCTCACTCTGGCGGTTCTGCGTGTAGCGCTGCCCCTGTGCTCGGGCCGTCCTCAGTTCTTCGTCCCTGGTAACCAATTTATCTTGCAGGGAGCGATTGTCATTTTGAGCGCCCTTTAACTGCGCCTCGACGTCCAACAACTTGTGCTTAAGGCCATCGATGGTTTGGCTAGCTTCCCGGTCGCTGTAGTAGGCGCCGGCCTTATAGACACCGCCGCATATGCCCAACATTCCAGCCACAGTAAAGCCCGCGACGAATCTTTGGAAAGTGGTCCATCCAGCCGGGCTTGCCGGCGGCGGTAGATTTGAATGTGTCGGCGGATTCTGGTTTTGTGCGTGCGTGGTGGTCATGTATCACTCCCTCATAGTTGTTGATAATCAACTATGCGAAGTTAGCACATGCTCTTAGGCGTGGTTGCACCGTGAATTCGCGCTAGGTTAGTGCTTTTTTGACCTTTTAGACTTGGCATTAGCCGCCTTAGCGGTCTCCATCACGGTCTTAACGACGCTGGGATTGGCCTGCACCAGCCTTGCGTCTTCAGCCTCGTAGCCGTACAGCTCCTTCAATGCCTTTACAACGCCGGCCGACCTGGAGAATCCGCCTTCACAGTGGACTACTAAGGTGTGCACTGTCTCCGGAAGCGCCTTCACAAACTCAAGAATCTCCTCGGCATCGACTTTGGTCATAGCGTCCGGAAGATTTTCGGCCGCTCAAGCGGACAGCTCCCCGAGGAAATCGACATCTGCGAAGCTGAGTCGCAACAAATATTCGTATTCCGGCAACAGCGCAGGTCCCTTCTCCGGCGCCGTAATGGAAATCATGGCCACACCGGGAATCAGGGGTATCCGTTCGGCGTCACCTCGACCCAGCGCGAATATCCGTCGGCCTTGCGCAGGGGGACGGTACAGCTTGGAAACGACGTCTTTGACTCTAGTGTTCATAAGATGAATCTACTCCACTGGTGTGGAGGTGCGTCAAGTCCTGGCCGGCCTTATTTCCCTTCGTTGTGCCCAGTTTCCTTTGATTCATTTTTCCGTTGGCGCCCAACACGTGCTTCAGCCGAGGCTATCGACCTTTTCCTACCAAGCTCCATCGCCTTACGGACGTCCCGGTCAATGGCGCCCAGGTCTTGTTCAGGATTCGCTAGTTGCGCCAGTTCATGGTCCCGCCGGAGGAGCCACAGTGCGGTAGCGAGGATGCCGACGCTTACGGTTGGGTCACCGGCCTCGAGGCGTTGCAGGGTGGGGATTGAGACGCCCATGCGACCTGCCCAGACCTTGAGGGACTCTTTACGGCGCAGGCGTGCGACGGCGAGGTCGGCGCCAAGCTTTTCGAGGGCGGTTTGTGTCGATGGAGGGGGCTGCCAGATGGCGCGGGGACGCGGAGGCATATATATAGATGTGTACGTAAGTACGGTCTACGTATAACTATACTTTCACTTTCTGCGACTGGCATCTTTCGAAAGCGAACACGGCTCATCATCTGAGCCGTGTTCGGTTACTAGGTCAGCTCGCCACCGGCATAAAGAGTGGAGCCGACGCCTGTGAGCAGTCCGCCGAGGAGTGAGAGCAGTGGTATCCATGGGATGTTGCGCTTAGGGCCGGCGGGTGGCGGCGATGTGGGACCACCAAGTGATGCGATAAGGGTGAGTGGTTGCTGTGTCGTCATGTTGATGCTTTCGAAAATTAATAAAGAGGGTTTAACGAACCCGCCTGAAGAGCTTACAAGGCGTTTTGCCGTACGCAACTTTTGGCAAGTGGCGTTTCGCAAAGGCAAGACTACGGGCTTTCCGCTTCGCAAAATGGTCACGAAGTACCCTCCAGGAGGCGTTATCTCTGTTAAGCGACGCTTTTTATTCACTTTCTTGTGGATTGTTTGTTTGGCGAGCAACGGGTGTTGTCGCCCGGGCAGATAAGTTGTTGCTGGATGTAAGAGTTGCCATTCCGCTCAGATAAACTCATCCGCGTCAGGCTATAGTTATGGTGTGGTAGCACCCAGCATGCATCTCTGCTGGTTGCGCTGCGCGTTATCTTGTCACCGGCCACGTTCCCAATCCTCGAATCAACTTGCTAATGAACGAGGTGATATGTGATATCTCGGATGTTTATCTCTCGGTCCTGAAAGATGATGGGACCTATCTAACCAAGAAGGAGACCATCCGCTGGGTTATCGATGACTATCTCATCGGCAGGTTGATTTTTTCCATTCATAAGCACATCTTGCGGTTCAACGTGGCATCCGAAGGGCTGGTGACGCCAACCGGATACTGGTATTTACCTGACTTCCAAGACGGCAAAGTCGTGATGCCGTTAGCGAAAGTCATGCGCTGGATTTATGAGGAAAGTGGTATGTCGCAGACCGGCTTCCATAGTCTTCAGCCTAAGGTCGTAGAGGAAGTTTTTGAGACGGACCGCCGGTTAAATAACGCGCAGAACTGGATTAAAGGAAATGGCCTGCCATCTTTGTCTAGTTTGATGATGAACTTTAGCCGACCTTGTGAAGGCGGGACTTGTGGAAAAGCATGGATATGCCCGAGCCAAGGCGCTATCCCCCTCCCAGTCCACGATAACTCGCCGAACTATGGCCTTTTTTGGCGCCTATGAAATCTGTAGGCGCAACGAGTGTTGATTTGCATTGAAAACTGACCCACTTTCCCAGGAAATTTGCATCCAAAGTTGACCCATGTTTAGACCACAATCCTGCTCATCACAGCG
>NZ_JBIUZW010000013.1:0-185323 GCF_044745245.1 Herbaspirillum sp. NPDC087042 | reverse complement strand
GAGACCAGGACGTTGATAGGTCAGGTGTGGAAGCGCAGTAATGCGTTAAGCTAACTGATACTAATTGCCCGTGCGGCTTGTTCCTATAACATTAGCTCTGTTATAGACGAGTTGAGCATATATTGTGTTTGCCCTAGTGCATCACACCCCAGAATCTAATTACTTCTTCCAGTTTGAGTTGCTTGCTGCTCCGTTCGAGAGCAAGTGGCTATACAAGTTATGCCTGATGACTATAGCAAGTTGGTACCACCCCTTCCCATCCCGAACAGGACCGTGAAACGACTTCGCGCCGATGATAGTGCTGCAACCAGTGTGAAAGTAGGTCATCGTCAGGCTTGTTACTCCCAAGAACCCTCGTTACGTAAGTAGCGAGGGTTTTTGCTTTGGGCGAACGAAATGTCGAGGCCACCAGCGCATGGCATGTTCGTCATTCCCCACGCATCCCACTACTGCCTCCTCGCAATCAGATTTGATCACCCGCAGAAAACTAACTATTGCGCCTTGTGATCGAGATCTGCCGGTGTCAGCACCGGTCAGCAGATTCTCATGAACATGCTTGCCGCAGCACTGCCGAAAGTCGCATGATCGGGTAAAGTGATTGTCGGCAGGCAAGGTGTGGAGAACCAATCCGTTTTTTGTAAATCTTTTAGAGATATCGCCATCGCTTGCCGCCAATGTCATTGGTCAACCTTCAGGCAGGAGCACGGATGTCTTCAGTCATACCAGATCAAGCGCTAACGGATCCAGCAAGCCAGGCAAGCTCTTCAATGCCTTCGCCACGTGCCAACGGCAAGCCCGTCATTGCCGTGGTAGGGCTGTCCAACCGCCCTGAACGTGCCAGCTATGACGTAGCTGCCTACATGCAGGCAGCTGGCTATCGCATCGTTGCCGTCAATCCGATGTATGCCGGTCAGGTCATCCTGGGTGAGCACTGCCATGCCAGCCTGCAGGAAGCCAACGCGGCCTTGGCGACAGAGGGCTTGAGGATCTCGATTGTCGATTGCTTCCGCAAATCTTCCGACATTCCCCCGGTAGTGGAAGAGGCCATCGCCATCCACGCCGAATGCGTATGGATGCAACTCGACATCATCAACGAACCCGCCGCCACCCAGGCACGCGCCGCCGGCCTGCAGGTCATCATGGACAAATGCATCAAGATCGAACATCGCCTGGGCAATACCCTGGGGGTGTTGTAACGCAGTGCCGGGTACACGTGAGCAAGCTCTTCCATAACGACAAAGCGAGACAGCATGGCAAAGAAGATCGGCCCGCAATTCATCGTCCATCCCAAGACCCTGCTCAAGGAGAGCGACGCCACCACCAAGCCGCTCTCCAGCGGCGACAAGGAAAAGGACCGCGCCACCATCCAGCGCCTGGCCGCGGACATCGGCGTACAGCAGCAGATGCTCTATGCCGGCCACAAGCACAAGGTGCTGGTGGTGTTGCAGGGCATGGATACCAGTGGCAAGGATGGCACCGTCAACGACGTGTTTGCCGCAGTCAATCCGCAGGGCATCCGCATCGCCAACTTCAAGGGCCCCACGGCCATCGAACTGTCGCATGACTATCTGTGGCGGGTCCATGCCCAGGTGCCGGTAGCGGGGGAGATCGCGGTGTTCAATCGAAGTCACTACGAGGATGTGCTGATCACCCGCGTGCATGACTGGATCGACGAGAAGGAATGCAAGCGTCGCTATCGTCAGATCAACGATTTCGAACGCATGCTGTGGGAAACCGGTACCGTGGTCTTGAAGTTCTTCCTGCACATCTCCAAGGGCGAACAGAAGGCGCGTCTGCAGTCGCGCATCGATGATCCCAACAAGCACTGGAAATTCGATCCGCAGGACCTGGCCGAACGCAAGTACTGGGATGCCTACCAGCAGCGCTACCAGGAAGTCCTGCGCGCCACCAGTACCTTGCATGCGCCCTGGTACGTGGTGCCGGCCGATTCCAAGACCCACCGCAACCTGATGGTGGCCAACGTGGTCCTGGAGACCCTGCAGAAGCTGAAACTGAAATTCCCGGATCCCAAGCCGGAACTGAAGGACCTCAAGTTCGACTGAGCGGGATCCGGATGAGGGCGATGAGGCGTCTTACTTGAGCCACTTGTCGAAGATCTGCTGGTACTGCCCGGTGGCCTTGGCCAGGTGCAGCCAGGTATCGACATAGGCCTTGAAGGCGACATCGCCGCGCGGCAGCAGGTAGGCCTTCTCGGCAAACTGCAGCGGCTGGTCCGGCGTGACCGGGCACAGCTCGGGATGCAGCTTGGATTGCCACAGGGTCTCGCTGGCGTCGGTGACCATCACATCGGCACGGCCATCGACGATCTGCTGGAAGATGGTCACGTTGTCCGGGTGCAGCAGCAGCGTCGCATGCTTGTAGCGGGCACGTGCGAAGCGCTCGTTGGTGCCACCCGGGTTGACGATGGCGCGCGTACCCGGCTGGTCGATCATGTCGAAGTTGCGGAACTTGTCCTTGTCGGCACAGCGGATGATGGGGGCCTTGCCATCGACCATGGTCGGCTCGGAGAAGGCCGCTGTCTTCGCGCGATCGAGCGTGATGGAGACGCCGCCCATGGCGATGTCGCATTGGGCGATGAAGTCATTCATCAGCGTGCTCCAGGTGGTCTTGATGAACTGGGCTTCCACGCCCAGCGACTTGGCCAGCGCCTGGCCCAGCTCCACGTCCATGCCCTCGAAGCTCTGGTCGGGACGGTAGTAGGTAAAGGGCTTGTAGTCGCCGGTCATGCAGATGCGCAGCTTGCCAGCCTTGAGTACCTGATCCAGGCGCGAAGGGGCTGCGTCATCGGCCAGGGCCGGGCGCAACGACAGTGAAACCAGGGCCAGGCCGGCCAGGATGGCGGCGCTGATGAGTTTTTTCATGGGGTCTCCTCTCCATTGTGATGCGGGAATGATGATGGGGCAGGTCATCTGCCTGCTTCTTGCGGTCTGGTGCCGCCGCTGCGAATGATAGCAAATGCCAACGGGCACATCGCGCATTGGGGCTGCCACGACCTGCGTCAATATACGTCTACGCGGATAGTGACAATTAGCCCGGAAGCGCCTGGCGTTGGGTGAGATAATGACGGATTGTCGTCAGTTCGCATTGCAGGCCGACCATGTCTTCTACTACTTCGATGTCCACCTTCGCTCCGCTCAAAAACGATACCTTCCTGCGCGCCCTGTTGCGCCAGCCTACTGAATACACGCCGCTGTGGCTGATGCGCCAGGCTGGCCGCTACCTGCCGGAATACCGCGCCACGCGCGCCCGCGCGGGCTCCTTCATGGGCCTGGCGACCAATCCGGATTACGCCACCGAGGTCACGCTGCAGCCGCTGGAGCGCTATCCGCTGGACGCCGCCATCCTGTTCTCGGACATCCTCACCGTCCCCGATGCCATGGGCCTGGGCCTGTACTTCGCCGATGGCGAAGGCCCCAAGTTCCAGCGTCCCTTGCGTGATGAAGCCGCCGTGATGGCGCTGCAGACACCGGACCTGGGCAAGCTCAACTACGTCTTCGATGCCGTCACCCAGATCCGCCGTGAACTCGATGGCCGGGTACCGCTGATCGGCTTCTCCGGCAGCCCCTGGACGCTGGCCTGCTACATGGTCGAGGGCGGTGGCTCGGACGATTTCCGCCTGGTCAAGAGCATGCTCTATGGCCGTCCGGACCTGATGCACCACATCCTCAAGACCAATGCCGATGCCGTGGCGGCCTACCTGAATGCGCAGATCGCCGCCGGCGCGCAGGCCGTGATGATCTTCGATACCTGGGGTGGGGCCCTGGCCGATGGCATCTACCAGCAATTCTCCCTGGCCTACATGGAGCAGGTGGTCAGCCAGTTGCAGCGTGAGCGCGACGGCCAGCGTATCCCGGTGATCGTCTTCACCAAGGGCGGTGGCCTGTGGCTGGAACAGATCGCCGCCATCGGGACCGATGCCGTCGGCCTGGACTGGACCGTCAACCTGGGCGAAGCCCGCCGCCGCGTGGGTGACAAGGTTGCCCTGCAAGGCAATCTGGACCCCAATGTGCTCTTCGCCGGCGACGAAGCCATCCGCACCGAGGTGCGCAAGCTGCTGGAGTCCTTCGGCAAGCCTGGCGCCGGCAGCGGCCACGTGTTCAATCTGGGTCATGGCATCTCCCAGCACACCCCGCCGGAGGCCGTGGCAACGCTGGCGCAGGCGGTCCACGAGATCAGCCGTTCGATGCGCGCCTGAATTGGCGCGTATTTGTCCTTATTTGTTCGCTTCTGCACAGATGGAAGAGATAATGTGACTCCCGTGGCAACTATCGCGTGACTTATGCACACTCTGCCGCCTTTTCTCTCTGAGAATAAATTTTATTTGCATATGAAGAGTTGTGCCGAGCCCATCTCTCTAAGTCATTGATTTTCTTCGATTTAATTTGATGACGTAATTGTGGAAACGGTTGCTAAGCCGCTTCAGGCTTGGTCTCGGGACTTGTCAAGATGCACTTATCAACAAAGTTATCCACAATCACTGTGCATAAAGTTCAAAAGCGTTTACAAAACCGCCGTTTAGGGCGCTTTGTGACGTTTTACTTTAAGTTTGTAGGACAAGTGCCGATCTCGCGTGCCGGAGATAGACGGGATTTATTTAAAGGGCGGGTCTTGACAAATACCCGGCCGGCAGATCGGGATTTGGACTTATGCACATTCGGAGGCCATCGCACATGCACAAATCTTCTTAGCAAAAATATTTTCCAGACTTTGGGTTGGAAGGCCAAGTCATTGATTTTATTGGATTAAATTTTTGCCCCGGATTTGGGCAATTCCTTGAAAGCCGCAGCCAGACTAGCGATGGTCATGTCAAGTGGCAGTTGTCCCCAAAGTTATCCACAGCATGTGTGGATAGCTCGAAAACCAACATTGAAACCGTGGCTTAGCCCGATTAATCAGGATTTACATTAAGTTCGTGGAACAACGCATCCTTCAGGTCGCCCTCGATGCACCCCTGCACACCGTCTTCGACTACCGTTGGCAAGCACAGGCAGAGGACGACACGGTGCCGGCCGTCGGTCAACTGGTGGTCGTCCCGTTTGGCCGTCGCGAGGCCGTAGGCGTGGTGGTCGGGCAAGACGCGCACACGGACCTGGATCCGCAGAAGATCAAGAATGTGATCGCCGTACGCAAGGAGTTGCCGCCCATGTCGGCGCACTGGCTGGTGCTGTGCGGTTTCGCTGCCGACTACTACCAGCGTCCGCTAGGCGAAGTGATGCTGCCGGGCCTGCCCAAGAACCTGCGGGCGCTGACGACGGTGGCGCTGGACAAGGCGCTCAAGGCCCTGGGCCAGATCAGTACGCCCAGGAAGACACGTGCCCGGTCCAAGGCGGCCAGGCTGGCCGAGGAGAACGAAGCCGTTTCCGCTCCTGCCCCTGCTCCCGACCCCATGCAGTTTGGCGAGGCGCCGGCCTTGAACGCCGCCCAGCAGGCCGCGGCTGACGCCATCTCCGGCGCCGAGGGCTTTGCGCCGCTGCTGCTGTATGGCGTCACCGGCAGTGGCAAGACCGAGGTTTATCTGCAGGCGGCGGCGGCCATCCTGCGCCGCGCGGCCGAGCGCGGCGAGCGCGCCCAGATCCTGGTGCTGGTGCCTGAAATCAACCTCACACCGCAGCTGGAAGGCAATATCCGCGCACGTTTCCCGCATCTCAACGTGGTGTCGCTGCACAGCGCCCTGGCCGAGGGCGAGCGCGCCCGCAACTGGCTGGCCGCGCACCTGGGCCAGGCGCAGATCATATTGGGTACGCGCCTGGCCATCCTGTCATCCTTGCCGTCGCTGCAGCTCATCGTCATCGACGAGGAACACGATCCCTCCTACAAGCAGCAGGAAGGCCTGCGCTATTCGGCACGCGACCTGGCCGTATGGCGCGCGCACCAGCTGGGCATCCCGGTGGTGCTGGGCTCGGCCACGCCGTCGCTGGAAACCTGGCAGCATGCCCAGGCCGGGCGCTACCGCCGCCTCGAACTGCGTCAGCGCGCCGCCCGCCAGGCGGTCCTGCCCAGCGTCAAGGTGATCGACATGGAGCGCGACAAGCCCGTCGATGGCCTGACCTCGACCCTGATCGCCGCCGTGCGCAAGCGCCTGGAGCAGGGTGAGCAATCGCTGCTGTTCCTGAACCGGCGCGGTTATGCGCCGGTGCTGGCCTGCGATGCCTGTGGCTGGATCAGCAACTGCATGCGCTGCGATGCCTTCATGGTGGTGCACCGTCCCGAGCGTCGGCTGCGCTGCCACCATTGCAGCCTGGAATTGCACATTCCCCGCGCCTGCCCGACCTGCGGCAATGTCGATCTGCAACCCCTGGGGCGCGGCACGCAGCGGGTGGAGGAGGGCTTGCAGGCGATCTTCCCCGAAGCCCGGGTGTTGCGCATCGATGCCGATTCGACCCGGCTGAAGGGCTCGGCCCAGAGCGCCTTCGACAGCGTGCACCGGGGTGAGGTGGATATCCTGATCGGCACGCAGATGGTGGCCAAGGGCCATGACTTCAAAAAGCTGACCCTGGTGGGCGTGCTCAATCCCGATACTGCGCTGTTCTCGCACGACTACCGCGCCAGCGAGCGCCTGTTCGCACAACTGATGCAGGTGGCCGGCCGCGCCGGACGGGCGGGGCTGTCAGCCGATGGCAGCTCGGGCGAAGTGCTGATCCAGACGCGCTATCCGCATCATCCGCTGTACCAGGCGGTGATGCGTCACGACTATGACGGCTTTGCCGGCACCCTGCTGGACGAGCGGCGCCAGGCCTGCTTCCCGCCCTTCATGTACCAGGCGCTGCTGCGTGCCGAGGCACGCGAGCTGGAGCTGGCCATGACTTTCCTGAAGGATGCCTCGACGCTGCTGGAGGACCCCGCCATCATCGTCAACGAACCCATCCCGATGACGATGATGCGGGTCGCCAACGTGGAACGCGCCCAGCTGCTGCTGGAGTGCGCCTCGCGCCCGGCCCTGCAGGCCTTCCTCAAGCAATGGCTGGCGCTGTTGCGGCAGGTGAAGACGCGCGCGCGCTGGTCGCTGGAAGTCGATCCCGTCGATATCTGAGCCGCTGGCGCCATCGATGCGGCGTTTCGTCGCATCCTGCTGGGCGGGACCGGGAAGGCGCGTTACCTTGGCGCCTGTTCCCTTGCCCCATGTCGGCTGTCCAACCGCGGAGTTGCTCATGATCCTCGCCATTCTTTCCCACACCCCCACCTGGGTCTGGCTGTTGCTGGCCTTCCTGCTCTATCGCGGCCTGCAGGCCACGCGCACCCGTGAAAGCGCCCTGTGGCGCGCGCTGCTGTTGCCGCTGGCGATGTGTGCCCTGTCGGTGACCGGCTTGCTGCAGGGCCTGGCCAGCCATGCGCTGGCTTCCGGCCTGGGTGCGCTGGCGCTGCTGGCAGCGGCCTGGCTGGGTTTCCACGGCCAGGCCGTGCGCCGCATCAGCGTCGATCGGGCAAGCCAGCGCCTGGTATTGCCCGGCAGCTGGCAACCGCTGTTGCTGACCGTCAGCATCTTCGTGGTCAAGTACAGCGCGGCCGTGGCACTGGCCCTGCATCCGGCGCTGGCCGCCCAGGCCTGGTTTACGTTGCCGCTGGCACTGGTGTATGGCGCTTTTGCGGGCCTGTTTGCGGGCCGGATGTTGCGAATCATGCATCTTTACTGGCGTGCCTGGAGCGATGCCGGGCAGACGCCGGCTGCTGCGGGCTAAGACCAGCGGGCAGGGGAAGCGCAAGTTCGGGCAAAAAGGCGGTCCCGGCCATCCCCGGAGGCGCAAAGCAGGTCGGCAAGCCGGTATAATCTCGGCTGCTCAACCAATTTCAAGCGATTCCTCCGCGCGGCGCACGGTGAGCAAGTCCGGCGCCACGGCCGCTTCCGCTTTACCCCTCATTCCCATGCTCGCACAACAGAAACAACGCATCTCCGACCTGTTCTCGTCCGCATTGCAGCCGCTCCTGGCCGGCACCGACCTGACGCCGACCATCACGCTGGAGCGTCCGCGTGACGTCACGCACGGCGACATCGCCTGCAACGTGGCCATGCAGCTGGCCAAGCCGCTGAAGAAGAATCCGCGTGAACTGGCGCAAGCCATCGTCGCCGCCGTCATGGCCGATCCGGCGCGCGAGGGTCTGGTGGAGTCCGTCGAGATCGCCGGCCCCGGCTTCATCAACCTGCGCGTGGCCGCAGCGGCCAAGCAGGCGGTGGTCAAGGCGATCCATGAGCAGGGCGCCGATTTCGGCCGCGGCAGCGCCGGTGCCGGCAAGAAGGTGCTGGTCGAGTTCGTCTCGGCCAACCCGACCGGACCGCTGCACGTGGGCCACGGCCGCCAGGGCGCGCTGGGCGATGCGCTGTCGTCGCTGCTGGACGCCCAGGGCTACGACGTGCTGCGCGAGTTCTACTACAACGATGCCGGCGTGCAGATCGCCACGCTGGCGACCTCCGTGCAGGCCCGCGCGCGCGGCTTCAAGCCGGGTGATGCGCAGTGGCCCGAGTCGGCCTACAACGGCGACTACATCGCCGATATCGCGCGCGACTTCCTGGACAAGAAGACCGTCTCGGCCACCGATGGTGAACCGGCCACCGGCAGCGGCGACGTCGAGGACATCGATTCGATCCGTCGCTTTGCCGTGGCCTATCTGCGCCACGAGCAGGACCTGGACCTGCAGGCCTTCGGCGTGAAGTTCGACAACTACTACCTGGAATCCTCGCTCTACGCCGATGGCAAGGTCGCCGCCGCCGTGGATGCGCTGGTGGCCGCCGGCAAGACCTACGAGCAGGATGGCGCGCTGTGGCTGCGCACCACCGACTATGGCGACGACAAGGATCGCGTCATGAAGAAGACCGACGGCACCTATACCTATTTCGTGCCCGACGTCGCCTACCACATCAACAAATGGCAGCGCGGTTACGGCAAGGTCATCAATATCCAGGGCAGTGATCACCACGGCACCATCGCGCGCGTGCGCGCCGGCCTGCAGGCCGCCGGTGTGGGTATCCCGCAAGGCTATCCCGACTACGTGCTGCACAAGATGGTCACCGTCATGCGCAACGGCGAAGAGGTCAAGATCTCCAAGCGTGCCGGCTCCTACGTCACCCTGCGCGACCTGATCGAATGGTCGGCCGGCGAGGCCGTCGAAGGCCAGGAACGCGACCTCACCCGTGGTCGCGATGCGGTGCGCTTCTTCCTCATCTCGCGCAAGGCCGATACCGAATTCGTGTTCGACGTCGACCTGGCGCTGGCGCAGTCCGACGAAAACCCGGTCTACTACGTGCAGTACGCACATGCGCGCATCTGCACCGTGCTGGGCAAGTGGGGCGGCAACGAGGATGAGCTCAAGTCCGTCGCCGATCTCTCGCCGCTGACCGCACCACGCGAAGCCACGCTGCTGGCCAAGCTGGCCGAGTATCCGGAGATGCTGGCACACGCCCTGCAGGAGCTGGGACCGCACCAGGTCGCCTTCTATCTGCGCGATCTGGCAGGCGAACTGCATAGCTACTACAATGCGGAACGCGTGCTGGTGGACGATGTCCCAACCAGGTCTGCACGCCTGGCACTGTTGTCCGCCACCCGCCAGGTGCTGCGCAACGGCCTGGCGCTGCTGGGTGTATCGGCCCCTGCCAGAATGTAAAACAAGCTCCTAGACAAGAGAAACGTGAAACCGTTGAACGCGAAATATCACAAGCAGGCCGGCGGTACGCTGCTCGGCCTGATCCTGGGTTTGATCGTCGGCCTGGGGATTGCCGTGGGTGTGGCGCTGATGATCACCAAGTCGCCCATCCCCTTCGTCAACAAGGTGGTGCGCCCCGAGCGCACCGATCCGACGCCGGCCCAGGCGGCTGATCCCAACCGTCCGCTCTACGGCAATCGCGACATCGCCCGCGAGGCCGCGCGTGACCAGCAGCAGTCGCAGACCCCGGTGCCGCCCAATACCGCTGCGGCCCAGCCGGCCACGCCGCCAGCTGCAGCGCCGACGCCGGCCCAGCCTGCACCTGCACCGGCCAAGCAGCCGGAGAGCAAGCAGGCCGATGCCAAGCCATCGGCGTCGTCCTCCTCGGCCTCGTCCAAGAGCGATGCCGCCGATGACAAGTGGACCTACTTCCTGCAGACCGGTGCCTTCCGTGACCAGGCCGATGCCGACAGCGCCCGCGCCAAGCTGGCCCTGCTGGGCTTCGAAGCCAAGGTGACCGAGCGCACCGCCGACAGCGGCGTGCTCTATCGCGTGCGCATCGGTCCCTTCGAGCATGCCGATGCGATGAACCGTACGCGCAGCAAGCTGTCCGATAACGGGGTCGATGCCGCCATCGTGCGCATTCCCAAGTAAAAGAACGTACCGAGCAAGCCAGCGACGCCGGACAGGGATAGCCGGCGCCGCAGGCGGGGCAGGCCGGCCATCCGGGCGGGCCTTACCGAACATCCATCAGAGAGGGTAATACCATGCGTTTCCATCAAAAGCTGCTGGCAGCCGTCAGCTTTGGCGTGCTGGCCTGGTCGGCCAGCGTCGGTGTGCAGGCCTCCCCGGCCAATCCGCAAGTGGGCAGCGACTATCGCGTGCTGGAGCAGGCCCAGCCTACCGATTCGGGCAACAAGGTCGAGGTCACCGAGTTCTTCTGGTTCGATTGCCCGCACTGCGCGGCCTGGGATCCGTCGCTGACGGCCTGGGTCAAGAAGCAGGGTGACAAGATCAACTTCAAGAAGGTGCCGGTGGCCTTCCGCGACAGCTTCGTGCCGCAGCAGAAGCTGTACTACACGCTCGAAGCCATGGGTAAGGCCGAAGAGCTGGGCCCCAAGATCTTCCATGCGATCCACGTCGAAGGTCAGCGCATCAATACCGACAAGACCATCCTGGCCTACATCGAGAAGATCGGCCTGGACAAGCAGAAATTCCTCGACCTGTACAATTCCTTCGGCGTGCAGACCAAGGTCCGTCGCGCAGCCCAGCTGCAGGAATCCTACAAGGTCGATGGCGTGCCGATGATCGCCATCGATGGCCGTTACGTGACCTCGCCCTCGGTGGTTGGCGTGGCGCTGGCCAACCAGCCCGAATCGATGCAGCAGGCCGCGGCCCTGCAGGTGATGGATCACCTGGTGGCCAAGGCCGCCGCCGAGAAGAGCAGCGGCGCGGCAGCCAAGAAGAAGTAAGCCTGCCCCACCGTCGACGGTCCGCGTCCGCAAGGGCGCGGGCCGTTTTCATTTTGATCGCGCGTCGTCGCGCTTTGCATTGCTACGAGGAGCAGGCATGTCATCCCTTCCCACGCTGAGCGGCCCGTTGCGGGTCTTCCTGACCGGGGCGTCCAGCGGTATCGGCATGGCGCTGGCCCGCGCATATGCGGCGCAGGGTGCCAGCCTGGGCCTGGTGGCCCGGCGCGGGACCGAGCTCGATGCCTTGCGGGCCAGCCTGCCCCATCCGGAGCGGCATCGCGTCTATGCGCTCGATGTCACCGACCATGCCGCGCTGGCGGCTGCCGCCGAGTCCTTCATGGCCGAGTTCGGTGGCGCCGATGTGGTCATCGCCAATGCCGGCATCTCGCAGGGCACCCTGACCGAATACCAGGAAGACCTGGCCGCCTTCGAGCGCATCCTGGCCGTCAATGTCACGGCCACCTTTGCCACCTTTACGCCCTTCGTGGCGCGCATGAAGGCGCTGCCCGAGGCACAGCGGCGGCGCTGCCGGCTGGTGGGCATCGGCAGCGTGGCCGGAATCCGCGGCCTGCCCGGTGCCGAGGCCTACAGTGCTTCCAAGGCTGCCGTCATCAGTTACTGTGAATCGCTGCGGGTGGAATTACGGGCTTCCGGCATCAAGGTGGTGACCATCGCCCCGGGCTATATCGATACACCGATGACCCGCGTGAACACCTACCCCATGCCCTTCCTGATGCCGGTGGAGCGCTTCGCCGAGCGTAGCGTGGCCAGCATCGCCGAAGGCGTGAGCTATCGCGTCATCCCTTGGCAGATGGGCGTGGTGGCCAAGCTGCTCAGGCTGCTGCCGAACTGGCTGTACGATATGGCCTTCGCCCGCGCCCCGCACAAGACACGCAACCTCTAGCAACCCGATATCGCGGTGCCTGGCGCCGCGCCTGGAGTTATTCATGAAGATCATTTTCGCCGGTACACCGGAATTCGCCGCGGTCGCGCTTGAAGCGCTCTACGCGGCTGGCCACGAGATCACCCTGGTGCTGACCCAGCCGGATCGCCCGGCCGGGCGCGGCATGCAATTGCAGGCTTCGCCGGTGAAGCAGTGCGCGCTGAAGCACGGCACGCCGGTGGCGCAGCCGGTATCGCTGCGCCTCAACGGCAAGTATCCCGAGGTGGCGCAGGAGGCGCATGCGCTGCTGCAATCCACACCGCATGATGTGATGGTGGTGGCGGCCTATGGCCTGATCCTGCCGCGCAGCGTGCTCGATATCCCGCGTTACGGCTGCATCAACATCCACGGTTCGCTGCTGCCGCGCTGGCGCGGTGCTGCGCCCATCCATCGCGCCATTGAAGCGGGTGACGCCGAGACCGGCATCACCATCATGCAGATGGAAGAGGGCCTCGACACCGGTCCGATGATGTTGATCGAAAGCCTGCCCATCCTGGCCGATGACACCACCGGCAGCCTGCACGACAAGCTGGCCGCGCTGGGCGGCCGGATGATCGTGGAAGCCATGGAAAAACTGGAGCGCGGCGAGCTGCCGGCCACTCCGCAGCCGGAGGAGGGCGCCAACTACGCCGCCAAGATCGCCAAGGAAGAAGCGGCGCTGGATTTCAGCCAGAATGCAGAACAACTGGCGCGCCGCATCCGCGCCTTCAACCCCTTCCCCGGCGCCACCGGGCGCTTCGGCGACACCGTGGTCAAGCTGTGGCAGGCGCGTCCGGTGACCGTAGCGCAGCGGGGCGAACCCGGCCAGGTGTTGTCGGCCGATGCCCAGGCCGGCATCGTGGTGGCCTGCGGCGAGGGGGCATTGCTGCTGACCGAATTGCAGAAGCCGGGCGGCAAGCGCCTGCCGGCAGCGGAATTCCTGAAGGGCTTCCCGCTGGAAGGCGGCCGCTTCGCCTGAGGTTCGCTCAGGCGTATGGCTTGAGCACGTGCGGCAGATGCCGCCAGAACAGCTCCGCGCCCAGATGGACGCGGGCTTGCCAGTCATCGGCGGCGTCGTCGTCGGCACCGTCGGTGACGAACTTGAAGGCCCGCCACGGTAGACCGAAATGGTGGCAGACGCGGGCAATGGCAAACAATTCCATGTCCACCAGGTCCACTTGCTGCGCCACCAGCCAGTCATCGGCGGCCGTCACGAAGCTGTCGCCGGTGCCGCACAGCACGCCCGGATAGCCGGACTCCAGGCGCGGCGGTTGTTGCTCCTGATTCATCAGCGGCGTCACACCACGCGGTGCCAGCGGCATGGCGGCCATGTCGCGCTGGATCACGGCCGCCACTTCCAGCAGGCCATCGTGCAGCGGATCGATCTTGCCGGCCGTGCCGAAATTGATCACCGCACGTGGCCGCCGCTCCAGGATGGCCAGGGTGGCATGCAGCGCGGCATTGACTTTGCCCACGCCGCAATACACCACTTCCACCCCGGCAGGGGCATCGGCGGCCTTGAGTTCGCTTTCCAGGGCGGTCAGGATCAGGATGGGTTGACGGTCTGGCATTTTTATAAAAAGTTAACGTATTGCAACGATGGCCGGCCGCAAAGGCCGGCCGGACGCGGGAGGAAGGGCGCTTTCGCGTATAATTTGGCTCTATTTTTCGCCTGAAAACCGGTCTGTACCCAGGCCGGTTTTTTGACCTGCCGGTGGGGAGGGCAGGCCCGCATTGTTGCCGTAACCAGAGAAAAACGCCAGATGAAGCCGAACGAACTGTGCCAGACCGAATTGCTGCTGCGCGACCTGATGTCCAAGCGCATCCTCATCCTCGATGGCGCCATGGGCACCATGATCCAGCAGTACAAGCTGACGGAAGAGGATTATCGCGGCCAGCGTTTCGCCGGGTTCAGCGTTCCCGGCAAGGACCTGTTCGTCAAGGGCAACAATGAACTGCTCTCGCTGACCCAGCCGCACATCATCCAGGAAATCCACGAGCAATACCTGGCCGCCGGTGCCGACCTGATCGAGACCAACACCTTCGGCGCCACCAGCGTGGCCCAGGACGACTACCACATGGCGCATCTGGTCTACGAGATGAACCTGGAGTCGGCCCGCCTGGCCCGTGCCGCCTGCGACAAGTACTCGACACCGGACAAGCCCCGCTTCGTTGCCGGCGCCCTGGGCCCCACGCCCAAGACCGCCTCGATCTCGCCGGACGTCAACGACCCGGCCGCCCGCAACGTGACTTTCGATCAACTGGTGAGTGCGTACCTGGAACAGACGCGCGCGCTGGTCGAAGGTGGCGCCGATGTGCTGCTGGTCGAGACCATCTTCGATACCCTCAACTGCAAGGCGGCGCTGTTCGCCATCGATACCTTCTTCGAGGAAAGCGGCAAGCGCCTGCCCATCATGATCTCGGGCACCGTCACCGACGCCTCCGGCCGCATCCTGTCGGGCCAGACCGTGACCGCCTTCTGGAATTCCATCCGTCATGCGCGACCGCTGACGGTGGGCCTGAACTGCGCGCTGGGCGCGGCCCTGATGCGTCCCTATGCGGAAGAGTTGTCGCGCATCGCCGATACCTACGTCTGCATCTACCCCAATGCCGGCCTGCCCAATCCGATGAGCGACACCGGCTTTGACGAGACGCCCGATGTCACCTCGGCGCTGTTGAAGGAATTCGCCGAGAGCGGTTTCGTCAACGTCGCCGGCGGCTGCTGTGGCACCACGCCGCCGCACATCAAGGCCATTGCCGAGACGGTGGCCACCATCGCCCCGCGCAAGCTGCCGGAAAACAGCCACGAGATGCGCCTGTCGGGCCTGGAGCCCTTCACCATCAACGACCAGTCGCTGTACGTGAACGTCGGCGAGCGCACCAACGTGACCGGCTCCAAGGCCTTCGCCCGCCTGATCCTGAACGAACAGTATGACGAGGCCCTGGCCGTGGCCCGCCAGCAGGTCGAGAACGGCGCCCAGATCATCGACATCAACATGGACGAGGCGATGCTCGATTCGGTCGCCGCCATGACGCGCTTCCTGAACCTGATCGCCTCCGAGCCGGACATCGCGCGCGTGCCCATCATGATCGACTCCTCCAAGTGGGAAGTCATCGAGGCCGGCCTGAAGTGCGTGCAGGGCAAGTCCATCGTCAACTCCATCTCGATGAAGGAAGGCGAGGAAAAATTCCTGCGCGAAGCCAAGCTGTGCCGTCGCTACGGTGCCGCCGTCATCGTGATGGCCTTCGATGAAGTGGGACAGGCCGATACCTTCGCGCGCAAGATCGAGATCTGCGAGCGCGCCTATCGCCTGCTGGTGGACAAGCTGGACTTCCCGCCCGAGGACATCATCTTCGACCCCAACATCTTCGCGGTCGCAACCGGCATCGAGGAACACAACAACTACGCGGTCGATTTCATCAACGCCACCCGCTGGATCCACGAGAACCTGCCCTATGCCAAGATCAGCGGCGGCGTCTCCAACGTGTCCTTCAGCTTCCGTGGCAATGACCCGGCGCGCGAGGCCATCCACACGGTCTTCCTGTATCACGCCATCAAGGCCGGCATGACCATGGGCATCGTCAACGCCGGCATGATCGGCGTCTACGACGACCTGCCGGCCGAGTTGCGCGAGCGCGTCGAGGACGTGGTGCTCAATCGCCGCGACGACGCCACCGAGCGCATGATCGAATTCGCCGCCAATCTCAAGGCTGGCGACAAGAAGGAAGAAGCTACCTTGGAGTGGCGCAGCGAACCGGTCGCCAAGCGCCTTTCGCATGCGCTGGTCCATGGCATCACGCAATGGATCGTGGAAGATACCGAAGAGGCGCGCCAGCAGATCGCCGCCGACGGTGGTCGTCCCATCCATGTGATCGAAGGTCCGCTGATGGATGGCATGAACGTGGTCGGCGACCTGTTCGGCCAGGGCAAGATGTTCCTGCCGCAGGTGGTCAAGTCGGCCCGCGTGATGAAGCAGGCCGTGGCCCACCTGATCCCCTTCATCGAGGAAGAGAAGCGCCAGCTCGAGATCACCACCGGCGAGGTCGCCAAGCCCAAGGGCAAGATCGTGATCGCCACCGTCAAGGGTGACGTCCATGACATCGGCAAGAACATCGTCACCGTGGTCCTCCAGTGCAACAACTTCGAGGTGGTCAACATGGGCGTGATGGTGCCCTGCGCCGAGATCCTGGCCAAGGCCAAGGAAGAGAAGGCCGACATCATCGGCCTGTCCGGCCTGATCACGCCCTCGCTGGAAGAGATGGCCTACGTGGCCAAGGAAATGCAGCGCGACCCGTACTTCGCCGGCCTGAAGATGCCGCTGATGATCGGTGGCGCCACCACCTCACGTGCACACACGGCCGTCAAGATTGCCCCCAACTACGAAGGTCCGGTGGTCTATGTGCCGGATGCCTCGCGCGCCGTCTCGGTGGCAGCGTCGCTGTTGACCGATGAGCAGAAGGGGACCTACGTGGCCGAGCTCAACGCCGACTACCAACGCATCCGTGAGCAGCACGCCAGCAAGAAGGCCGCGCCCATGCTGACCCTGGCGGCTGCCCGCGCCAACAAGACCAGGCTGGAGTTCGCGCCGGTCAAGCCCAAGTTCATTGGCCGCCGCCTGTTCAAGAATGTCGACCTGGCCCTGCTGGCCAACTACATCGACTGGGGCCCGTTCTTCCAGACCTGGGACCTGGCCGGTCCTTATCCCGCCATCCTCAGCGATGAAGTGGTGGGCGAGGCCGCCACCAAGGTCTTCGAAGAAGCCCAGGCGATGTTGAAGAAGATCATCGACGGCCGTTGGCTCACCGCCAATGGCGTCATCTCGCTGCTGCCGGCCAACACCGTCAACGACGACGACATCGAGATCTACACCGATGACAGCCGCAGCCAGGTCGCCTTCACCTACTACGGCCTGCGCCAGCAGACCGAGAAGCCGGTGGTCGATGGCGTGGCGCGTCCCAACCAGTGCCTGTCGGACTTCATCGCTCCCAAGGACTCCGGCATCCAGGATTACATCGGCATGTTCGCCGTGACCGCGGGCCTGGGTATCGAGAAGTACGAGAAGCGCTTCGAGGACGCCCATGACGATTACTCCTCCATCATGCTCAAGGCCCTGGCCGACCGCCTGGCCGAAGCCTTCGCCGAATACCTGCATGAGCGCGTGCGCAAGGACCTGTGGGGCTATGCCGCCGACGAGGCACTCTCCAGCGTCGACCTCATCAAGGAAAAGTACCTGGGCATCCGCCCCGCGCCCGGCTATCCGGCCTGCCCCGAACACACCGTCAAGGCCGATGCCTTCCGCGCCATGCAGTGTGACGAGATCGGCATGCAGCTGACCGAGTCCTATGCCATGTTCCCGGGGGCGTCGGTATCGGGCTTCTACCTGGCCCATCCGCAATCGAAGTACTTCGTGGTCGGCAAGATCGGTGCCGACCAGGTCGAGGACATGGCCCAGCGCCGCCAGGTCGCGCGGGAAGACCTGGAGCGCTGGCTCGCGCCCAACCTCTAAGCTTTGCCCCGCCCGGCTGCGTGCCGGGCGGGTTTGTTGTCGTTCTTGTTGTTGTCCTTGTATTCGGCAGCCGTCCTGCTATCATCCACGCCCGCCGTTCCGTAGCCCCGCTTTAGCCATGATCGATTCCGCCGACCACGTCACCCATGCACTGCCCGTGACCGTGGCCATGCGTCTGCATTTCTCGGACGGAAAATCGCGTGCCATCTTCACCGTCGACCTGGTGCAGGATCTGCTGGGTGACTGGGTGCTCACCCAGGCCTGGGATGGCGGCGAGATGCGCAGCGCCGCGCGGCGCACCGTGGTGGCTGGCCATGAGGCCGGCTTGCTGATGCTGCAGAAGATCGCTCGCCACAAGGAGCGCATGGGCTATCAGCAAGTCCATCTCTACCACGTCGGCTAGTTTTTCCCGGCCCCGCCTTTTGCAGCCCTGCCTGCAAGGCCGGCGCTTGCATGTTAGTCTGCAAGGCTTGCACCAATCGAGTGCGGGACGTGGCCGGGGACAACATCATCATTCCATCCCGGCCAGCACCACCATAATTTTATAAAAAATTAGCCGGAGATCACCTTGGATACCCCTCCATCCAGTACCTTGTCTGCTGCATCCAGCCGCGCCAGCCACTCTGACCTGCACCAGGTCGATTCCTCCTATGCGGTGATGCGCCTGTGCATCACGATGGTCCTGATGATCGTCGGCGCCAGCGGCATGTATGTGATGGCCGTGGTCTTGCCGGCGGTGCAGACGCATTTCCAGGTCGATCGCGGCCTGGCCTCCATGCCCTATACCCTCACCATGCTGGGCGTGGGCGTGGGGGGCCTGCTGATGGGCCGCATGGCCGACCGTTCCGGCATCACCCGTCCGCTGCTGCTGGGCGGCGCCTGCCTGGGCGGTGGTTTCATCGCCGCCGCGCTGGCGCCCAACATCTGGTTCTTCATGGCGGCCCACTGTATCCTGATCGGCCTCCTGGGCACGGCCTGTACCTTTTCGCCGCTGGTGGCCGATACCTCGATGTGGTTCCGCAAGCGCCGTGGCATTGCCGTGGCGGTGTGCGCCAGCGGCAACTACCTGGGCGGCGCGATCTGGCCGCCCATCGTCCAGCATTTCGTCGATAGCGTGGGCTGGCAGCAGACCTACATCGGCCTGGGCATCATCTGTGCCGTCGTGATGTGTACGCTGGCGCTGTTCATGCGCGCCCGTCCGCCGGCACAGGAGAGCGGTGCCACGGCCGCGCACAGCGGTGGGGGCGCGCGGCCCTTCGGGCTGGCGCCAGGTTCGGCGCAATTGCTGTTGTGCGTGGCCGGTGTGGCCTGTTGCGTGGCCATGGCCATGCCCCAGGTGCATATCGTGGCCTATTGCGGCGACCTCGGCTATGGTCCGGCGCGTGGCGCCCAGATGCTCTCGCTGATGCTGGCCTGCGGCGTGGTCAGCCGGCTGGTCTCGGGGGCCATCTGCGACCGTATCGGCGGGCTGCGCACGCTGTTGCTGGGTTCCATGCTGCAGGGCCTGTCGCTGCTGCTGTTCCTGCCCTTTGACAGCCTGGCCTCCCTGTATGTGATTTCGGCCCTGTTCGGCCTGTTCCAGGGGGGCATCGTGCCGTCCTACGCCATCATTGTGCGCGAGTATTTCCCGGCGGCCGAGACCGGCCAGCGGGTGGGCGCGGCCATCATGGCGACCATGTTCGGCATGGCGCTGGGCGGCTGGATGTCGGGCAAGATCTTCGACATGACCGGCTCCTACCATGCCGCCTTCGCCAACGGCATCGGCTGGAACCTGCTCAACTTCGCCATTGCGGCGCTGCTGCTCATGCGTGCGCGCAGCATGCATCTGCGCACCGCCTGAACGCCGGTGCGTGCGTGGAGTTGGCAGCGTAGCGGCTTTCGGCTACGCTGCCAGCTCCAGCTTCTTCTGTCCTTTTTTCTCCCATGCTGATCCTCTTCCTCAAAGCGGTCGTGCTGATCCCGATCACGCTCTTGCCCATCCTTAATCCCCTGGGCATTGCGCCGGTGTTCGCCAACCTGCTGGGCAATGTCAGCCGCAGCACCGAGCAGCGCATCGCGCGCCAGGTCGCCATCAATTGCTGGTTCATGCTGGTGGCGGCGATCTTCATCGGTTCGCATGTGCTGACCTTCTTCGGCATCTCGCTGCCCATCGTGCGCGTCGGCGGTGGCTTGCTGGTGGCGGTGTCGGGCTGGAAACTGCTCAACGACAACAGCCAGGACAACGCCATTCCCACCCAGGTCGCCAAGACCTATGACGAGGATCTGCCCGACGAGGAGATCAAGGCGCGCAGCTTCTATCCCATGAGCTTCCCGCTCACCGTGGGGCCGGGCACCATTGCCGCTTCCATCACGCTGGGCGCCAATACACCCACGCGCCTGCTGGACTGGGTCATCTCGGTGGGAAGCGCGGCCCTGGGTGCGGCACTGACCTCGCTGGTGATCTTCCTGTGCTACAACTACGCGCACAAGCTGGTCAAGCTGATGGGCCGCCTGGGCACCATGGTGGTGTTGCGCCTGTCGGCCTTCATCCTGCTGTGCATCGGCATCCAGATCTTCTGGTCGGGGATGGCGGCCTTGCTGGCCGAGGCTGGGATCAGTGGCGTGGCGCCGTAAGGGCGCATGGTAGGGGGAGGGGCAGTCGGGGGCTATTTCAGCCAGCCCAGTTCATCCAGGGCATCCTGCACCAGCTCCAGCCGCAGCAGCGGATTGTCCAGCGCCAGCAGGCTCTGCTTCATGTCGACGGTGATGGGCATCATCTCGGCCCAGCGGTTGGCGACCCAGCCGCAATCGTCCAGGCGGAACGGCGCGGCAATCGGGACTTCGCTGTCCGGCAGGCCCTGACGCATGACCGATTGCAGCAGGTCGTCCAGCGCCCGCGCAGTATTGCGCAATTCTTCCGGGATGATGACGGCGCGGTCGCTCTCCATCATCTCCACTTCGGCTGTCCACAGGCCATGCTTGTGCTGCTCGGCCTGCAGGATGCGGAAGCGTTCGCCGCCGCTACAGGCGATGCGCATCAAGCCCGGCGAAGGGGTGGACCATTCCCTGATGCGCGCCAGCGTACCCACGCCGACGAAGCGCTCGCTGTGGCCGGGACGGCGCACCTCCGAGCCTTCGGTCAGGGCGACCACGCCAAAACCGCTACCCTCGGCGATGCATTTGCCGATCATGTCCAGGTAGCGGACCTCGAAGATCTGCAGCGGCAGCCGCCCTTCGGGAAAGAGCGTGCTGGCCAGCGGAAACAGCGGGATGGTCTGCGCCGAGATCGGCGGACGGGGAGTGGCGGGCGCGGCCGGCATGGTCACTCCGGCCGCGGCAAGGGGAAGGCCTTCATGAACGCAGCGAATAGCGGTTCTCGGCCACGCATTCGTAGCGTTGCACGATGTAGCCGTTGTCGTCCACGCTCTCCAGATAGACATCGAACTGCCACAGTCGCGCCATATGACGCAGCACCTCGTTGGTGCTGTCGCCCAGCGAGCGGCCATCGCTGCGGAAGTGGCGCAGCGTCAGGCTGCGGTTGCCGCGCGTGTTGACCGACCAGACCTGGATGTTGGGCTCGCGGTGATTGATGTCGTACTGCCGTGACAGCGCCTGGCGCACATACTGGAAGCCGCGCTCGTTATGGATGGCCGAGACTTCCATCTCGCTGCGCGTGTCGTCGTCGAGCACGGCGAACATGCGCATGTCGCGCATGAGCTTGGGCGAGAGGTACTGCGCGATGAAGCTCTCGTCCTTGTAGTTGCGCATCACATGGTGCAGGGTATCGAGCCAGTTGCTGCCGGCGATCTCGGGGAACCACTCGCGGTCCTCGTCACTGGGATGCTCGCAGATGCGGCGGATGTCGCTCATCATCGAGAAGCCCAGGGCATAGGGATTGATGCCGTTGTAATAGGGTTTGGTGATGGGCGGTTGGAACACCACATTGCTGTGCGAATGCAGGAATTCCATCATGAAGCCATCGGTCAGGCGGCCCTGGTCGTAGAGCGTATTGAGCAGGGTGTAGTGCCAGAAAGTGGCCCAGCCTTCGTTCATCACCTGGGTCTGGCGCTGCGGATAGAAGTACTGGCCGATCTTGCGCACGATGCGGATCACCTCGCGCTCCCAGGGCTCCAGCAGCGGCGCATTCTTTTCGGCGAAGTACAGCAGGTTCTCCTGCGGCTCGCTGGGGAAGCGCTCTTCCACGGCGGTGGCGGCGGTTTCCTTCTTGGTCGGCAGGGTGCGCCAGAGCTCGTTGACCTGCGATTGCATGTAGGCTTCGCGCTCACGCTGACGGGCCTTTTCCTGCGCCAGCGACAGCCGCTGTGGACGCTTGTAGCGGTCCACACCATAGCTCATCAGGGCGTGGCAGGAATCCAGCAGTTCTTCCACGCGCTCGAAGCCATGGCGCTCTTCGCATTCGGAGATGTAGTTGCGGGCATACACCAGGTAATCGATGATGGCGCTGGCATCGGTCCACAGCTGGAACAGGTAGTTGCCCTTGAAGAAGGAGTTGTGGCCATAGCCCGCATGGGCGATGACCAGGGCCTGCATGGTCATCGTGTTTTCTTCCATCAGGTAGGCGATGCAGGGATCGGAGTTGATCACGATCTCGTAGGCCAGGCCCATCTGCCCGCGCTTGTAGTCACGCTCGGTCAGCATGAAATGCTTGCCGTAGGACCAGTGCCGATAGTTGACCGGCATGCCGTGCGAGGCATAGGCATCCATCATCTGCTCGGCCGAGATGATCTCCAGCTGGATGGGATAGATGTCCAGTCCATAGCCCTTGGCCACGCGCGCGATTTCCTCGTTGTAGCGCTCGATCAGCTCGAAGCTCCAGTCCGAGGGGCAAGGCAGGGGATCATGCTTGAAGCGGCTGTTCATGCGTGCACCTGCTTTTCAAAGAGTTCACGGAACACCGGATAGATCTCGGCCGCCGACTGCACCTTCTTCATGGCGAAGTGCGGATGCGATTCGATCAGTTGCAGGTACTCGGTCCACAGGTTCTGTTCCGGCTCGGCCACCTGGATATAGGCGAAATAGCGCGTCAGCGGCAGGATGGCCGACTCCAGCAGTTCCCGGCACTTGGGTGAATCGTCATTCCAGTTGTCGCCGTCGGAGGCCTGGGCGCCATAGATGTTCCATTCGCTGGGCGAATAACGCTTGGTGATGATGTCGTGCATCAATTCCAGCGCGCTGGAAACCACCGTGCCGCCGCTTTCCTGCGAGTGGAAGAAGGTGTTCTCATCCACCTCGTCGGCCCGCGTGTGGTGGCGGATGAAGACCACCTCGATGTGCTCGTAATTGCGGGTCAGGAAGAGATAGAGCAGGATGAAGAAGCGCTTGGACAAGTCCTTGCGCTGCTCGTCCATCGACCCCGACACATCCATTACGCAGAACATCACGGCGCGGCTGGATGGCTGCGGCTGGCGTACGCGATTGACGTAGCGCAGGTCGAAGGGATCGATGAAGGGAATGCGCAGGATGCGCGCGCGCAGCTGGCGCACTTCTTCTTCCAGCAGCTTGATGTCGGACTGGTGCTCGTCCGGCTTGCGCTTCATCTCGGCCAGGGTTTCTTCGGCGATGTCGAGCTGGCGCTGCAGTGGCCCGCCCATCGCAATGCGCCGGCCCAGCGAGGAGCGCAGCGAGCGCACCACGTCGATATTGTTGGGCGAGCCATCGACCGAATAGCCGGCGCGCTGGTTCTTCCAGTTGGGGACCTGCAGCAGATTGGTTTCCACCAGGCGCGGCAATTCCAGGTCCTCGAAGAAGTAGTTCATGAATTCTTCGCGGGTCAGCTCGAAGGTGAAATCGTCCTGGCCTTCGCCCTCGTTGCTGGCACTGCTGCCACCCCCGCCGCCCCCGCCACCCTGGCGCGGGATGCGGTCACCCTGGAGGTAGTCCTGGTTGCCCGGATGCACAGCCTCGCGCCGTCCGCCCCGTCCGTGATGGAAGAAGGGTTCGGAGACATCCTTGCGCGGGATGCTGATGCTCTTGGATTTTTCGAGATCGGTAATACTGCGGTCGCGCACGGCGTCCGCCACCGAACGTTGTATATGCCCCTTGAAGCGCCGCAGGAAGCGCTCCCGGTTGGCGATGCTCTTGTTCTTGCCAGCCAGCCTGCGGTCGATGATCTGATGCAGCACTCGTCTCTCCTGCTAGTGGTCGGCGGCCCGCATCGCGGCGGACGGCGCCGAGGAGTCGCATGGCGCACCGCGCCGTCCCCGGGGCGGTGCGCGCACGCGGCGCTTACGAGGACTTGCGCACGCGCAGGTACCATTCGCACAGCAGGCGTACCTGCTTGGGCGTGTATCCCTTGCTGACCATGCGATTGACGAAGTCTTCGTGTTTCTGCATTTCCTCGGTGGAGCCCTTGGCATTGAAGGAGATCACCGGCAACAGGTCTTCGGTGTTGGAGAACATCTTCTTCTCGATCACCACGCGCAGTTTTTCGTAGCTGGTCCACAGCGGGTTCTTGCCACCGTTGTTGACCCGTGCGCGCAGCACGAAGTTGACGATCTCGTTGCGGAAGTCCTTGGGATTGCTGATGCCGGCCGGCTTCTCGATCTTTTCCAGTTCCGCATTCAGGGCCGCACGGTCGAAGCTTTCGCCGGTATCGTGATCGCGGTATTCCTGGTCCTGGATCCAGAAGTCGGCATAGGTCACGTAACGGTCGAAGACGTTCTGGCCATATTCCGAATACGACTCCAGGTAGGCGGTCTGGATTTCCTTGCCGATGAATTCCGCATAGCGCGAGGCCAGCGTGTCCTTGACGAAGGAGAGGTACTTCTGTTCGGCCTCCTGCGGGAATTGCTCGCGCTCGATCTGCTGCTCCAGCACATACATCAGGTGCACCGGATTGGCCGCCACCTCGGTGGTGTCGAAGTTGAACACGCGCGAGAGGATCTTGAAGGCGAAGCGCGTGGAGATGCCGTTCATGCCCTCGTCCACGCCGGCGTAGTCGCGGTACTCCTGGTAGGACTTGGCCTTGGGGTCGGTGTCTTTCAGGTTCTCGCCATCGTAGACCTGCATCTTGGAGAAGAGGCTGGAGTTTTCCGGCTCTTTCAGCCGCGTCAGGATGGAGAACTGCGCCATCATCTTCAGCGTACCCGGCGCGCAAGTGGCCTGGGCCAGCGAGGAGCTGCGGATCAGCTTTTCATAGATCTTGATCTCTTCGGACACGCGCAGGCAATACGGCACCTTGACGATGAAGATGCGGTCCAGCAGTGCCTCGTTGTTCTTGTTGTTGCGGAAGGCTTTCCATTCCGATTCGTTGGAGTGGGCCAGGATGACGCCATCGAAGGGGATCGCGCCGAAGCCCTCGGTGCCCTTGAAGTTGCCTTCCTGGGTCGCTGTCAGCAGCGGGTGCAACACCTTGATGGGGGCCTTGAACATTTCCACGAATTCCAGCAGGCCCTGGTTGGACAGGCACAGGCCGCCCGAATAGCTGTAGGCGTCGGCATCGTCCTGGGAATACTGTTCCAGCTTGCGGATATCGACCTTGCCCACCAGCGTGGAGATGTCCTGGTTGTTCTCGTCGCCCGGCTCGGTCTTGGAAATGCCGATCTGGCGCAGGATGGACGGATAGCGCTTGACCACGCGGAACTGGCGGATGTCGACGTTGTACTCGTGCAGGCGCTTGACGGCCCAGGGACTGAGGATGGGTTTGAGATAGCGACGCGGGATGCCGTACTGTTCTTCCAGGATGGCGCCGTCTTCGTCATAGTCGAACAGGCCCAGCGGCGATTCGTTGACTGGCGAGCCCTTGATGGAATAGAAGGGCACCTGCTCCATCAACTGCTTGAGACGCTCGGCAATGGAAGACTTGCCGCCGCCGACCGGACCCAGCAGGTAGAGGATCTGCTTCTTTTCTTCCAGACCCTGGGCGGCATGACGGAAGTACGCCACCACTTGCTCGATCACTTCTTCCGCGCCGTAGAATTCCTTGAAGGCGGGATAGACCTTGATGACCTTGTTGGCAAAGATGCGCGAGAGGCGGGGATCTTCGCGGGTGTCCACCTTTTCGGGTTCGCCGATGGCCATCAGCATCCGTTCGGCAGCAGATGCATAGACCGCCGGGTCGCTCTTGCAAAGATTCAGATACTCTTCAAGCGATAACTCTTCTTCTCTGGTCTTGTCGAACCGGCTTGCAAAGCTGCTGTAGATATCCATACCACCTCCGTCGCTCTCGAAAAAAGTACGAAACAGATTTATATGTCTGGACTTGCCATCTGCGGTTATCGAAGAACGCGTCGGTGACTCTGGTGAGCGTCATTGCCGGTGTGTTCTTTGAAAGCCGTAGCATCAACAGCGTGTTGCGAAGATCATTTCAGCTCTGGCTTTTATTCTAGTCCTTTTTTTGCTTCCACTTAGTGATCCCACCTATGAACCTTGGTTCAGTATGGACGGGATTTTCTTGCGCATCGTGTGTGATTCATCCCATCCAATGCGAAGCAAACATCCCTCATGCTCTTTCAATGTGCGGCATGCCATGGCGGTTGACCTCACAGTGCGCTATTTTCGCGCAGCGCGCCATCGTGAAAACCCTGATAGCCGCACGTCGCAAACTGGCGCAGTATCCCGCCGTGGGTAGCATGTTGCAGCATGTCCGGGCAGATGCTGCTGCCCCGCTTCTTCTCCATGGCCGGCGCGGCTATCGCGCTGCGTCATCGCTCCTCTCTCCCCTGTAGCTGGAATCGTGCCAGGTCTCTTGCCGGGCGTTTGCGGCGGGGGCATACTCGCTTCTCTTCTTTTGTAACGCACCTGCGGCACTGCCACGGTGTTGCGCATCTGCCTCATTCGGGCTGCGCAGGGGAGGGCAGGCCAAAACGCTTTAGATGATTTACGGTTTTGCTCATGCGCTGCGCGCATGCGTCGCAGCGGTTCCCTGTCTTGCAAAGGGGCGGGCTGCAGTTGCCGGAAAAACCGTGGCACGACATGTCTCATGAGTAACTTTTCATCCCGGGCGATGGCGGAAATCGCCGATTCGCCACATTCTGGTGGAAAACCCGGCCTCGGCTTGTGTACAGATCGCCCCAAAAGCCCATAAGTCATTGACAGCTAAGTAGAAAATGCAGTCTAATTCAGGGTTCACCATCTGAAGAATTGCGCGCGGTGCCGTCGCAGTGCTGTTTCAGTTGTCGACCGGGTCCATGCCAGAGCAAAGCGAGGCAAATATTGGGGCTGGAAGGCGGCAGAGGCCAACAAATGGTGTCAGCGATGCAGGGGCTGCCGGCTTACATGGGCGGCAGGGCATCGGTGATGCGGAACAGGCACACCGAAAGCGGTTCCAGAATTCCGATTTATTTTTGCTGTTTGCTCCAAGGCAGCCCAACTTAGCGAGTCCAACATGAAACGTACTTACCAACCTTCCGTCGTGCGTCGCAAGCGTACCCATGGTTTCCGTGCCCGTATGGCAACCCGTGGCGGCCGTGCCGTGATCAACGCCCGTCGCGCCAAGGGCCGCAAGCGTCTGGCTGCAGTTTAAGCCACGACACTGCGCTGCCGTTTCGTGTGACGGACGTCCGTTCACCGCTTCCAGCACGTCTAGCAGGCGACTTCCCACGCGATCGGCGAATCGTTAAAACGGATGAATTTTCATCCGTTTTTCGTTTGCGCCCCGTGTTTCGTACCGAGCATTTCGTGTTGTACGCATGCCGCAACAGCCGGCCGCAAGCCCGCCTGGGCGTGGTGGCGGCCAAGCGGCTGGCGCCGCGCGCGGTCACCCGCAACACGATCAAGCGTGCCACGCGCGAGCTGTTTCGCCAGGCCGAGTTGCCTGCGGTGGATTGCATCGTGCGCCTGTCGCGCCCGCTCAACAGCAAGCGCGATCCGGCGCGCACCACTGCCCTGAAGGCGGTGGTGCGGGCTGAATTGACGCAACTGTTCGCCTTTTTGCCGAACGCACCAGCGTTTGCCAGGAAATAGGAACGATGAAAACGCCTTTGCTCCTGCTGTTACGAGCCTACAAGCTGGGAGTGAGTCCTTTCCTGGGGCAGAATTGCCGTTTCTATCCCAGTTGTTCCGACTATGCCGCCGAGGCGGTGCGTGTGCATGGCGCCCTCAAGGGCAGCTGGCTGGCCGGCAAACGCCTGTGCAAATGCCATCCCTGGCATCCCGGCGGGCTCGATCTGGTGCCCGGTTCTGCCGAAGCCCGGGCCGCCGCCGCTGATGCAATTGCGCAGGCCGAGCCTGCGCGCGCGTCTTCCTCCGTGTTGCCGAATGCTTCCTCGCAGCCTGGTGCTGCGCGGGTTTCCCTCCCTGTGGCCGCTGACGGTTGCAGCCACTCCTGAACTCATCAATACGCATATCGCATATGGATATCAAACGTACCGTCCTGTGGGTTGTATTCTCCTTCTCCCTGCTGCTGCTCTGGGATAGCTGGATGCGCCATAACGGACATCAGTCGATGTTCTTCCCGTCGGCCAATCCGACTCAGGAGCAAGCCGCGGCCAATCCGGCCGCGCCGACCGCCAGCCCGAACGGCTCGCCTGTGCCGCAAGCCGGCACATCGACGCCGGCCGCCCTGCCGGGCAACGACAGCAGCGCTGTCGCCACCAAGGGTGAAACCATCGTCATCACCACCGACCTGGTCAAGGCCAGCATCGATACCGTCGGTGGTGAACTCAAGCGCCTGGAACTGCTCAAGCAGCCTGACGTGGTCGATCCGACCAAGAACGTGGTCCTGTTCGACTCCGAAGCCGGTCACACCTACCTGGCCGAATCGGGCCTGATCGGTGGCCCCTTCCCCACCCACAAGACCATCTTCACGGCCCAGCCCGGCGCCCGCTCGCTGGACAATGGCAATGAAGTGCAACTGGTGCTGGTGGCTGACCAGGGCGGCGTGAAGCTGACCAAGACCTATACCTTCAAGCGCGACAGCTACCTGATCGACGTCAAGCACACGGTGACCAACACCTCCGCTGCGGCCATCAATCCCTCGCTGTACCTGCAGCTGGTACGCGACGGCAACAAGCCGGGCGGCGAATCGCACTTCTACAGCACCTTCACCGGTCCGGCCGTCTACAGCGACAGCGAGCACTTCGAGAAGCTGGACTTCGAGAAGATCGCCAATGGCAAGCAGCAGCACGTGAACAAGGCCGACAACGGCTGGATCGCGATGGTGCAGCACTACTTCGTGTCGGCCTACATCCCGCCGCAGAAGGCGCAGCGCGACATCTTCAGCAAGAAGGTCGGTGACAACCTGTACGCCGTCGGTTCCATCCTGCCGCTGGGCGCCATTGCTCCCAACGCCAGCGTGACCATGGATGCGCAGCTGTACTCCGGCCCTACCGTCTCCAAGACCCTGCAAGCCATCGCCCCGGGTCTGGATCTGGTGCGTGACTACGGTCACCTGACCGTGATTGCCGAGCCGATCTTCTGGCTGATGACCCACATCCACAACTTGGTGGGCAACTGGGGCTGGACCATCATCCTGCTGACCGTGCTGATCAAGCTGATCTTCTTCCCGCTGTCGGCCGCCAGCTATCGCAGCATGGCCAAGATGAAGGCGGTCTCGCCCAAGATGCAAGCCATCCGCGAGCGTCACAAGAGCGATCCGCAGGCCATGAACCGCGAGATGATGAGCCTGTACAAGACCGAGAAGATCAACCCGCTGGGCGGCTGCCTGCCCATCGCGATCCAGATCCCGGTGTTCATCTCCCTGTACTCGGTGCTGCTGGCCTCGGTAGAAATGCGTGGCGCGCCCTGGCTGGGCTGGGTCCATGACCTGACCGCCCCGGATCGCCTGTTCGGCACCATCCCCTACTTCAACATGCCCATCGGCCTGCTGCCGATCATCATGGCTGCATCGATGTTCCTGCAGACCAAGCTGAACCCGACCCCGCCGGACCCGGTCCAGGCCAAGGTGATGATGTTCATGCCGCTGGTGTTCTCGTTCATGTTCTTCTTCTTCCCGTCCGGCCTGGTGCTGTACTGGGTGACCAACAACATCCTGTCGATCGCGCAGCAATGGGTGATCACCCGCAACATCGAGAGCGGCAAGACCAAGTAAGC
The DNA here is from genome assembly GCF_044745245.1 of Herbaspirillum sp. NPDC087042. NCBI lineage: Bacteria > Pseudomonadati > Pseudomonadota > Betaproteobacteria > Burkholderiales > Oxalobacteraceae > Herbaspirillum > Herbaspirillum sp. NPDC087042. Next base: position 155,777 of record NZ_JBIUZW010000013.1, on the reverse strand, counting down.
CGGTTCTTGCAGGCCATCAAAGGAAAAACCCGTGGATTCCACGGGTTTTTTTTCGCTTGTCGCCAGCCGGCAGGATTAACATTGTCATGAAGCCGCCCTGGAAGGGGTTACGGCGACGATAGACCACACAACAACAATGACCTCAGATGACTTTTGATTCTTCTCCCATCGCCGCGATTGCGACCGCGCCCGGACGCGGTGGTATCGGTGTGGTGCGCATTTCCGGCCGCGACCTGACGCCGGTGATCCGCGCGCTGTGCGGCCGCGACAGCCTGGCACCGCGCCACGCGACCTACCTGCCTTTCCTTAATGCCGATGGTAGTGCCATCGACCAGGGCCTGGCCATCCATTTCCCGGCGCCGCATTCCTATACCGGTGAAGACGTGCTGGAACTGCAGGGCCACGGCGGCCCCGTCGTGATGCAGATGCTGCTGGCGCGTTGCGTCCAGGCCGGCGTCGAGATCGGCCTGCGCCTGGCCGAGCCGGGTGAGTTCACCCAGCGCGCCTTCCTCAATGACAAGATCGACCTGGCCCAGGCCGAGGCCGTGGCCGACCTGATCGAAGCCACCACCGAAGCCGCCGCCAAGTCGGCCTCGGAGTCGCTCTCGGGGGCCTTCTCCAAGGTGATCCACGAACTGGTGGATCAGGTCACGCGCCTGCGCATGCTGGTGGAAGCCACGCTGGACTTCCCCGAGGAAGAGATCGACTTCCTCAAGCAGTCCGACGCGCGCGGCCAACTGGCGACCATTCGCGCCACGCTGGAAGAAGTCTTCAAGCATGCCGCCCAGGGCGCGCTGCTGCGTGACGGCCTGAATGCGGTGCTGGCCGGCAAGCCCAATGTGGGCAAGTCGTCGCTGCTGAACGTGCTGGCCGGTTCCGACGTGGCCATCGTCACGCCCATTGCCGGCACCACCCGCGACAAGGTGACCCAGACCATCCAGATCGAGGGCATGCCGCTCAATATCATCGATACCGCAGGCATTCGCGAAGCCGATGACGACGGCAGCGGTCCTGACGAAGTGGAGCGCATCGGCATCGAGCGTACCTGGGTCGAGGTCGCCAAGGCCGATGTCATCCTGCACATGCTGGATGCCGATCGCGGCCCGACGCTGGAAGATGAAAAGATCACGGCGCGCTTCCCTGACGGCGTACCCATCATCCGCATCTGGAACAAGATCGACCAATCCGGCCACAAGCCGGCGGTGGACCCGATGCCCGACGCCACCCACGTCTACTTGTCGGCAGCCGAAGGGGAGGGTGTGGATCTGTTGCGTGCGGAGTTGTTGCGCATCGCCGGCTGGCAGCAGACGGTGGAATCGCGCTACCTGGCGCGCGAGCGGCACCTGCTGGCCTTGAAGGCGGCTGATGAGCATCTGGCGCATGCGGCGGCGCATGCTGACCTGGATAACGAGGCCGGCGAACACGCGCTGGATCTCTTTGCCGAAGAGTTGCGGCTGGCCCAGGAGCGCCTCTCCAGCATCACCGGCAAGTTCACGCCGGATGATTTGCTGGGGGTGATCTTCTCGCGCTTCTGCATCGGGAAGTAAGCCGCACAACCGACATGAAGCCGCATCCCTGCTACATGGGGCAGGCCGCGACCTTGCCGGCCTGGTGGCCAGCGGCTTAGCGCCGCTGGTGTGTGCGTCGACGCATCGCCAACGCAACAAGGCCAACGCCTAGCAGTGCCAGGCTGCCAGGTTCTGGCACGTTGCTGGAGGGGAAGGTAAATCCGCCGACATTCAGCTCGCTGTGCAACTGGGGATCCTTGATATCTGCCACGCCGGCGCTCAGGGTGTACCAGTCCGATGTTGCGGCAGTGAAGCTGAAATTGACGACGGAAGAAGATTGGTAGTTGCCGTATTTGCTGATGCTTGCTTCAAACAAGGGGGTGGTGCCAATGGTGACAAAGCCCAGATCGTTATAAGGCATGTAATCCATTCCAATCCATTGCGCCCAGCCGTTGAGGGTGTCTCCTGCATTGAGGTAGATGTGTTGAGACAGGGTCGTGTAGATCCCCTTCCCCAAGCCCGCGATGAGCTTGGCAGCATATTCGCCCGTGCCATTGGAGACGACTGAAACCCGCGACGTATGGTCCCAGCCGCTTAGATCACCCGTGGCGAAGTTGCCATTCTGGATCGTGCCAGCAAAGCTCGTATTGCACAGAAGCGCCAGTGAAGCGGTGAGTAACCGGATTTTATTCATGTGAATTCCCTATAGGTTGGGCAAGGCAATATTGCCTTGCGACATCCTTATAGCAACCGATATGCCACCACAATAGGAGTGCGGCTTTCATTGGGAAATGTCAGAAGTTGTCAGTAAATGAGTGTGTTTTTGATGATTTTTTGTAAAATTGCCCGACAATTGAGCAGGTGCTTGACGGTGGGCGAGAGCCTGCCTGAAATCCTGGATAGCGGGGATTCACGCGGCCTGTAGGGTGATGAGGTGCTCGCCGCCATCGCAAGAACAGCTGGAAGAAATGGCGATATCTGCAGCTATCTTGCATGTGCAGCGAAAGTTGCAGGCGCTCTGGCAAAAGCGGGGGATCTTGTCGGCGCGGGAAGTGTGGATCGGTACTTGGCCATATCCGGAGGGGTGTTTGCCTGGGCAACAGCCAGGTGGGAAATTTGCAACGGATGTTACAGCGTGTAAAAAGCTTGGAGGTGAAGCGGGGCCGTCGATATTCTGAAGTTCCTCCCCCTCCAATTCATCACCCCTGAGAATTGGATTTAACCCGCCGCCGCAAGGTGCGCGGGTTTTTTTATGTCGGCGTGCCGCAGGGGAGGGCGCCTCCCGCCGAGGGAGCTCTGCAGGAAAAATGTTGCGCTGCTAATATGCCTCCTGCCCGATTTTTCCCCTTCATCATTTCATCGACAGGAAAACAAGATGTCCGCCAATCCACGTCAAGCCGACTACCCCATCGATCCGCAATTCACCCAGCGCTGGTCCCCGCGCGCCTTCACCAGCGTCGATATCCCCGAAGAGACCGCACTGACTTTCCTGGAAGCCGCCCGTTGGGCGCCGTCCGCCTTCAATGCCCAGCCCTGGCGCTTCGTCTACGCACGCCGTGGCACCCCGGCCTGGGATAGCCTGCTGGGTCTGCTCAACGAATTCAACCGCGCCTGGGCCGAAAAGGCCTCGCTGCTGATCGTGGTGCTGTCGCGTACCGTGATGGTCCCGCCGGGCGCCACCGAAGCCGTGCCGGCTCCGACGCACTCCTTCGACACCGGTTCGGCCTGGGGCTACCTGGCCCTGCAAGCCACTCTGTCCGGCTGGCATGCCCACGGCATGGCCGGTTTCGACAAGGAAAAGGCCCGTACCGAACTGAACGTGCCGGCCGAGTTCTCGGTGGAAGCCATGGTGGTGGTCGGCAAGCTGGGCGACAAGTCCATCCTGCCGGAAGGCCTGCAAGCCCGCGAAACACCTAGCCCGCGTGAGCCGCTCTCCAAGCTGGCGTTCGAAGGCAAATTCAAGGCCTGAAGACCTGCCGTAAAATATTTCGCAATTATTTAAAAAAAGGCCTGGCTTTTTGAAAAAGGCTCTCCTATAATAGCGATCTTTCAGCAAGCAAAGACAGCTGAAACGGTTTTAGGAGTGGTAGTTCAGTTGGTTAGAATACCGGCCTGTCACGCCGGGGGTCGCGGGTTCGAGCCCCGTCCGCTCCGCCAAATAAAACGCCTCGTTCGCAAGAACGGGGCGTTTTTGTTTTTGCGCAGCAAAAACCTGCGGAGCGGAGGGAGCCGCCTGCGCGGCTCCCGGCGGGGCGAGAAGGGAATCGCTTGCAAGCGATTCCGCGGCCTGCGCTTGTGTAGGAGAGCCCCGTCCGCTCCGCCAAATAAAACGCCTCGTTCGCAAGAACGGGGCGTTTTTGTTTTTGCATTTTCCATCGCTTCGCCCCTCTCCCCCCAGACTGTTTGTTTTGGCACAGCCACGTCCTGGTATGCCGCTGTTTTTTATCCACAGCACGCCGACACGTAACTTTCATTATGAAAGTGCTGTTACTATTGTAATGAAAGTGACTTGATCATCGCGTTGAACGATGCGGGAGCCGATCGCCATCAGATCCGGTATCCGGTAGGTCCGGCGTAAATCCATTGAAATGGATGCGCATCGCGCAAAAAAGATCAGCATGAATGTCAAAGGATCCATGGCCTTCACCACCGGCGCCAATCGTGGCCCGGGACTGGAGTTCCCGCAGCCCTTTCTTGGAAGATGTGATGACCCAGCACAATACCGTCCTCGTCAGCAGCAACGACGCTACCCCCGCCACCCTGGCGCACTGGAAGAGCGAGGAGGCCGCCGTGCGCGCACGTCTGTCGGCGCCCGGCGTGGCCAGTCCCGAGCAGATCCAGGGCTTGAGCGGCATGGAGATCTTCGAGGCCATCTTCCGGGGTGAGCTGCCTTTCGCACCCATCGGTGAAACCGCCGGCATCTGGCCCATCCAGGCCAGCCACGGTGGTTTCATCTTCCAGGGAACGCCTTCGCCAGCCTTCTTCAATCCCATGGGGACGCTGCACGGTGGCTGGATCGCCATGATTCTCGACTCCGCTGTCGGTTGCGCCGTGCAGACCACCTTGCCGGCCACGGCGGCCTATACCACGGCCGAGCTGAAGATCAGCTATATTCGCGCCCTCACGCCCAAGGTCGAACGCGTGCGGGCCATTGCCAGCGTCCTCAGCGCGGGACGACAACTGGGTTTTGCAGAAGCCCGGCTGGTCGATGCCGAAGGGCGCTTGTATGCCCACGCCAGCACCACCTGCCTGGTGATGCCGCGGCGCTAGTCGCCAGTCGCTCTAGTCGCGTCGCGCATGATCGTCGACGGGCTCGCCGGCGACCATGCGTATCCACTCACGGAACGCCTTCACCGCGCGCATGCCGGCATCCCCCCGGCGATAGCACAGGAAGTGCATTTCCTTGTGGATGGACTTGAAGACCGTCTCGTCCAGTCGCACCAGGTCTCCGCGCGCCAGTTCAGTCTCGGCGAAGCGCGCCGTCTCCAGCGCCACGCCCAGGCCATCCACGGCGGCGGCCACTGCCAATGAACCGCGGTCGAAGGAGGGATGCGCGCGCAGCGGCAGGCGCACGCCGTGCAGGTCGAACCAGTCCTTCCAGCGCACCGGATTGAGCTTGGATTCGATCAGCGTGAGTTCCAGCAGATCCAGTGGCCCGCGGATGGCATGACGCTGCAGCAGCGCCGGGGCGCATAGCGGCACCGTCGGCTCCATGCCCAGGGCCTCGATGATGACACCGTCACGATGCGGCGGAGCGCCATAGGCAATGTCGATATCGATGGCGCCGTCGCGCTGCAGGTCGATGGGCTCGGCGCTGGTGGACATCTGCAAGGTGATCGCCGGATGCGCCTGCATGAATTGCCCCAGGCGCGGACTCAACCACTTGCTGGCAAAGCTGGGCGCGCAATGCACCGCCAGCACCGCCTGCTCATCAGCCTGGCGGAATACCGCGCAGGCATCCTCGATGGCATCGAAGGCCGGCGTGAGCTTGCCCAGCAACAGCTGGCCCTGCATGGTCAGCGTCACCCGCCGGGTCTGGCGGACGAACAACTCCTTGCCGCACCACTCCTCCAGCGAACGCACCTGGTGGCTGATGGCCGACGTGGTCAGATGCAGCTCCTGCGCCGCCAGCGTGAAACTGCCCAGCCGGGCGGCGGCCTCGAAGGCGCGTAGCGAGAAGAAGGAGGGCAGTTTGCGCATGGCGGTGGGCTGGCAGGATGGAGTGGGCGGCGGACGGACTGATGCTTGAGCCAGATTCAACAATCTGTGAAAACAGGTCTTTTGTCAACGCGCGGGCGTGCTGCCACCATGGCAAGCCGCTGCCAGGAAAGCCACCTGCACCCCAGCACACCCATACAGGAGACCGCATCATGCTCGACACCGTCAAACGCACATCCGTCTACCAGCCCGAGCAACTGGGCCTGAAGTTTCCCGAGATCCCCGAGTTCAAGAGCTTCGACGAGCATCGTCTCTACCTCAAGAAGCGCCTGGTCGCCGCCTGCCGCGCCTTTGGCCAGCAAGGCTTCGACTATGGCTTCGCCGGTCACCTGACGGTGCGCGATCCCGAGCGTCCTCACCTGTACTGGACCAATCCGATGGCGGTGCATTTCAAGCAGGTACGCATTTCCAACCTGATCCTGGTGGATCACGAAGGGCGCGTGGTCGAAGGCGACTATGCCGTCAACCGTGCCGGTTTCGTGCTGCACGCCGCCGTGCATGAAGCGCACCCCGAGATCGTCGCCATGTGCCATGCCCATACCGAATATGGCACCGCCTTCTCCACCCTGGGCCAGTCGCTGCTGCCGATCAGCCAGGACGCTGCCGCCTTCTTTGAAGACCACGTGGTCATCGGTGACGAGGCCGGCCAGGTCGCCGTCGAGGTCAAGGCCGGCCATCGCGTGGCCAATGCCTTTGCCGGCGTGAAGGCGGCGATCCATCAGAACCACGGCCTGCTGACTGCCAGCCGCCACAGCATCGAATCGGCCGCCTTCTGGTTCATCGCCCTGGAGCGTTGCTGCAAGCAGCAGTTGCTCATCGCCGCCAGCGGCCAGACGCCGCGCCTGGTGCCCGAAGACAAGGCCCGCTACAGCCGCGAACACGTCGGCAGCGATTACATCGGCTGGTTACACTTCCAGCCGATCTATGACGAGCTGGTGGCGACCCAGCCCGACATGTTTGCCTGAAAAAAAGCCGGGACATCGCAAGATGCCCCGGCTTTGTTACTTCCCTGCATGGACCCGCCAGCGCTTGATCACACCGGACAAGTCAGGCCCGGCCCTTGCTGCCGGTCAGTTGGTCCACGATCTGCCGCGGTGCCTCGGCATAGTGCTTGAACTCCATCGAGTAGGTCGCCCGTCCCTGCGAGAGCGAACGCAACGTGGTCGAGTAGCCGAACATCTCCGACAGCGGGACTTCGGCGCGCACCAGCTTGCCGCCACCGATCATGTCTTCCATGCCCTGCACCATCCCGCGCCGCGAGGACAGGTCGCCCATCACGTTGCCCATGAATTCCTCGGGCGTTTCCACCTCGACCTGCATCATCGGCTCCAGCAGCATGGGGCCGGCGCGCTTCATCGCTTCCTTGAAGGCCATCGAGCCGGCCATGCGGAAGGCGTTTTCGTTGGAGTCCACGTCGTGATACGAACCGAAGGTCAGCGTGGCCTTCACGTCCACCACCGGATAGCCCGCCAGCACGCCGGCCTTGAGCGTTTCCTGGATGCCCTTGTCGACCGCCGGGATGAACTCGCGCGGCACCACACCGCCCTTGATGGCATCGACGAATTCATAGCCCTTGCCAGCCGGTTGCGGCTCCAGCTTGATCACCACATGGCCGTACTGGCCACGTCCGCCGGACTGCTTGACGAACTTGCCTTCGACATCTTCCACCGCCTTGCGGATCGCCTCGCGATAGGCCACCTGCGGCTTGCCCACCGTCGCCTCGACGTTGAACTCGCGCTTCATGCGGTCCACCAGGATTTCCAGGTGCAGCTCGCCCATGCCCGACATGATGGTCTGACCCGACTCCTCGTCGGTATGCACGCGGAAGGACGGGTCCTCCTGCGCCAGGCGGTTCAAGGCAATGCCCATCTTTTCCTGGTCGGCCTTGGTCTTCGGTTCCACCGCCTGCGAGATCACGGGCTCGGGGAAGATCATGCGTTCCAGGATGATCGGGTGCTCCGGGTCCGATAGCGTGTCGCCGGTGGTCACATCCTTCAGGCCCACGGCGGCAGCGATGTCGCCGGCGAAGACTTCCTTGATCTCCTTGCGTTCATTGGCGTGCATCTGCAGGATGCGACCCAGGCGTTCCTTCCTGCCCTTGACCGGGTTGTAGACCGTATCGCCCGAATTGATGATGCCGGAATACACACGGAAGAAGGTCAGCTGCCCCACGAACGGGTCGGTCATGATCTTGAAGGCCAGCGCCGAGAACGGTTCTTCGTCCGAGGGATGGCGCTCGATCTCGCTATCGTCCTCGGCGTGGCCGGCAATGGCGGGCACGTCCACCGGCGAAGGCAGGTAGTCGATCACCGCATCCAGCATGGCTTGCACGCCCTTGTTCTTGAAGGCGCTGCCGGCCAGCATCGGCACGATCTCGTTGGCCACCGTGCGCAGGCGCAGGCCGCGCTTGATGTCCTCTTCGGAGAGCGGATTGCCGGAGAGATATTTCTCCAGCAGTTCCTCATTGGCCTCGGCCGCCTGCTCGACCATGTGGTCGCGCCACTGGCGTGCGGTGTCCTCCAGCTCCAGCGGGATATCCTCGTACTTGAACAGCACGCCCTGGCTGGCCTCATCCCAGATGATGGCCTTCATCTTGACCAGGTCGATCACGCCCGAGAAATGGTCTTCCGCACCCACCGGAATCTGGATGGGGACGGCACGACCCTTGAGGCGTTCCTCGATCTGCTTCTGCACGCGGAAGAAGTCCGCGCCGATGCGGTCCATCTTGTTGACGAAGGCGATGCGCGGCACCTTGTACTTGTTGGCCTGACGCCACACGGTTTCCGACTGGGGCTGCACGCCGCCCACCGAGTCGTACACCATCACCGCGCCGTCGAGCACGCGCATCGAACGTTCGACTTCGATGGTGAAGTCAACGTGACCCGGGGTGTCGATGATGTTGATGCGATGCTCGGGGTAGTTGCCGGCCATGCCCTTCCAGAACGCCGTGGTGGCCGCCGAGGTGATGGTGATGCCGCGTTCCTGCTCCTGCTCCATCCAGTCCATGGTGGCCGCACCGTCATGCACTTCGCCGATCTTGTGGTTCACACCCGTATAAAAAAGAATGCGCTCGGTGGTCGTGGTCTTGCCCGCGTCGATGTGGGCGCTGATACCGATGTTGCGGTAGTTTTCTATTCGGGTCTTGCGGCTCATGGCATGTCCTTTCGATGGGTGCCGTCAAATGCTTTTCTTCAAGCGTTCAATCAAGGTGGGTGGGTCTGGTGACAGGTTGATTTTTTGCTCGCCACACATTTATTTATGTAACGAGCATTAGATAATAGGAATGCCTGACGCAATATTCAAGGGGAAATCGAATATTTTGTAATGCCAATTAAAATAAACTACACTGCCTGACGAATCCATTACCGCAAGGGGTAATACCCCGCAAAGGACACCGATGATACGAACCCGCGGCCGCCCGCGCAGCTTTGACCGCGAACAGGCGCTGCACCAGGCCATGCAGGTCTTCTGGAACAAGGGCTACGAAGGCAGCACCATGGCCGACCTGACCGAGGCCATCGGGGTGAAGGCGCCCAGCCTCTATGCCGCCTTTGGCGACAAGGATGCCCTGTTCCGCGAGGCGGTGGAGTTGTATTCGCGCACGATCAGTGCCGAGCCGCTGCGGCTGTTGCAGGCCGGAAAGGGGATACGCGAAGACCTGCACGCCATGCTGCGCGCCAGCGTGCGCATGTACTCGGGCAAATCGACGGTACCGGGTTTGCCGGTGGGAAAGGGGTGCATGGTGGTGATCTCGGCCATCAACTGCGCGCCTGAGAACAGCCAGCACAGCGATGCCATGTCGCAGCGCCGCCACAAGCGTCGCAACGAGATCCGCGCCCGGCTGCTGCAGGCGCAGCGCGAGGGCGAGATCCGGGCCGATGCCGATGTCACGGCACTGGGTGACTTCTACACCAGCTTCCTCAATGGCCTGGCCCTGGGGGCGCGCGATGGCGTGTCCAGCACGCGCCTGGCAGCGACGCTGGGGCATGCGATGCTGCCGCTGGAGAATGTCCTGACCAGGCCCGTTGAGAGGAGCGCCTGAGTCGTCGTACCTGAGTCGTCGCAGGCAGCATAAAAAAACGGGAGCCAGGGCTCCCGTTTTTTGTCGGACCGGAGGTCAGCGCAATGGATCAGGCTGCGCGTGCCAGGGTGCCGTCGTTTTCCTTCAACTGTCCACCCAGGGCATCGACCAGGGCGGCCAGCAGCTTGGACAATTCACCGCTCATCAGCATGAAGTCGCCATCGAAGCGTTCATCGTCGTTCTTGCCGGCGATCTCGCTGTCTTCCTTAAGCACGTCCAGCGGCGCGATGCGCTTGACCGACAGGTTCTCGGTCAGCACGAAGGAGACCTTGTCGGCCCAGGTCAGTGCCAGGCGCGTGCATTGCTTGCCGGCCTCGATGTGGCGGCGGATGTCCTCGGCTTCCAGGGCATGGCGCACATAGCGCACGGTGGCCTTGCTCTCGGCGGTGGAGCGCAGTTCGGTATCCTGGTCCACGGTAAAGCCATTGGGCGCTTCGTCGCTGGCCAGCCAGTCGGTCATGGCAGCGCCCGGCGACATCACCGTGCGCAGCGTTTCCAGCGGGAACTTGGGGATGGCCTTGAAGAGCAGCTTCAGGACTTCCTCGGCCTTGCCGGGGCTGCCGGCATCGACCAGCAGCCAGCCATTGACCGGATCGATCCACACCCAGGTGCTGCGCACCACCGAGAAGGCGCGCGGCAGCAGTTCGTCGGTGACCTGTTCCTTCAATTCCTTGGTCTGCTTGCGGCCCGGGGGGAAGCCTTGCTGTTCTTCCAGCTCGGCCGCACGTGCCTTGGTCACCTGGTTGATGACGGTGGAGGGCAGCAGTTTCTTTTCGGTATCGAGTTTGAGCAGCAGCTGGCGGTTGACCACATGGATCAGCTTGTCATTGTTGCGCGGCGAGACCCAGCCCTGGCTTTGCATTTCCAGGCTGGAGCAGGCGGCGAAGGCTTGCGGCGCGAGTTGGGATGCGAGTTCGTCGGCATTGATCGCCCACGGTGCGGGCAGACGATAGATCTGTAGATTCTTAAACCACATAGAGCTTCCGGGGCAGGGTAAAAGAAAGAGATTCTACACGTCCCTCCAGAGGCAAGCGATGTCGGATTGTCCACGCTTCCGGGTAATTTCTCCCATCCCGTGTGGACGGGAATCAATAGTGTGGCGGCTTCTCGTTAGCCGCCGCGCGATCCTGGCTGCTGTCGGAGAGTTCCCGAAAGCGCTTGGCCAGCGCACCCAGCAGCATTTCCAGTTCCTCTATCTTCTTTTGCTGGCGATAGACGGTCTGGTTGAGCTCGTCCACCAGGTCTTCCTGGTGGGCGATTTTCACTTCGATGTCGATGATGCGGTCTTCGTTGATCACTTGTGTTGTTCCTGTTGAGGTGCCGGCAGTCCGGCCGTGCGGTCTTCGCCGTTGAGCCATTGCCACGCACCGGTGCCGGCGGCATGGCCGGTGGCGAAGCAGGCGGTGAGCAGGTAGCCGCCGGTGGGGGCTTCCCAGTCCAGCATTTCGCCGGCGCAGAACACCCCCGGCAGCGCACGCAGCATCAGGGCATCATCCAGCGCCTCGAAACTGACGCCGCCAGCAGTGCTGATGGCTTCGTCGATCGGTCGTGGTCGCCGTACCGTCAGCGGCAGCGCCTTGATGGCGCGCGCCAGTCTGGCGGGATCGGCGAAGTCGTCGCGGCTGGCGATCTCGCGCAAGAGTCCGGCCTTGACGCCCTTGAGATGCAGGCGGCTCTGCAGGTGGCTGGACATGGAGCGTGCGCCACGCGGATGGGCCAGTTCGGCCTCGACCTTTTCCAGCGTCCAGTCGGGCAGCAGATCCAGGTACAGGCGCGCGGATCCTTCGGTGGCAATGGCCTCGCGCAGCGCCGCCGACATGGCATAGACCAGCCCGCCTTCGATGCCTTGCGCGGTGACGATGAATTCGCCACGGCGGTTCTGCATGCCGCCGCTGGGCAGGGCCACGCTGGCCACCACCGGCTTGACCGGCTCGCCGGCAAAGCGCTCACGCAGGTGCTCGCTCCAGTCCAGTTCAAAACCGCAATTGGAGGGCAGCAGCGGCGCCACTTCCACTTGCCGGTCCTGCAGCAGCGGGACCCAGGCGCCATCCGAGCCCAGGCGCGACCAGCTGGCGCCCCCCAGGGCCAGTACCACGGCGTCGGCCTGCACGGCGATCTCGCCGTCAGGATGGCTCAGGCGCAGCGCGCCGTCAGCGTCCCAGCCCAGCCAGCGATGGCGCGTATGGAAACGCACGCCCGCCTCGCGCAGGCGGTGCAGCCAGGCGCGCAAGAGCGGCGCGGCCTTCATCTCGCGCGGGAAGACCCGGCCGGACGTGCCGACGAAGGTCTCGATGCCGAGGTCGTGGATCCACTGACGCAGGCGTTCCGAATCAAAGCGGCGCACGAAGGGCGCAAGCTGTTCGCGCCGGTTGCCATAGCGCGGCAGGAAGTCGGGTTGAGGCTCGGAATGGGTGATGTTCATGCCGCCACGGCCAGCCAGCAGGAATTTGCGTCCGGCCGAGGGCATGGCGTCGTAGACGTCGACCGTGGCGCCGTGCTGCGCCAGCACTTCGGCGGCCATCAGGCCGGCCGGGCCGGCGCCGATCACGGCCACGCGTCGTGGCTGGCCGTGGGTGGGGGAGGGGATGTTGTGCATCGGAGTCATGCGCGCGATGATACCGCCCGCGCGCGCCTGGCGCACGCACAACGGTACAGATCAGCGGCGGTGGGGAGCGCTGTACTTGTTTTCCAGTCGTGCCACCACCAGCGCCAGGCAGATGGTCATGGAGAAATACAGCACGGAAATGGTGATATACGGTTCCCAGTAGCGGGCATAGGTGCCGGCGACGGTGCGGGCGGCATAGGCCAGTTCGGCCAGGCCGATGGCCGAGACCAGGGAGGAATCCTTCAGTAGCGTGATGGCTTCGTTGCCCAGCGGCGGCAGCATGCGGCGGAAGGCCTGGGGCAGCACCACGTAGCGCATCGTCAGGCCGTAGTTCATGCCCAGGCTGGCGGCGGCGTAGGACTGGCCACGTTCGATGGACTGGATGCCAGCGCGGAAGATCTCGGAGATATAGGCGCCCGCATTGAGCGACAAGGCCACCGTGCCCGAGAGGAAGGCGCCGTAGTCCTGCTTGATGGTGCGCGCCAGTTCACCGCTGATCAGGAGGCCATGTTCCTGCTGCACCAGTACCGGCATGAGCGCGAAGTGGATCAGCATGATCTGCACGAACAGCGGCGTGCCACGGAAGAAGGCCACGTAGAAGCTGGCCAGCCAGCGCAGGCACTTCAGCGGCCACTTCCAGGCGCCGTGCTGTACGTCGGCCAGGCGCAGCATGCCCACCAGCAAACCGATCACGGTGCCGATCACGATACTGATCAGCGACACCTGCAAGGTCATGAGAACGCCCTTGGCGAACAGCGGCGCATAGCCTTGGATGATGCTCCAGCGGAAATCCATGTCGGACTCGATTGGTGGGTGAAAAAAACGGGTTCTGTAACGACATGACGGCGGCATCATGCCGCCGTCATGGTAGTGCGTTTGCTGCTTGCTTGCGGCTTACTTGCCGAAGTATTGCGCGCTGATGGCCGCGAAGCTGCCATCGGCCTTCATGTCGGCCAGGCCCTTGTTGATCTTGGCCAGCAGTTCCGGATCATCCTTGCGCACGGCGATGCCGTAGTCTTCCTTGGGGAAGCTCGGGTCGGTCACGGTGCGCAGCTTGCTGTTGGGGTTGTTGGCGATGTAGTTCTTCACCACCGGCTCGTCGGCCACGACCGCATCGACGCCGCCGCTTTCCAGCTCCTTCAGGGCCAGCGGGGTGGAGTCGAAGCGCTTGATCTTGGCGCTGTTCTTGCCCAGCACCTGCTGCACCAGCTCGTCACCGGAGGTGGCGCTCTGGGTGCCCACGGTCAGGGGCTTCAAGTCATCCATCTTGCTGACCTTGGTGTCGGCCGCCGGCAGGGCGATGGTCTGGGTCGCCACGAAGTACGGGTCCGAGAAGCTCACCGACTTCTTGCGCTCGTCGGTGATGGTGATGGCCGAGATCAGCAGGTCGCGGTCACCCTGGGCCAGGAAGTTGAAGAAGCCTTCGAACGGGGTCGGCACGAACTTGACCTCGATGCCGATCTTCTTGGCCAGGGCCTTCATGACGTCGATGTCGAAGCCAACCACTTCCTTCTGTTCGTTTTCCGAGGAGAAGGGCGCGTAGGCCGATTCCACGCCCACCACGTAGACGCGGGCCGGGGCGGCAGCTTGCGGTGCCGCGGCGGCGCTCTTGTCTTCCTGCTTGCCACAGGCGGCCAGGCCCAGCATGCCGACGAAGCCGGCGGTCAGCGCCAGCGCGCGGGCGTGGCGGGAGAACATCTTGATCATCTTGCGGATTTCCTTGTCTGGAATGGTGGAACGGAACGGGGCCGGCCGCGCGGCTTGCGCAGTGGCTGATGTTGCTCCGGTGAAACTCGGGGATTTTTTTGCAGGCCGCATTGTAAACCGCGACGCCGCCGGAGCGTGCAGTTTGCCGTCAAAAATGCACAATAAATGCGCAGCCTGGCGGTTTTTTGCCACGTCCGGGCGGCTTTGGTCCGCTCCTGCACGATCCTGTCCGCAGCTGCCCGAACCCTTGGCTCAACTGCCTTCGGGTGTGGTCCGGGGCTTCTGCAGCAGGGCCTTGAGATTGGCCAGGCGTGCCTGGGGCGTGATCTTCTCGTCTTCCTTGGGGGGCGCCTCGCCTTCGTCCAGGCGCATTTCCTTGACGAAGCGCGAGATCTGGCATTCGATCACTTCCTTGGCGCGCTTGCGGCGCTTGCACCAGGACAGGTGCAGCGAGCGCTGGGCGCGGGTGATGCCCACGTACATCAGGCGGCGTTCTTCTTCCACGCGCGCCGCTGCCTCCTCGGGCGGGGTATCGGGATCGCCCTTGTGCGGCAGGATGCCTTCTTCCACCCCCACCAGGAACACATGCGGGAATTCCAATCCCTTGGAGGCATGCAGGGTCGACATGCGCACCGCATCCTGTTCTTCGTCACGGCCTTCGAGCATGCTCATCAGGGCCACCATCTGGGTGATTTCCAGCAGGTTCTTTTCTTCGCCCTCGCCATCGCGGCCACCGCAGGCGCGTTCCTTCAACCAGTTGACGAAGTCCACCACGTTCTGCCAGCGCGCCTGGGCGGCGCGCTCCTCGAAGCTGTCGTAGAGGTAGAACTCGTAGTTGATGGCTTCCATCATGTCGTCCAGCACGCGGCCGGCCTCCTCGCCGCTGCCGGAGGGGCCGGGGCGGGTGGCGCGCGACTCCAGCGCGTTGATGAAGTCGCAGAACTTGCGCAGCGGCAGCAGCTGGCGGTCGGTCAGCTTGTCTTCGAGGCCGCCCTTGTAGACGGCTTCGAACAGCGAGCACTGCCATTGCCCGGCCAGCGTGCCCAGCACTTCCAGCGTGGCCTGGCCGACACCCCGGCGCGGCGTGGTGACAGCGCGGATGAAGGCCGGGTCGTCGTCCTGGTTGGCGATCAGGCGCAGGTAGGCAATGATGTCCTTGATCTCGGCGCGGTCGAAGTAGCTCTGGCCGCCCGACATCACATAGGGAATGCGTTCGCGGCGCAGTGACTTTTCCAGGATGCGCGCCTGGTGGTTGCCGCGATACAGGATGGCGTAGTCGGCAAACTTGGCGCGCCGTTCGAAGCGATGGGCCGAGAGGGTGATGGCGATCTGGTCGGCCTCGGCTTCCTCGTCGTCCATGGCCATCACGTTGATGGGGTCGCCCAGGCCATGCTCGGACCACAGGGTCTTGTCGAACAGCTTGGGATTGTTGGAGATCACCGCGTTGGCCGCCTGCAGGATGCGGGTGCTGGAGCGGTAGTTCTGCTCCAGCTTGATCAGGTGCAGGTTGGGGAAGTCCACGCCCAAGAGCTTGAGGTTTTCGATGGTGGCGCCGCGCCAGGCATAGATGGCCTGGTCGTCGTCACCCACGGCGGTAAACATGGGTTTCTTGCCCACGCCGGTGACCAGCAGCTTGACCAGTTCGTACTGGCAGGTGTTGGTGTCCTGGTATTCGTCGATCAGGAGGTAGCGCAGCTTGCGCTGCCAGCGGTCGCGCACTTCTTCGTTGCTACGGAACAGTTCCACCGGCAGGCGGATCAGGTCATCGAAATCGACTGCCTGGTAAGCCTTCAACGTCGCCACGTAGCTGCGATAGATGCGCGCGGCCTGGGCCTCGTCTTCGGTGCGGGCGTTTTTCTCGGCCAGGTTGGGGTCGACCAGGCCATTCTTCCACAGCGAGATGGCATTCTGGATGCCACGGATGATGGCCTTGTCGGTGGTCACCGCCAGTTCTTGCACCAGGGAAAAACAATCGTCGCTGTCCATGATTGAAAAGCGGTCCTTCAACCCCAGATGCTTGGACTCCTGCCGCAGGATCTTCACGCCCAGCGCATGGAAGGTCGAGACCGTCAGGTGCTTGGCCTGCTTGGGATCCTTCAGCAGCTTGGCGATGCGTTCCTGCATTTCCAGCGCGGCCTTGTTGGTAAAGGTCAGCGCGGCGATGTTGCGCGATTCGTAACCGCAGTTCTCGATCAGGTGCGCGATCTTCTGCGTGATCACGCGCGTCTTGCCCGAGCCGGCACCGGCCAGCACCAGGCAAGGGCCGGTCATGTAGTGGACGGCTTCGCTTTGCGGTTTGTTCAGGCCGAAGGAGGGAGCGGACATACGGATAGCGAGGGCATCGGCAGGGGGGAAAGAGGCGCCATTGTAGCAGCCCGGGGGAGGCCTCCCTGTGGGACAATGGCCACATCGGACCGGCCGCAGGCAGGTCCCACATGCATGTCCCACATTTATCCGCGCGCAAGCGCATCAGAGTGCCAACATGAAATTCAATCACCTCATCCAGATCAACGATCCGCTCAATCCGCTGATCGATTCACTGACCCGCGAACAGCTGTGGCACGGCCTGGTCCTGCGCGCCGAGTCGCCGCGCCTGTTCATGCCGCATCTGGACGATTGCCAGCTCTCCGAGAAGAGCGTGGACAGCGTGCGCCGCGCCTTGCGCTACGGCGAGCTGGTGATCCAGGACAAGGTGATCTACCTGCCGCAGATCCAGGTGATCTACGAAGTGCCGGCGCAGGGCGAGATCCCGGCCTCGCGCATGAGCATGACCATCGAGGAGCCACAGGCCGAGATATTGTTCGTGCGCTTCGAGTACGACGATGGCAAGCCCGAGGATATCGATGGCAGCGAAGCCTTCTATGACAATTTCCGCCGCTCGGCCTACCAGGAAGCCGACATCGATACCATCCGCATCATCCGCGAGATGACCCAGCGCGGGTCCCTGCATTGATCGCTGCACAAGACGCAGGTACATGAAAAAACGCGGACCAGTGGTCCGCGTTTTTTTATTCCTGCCCGTTCAGGCTAGCAGCCGTCCCAATGCTCCGTTGACCAGGGCCCCACCCACCACCAGCCAGCCGAACAGTACCGCGCCCAGGATCATCGGCTTGATGCCGGCATTGCGCAGCGCCGAGAGGTGGGTGCTCAGGCCCAGGGCGGCCATGGCCATGGCCAGCATGAAGGTATCGGCTTGCAGCACGACGCGGTTGAGCGCGGCGGGCAGCGGGAAGAAGGAGTTGAGCACCACCACAGCGATGAAAGCGAAGGCGAACCAGGGGATAGACAGCTTGCTTTGCTGATGCTGGTGTCCGGAGCTATGGCGACCGACTCTCATCGACAGCATCAGCAGGAAGGGCGCCAGCATCATCACGCGGACCATCTTGGTGATCACCGCAACATCGGCAGTGTGCTGGTCGATGGAGCGGGCCGCGGCCAGCACCTGCGCCACTTCATGGACGGTAGAGCCGATGTAGACACCGAAGTCGGGCAGGCGCACACCCCATGCCGGTTCGGCCTGCAGCGTGTAGAGCAGCGGATAGAGGAAGATCGCCAGCGAACCGAAGATGACCACGGTCGACACCGCCACCGTGACCTGCTCGCTGCGTGCGCGCAGCACCGGTTCGGTGGCCATGACGGCGGCGGCGCCGCAGATCGAGCTGCCGGCGCCGATCAGCAAGGCCGCATCGCGATCCAGCTTGAGCACGCGGGTGCCGACCAGCCAGGCCAGGCCGAAGGTGGACAGCAGCATGGCGGCATCGATGACGACCCCGGCCACGCCGACATGGGCGATGTCCTGGAAGGTCAGGCGAAATCCGTAGAGGATGATGCCGGCCCGCAACAGGGTTTGCTTGGAGAAGCGCACGCCCTCGCCGCAGGCTGTGCCCAGGCGCGGGTAGATCGTGTTGCCGATGACGATGCCCAGCACGATGGCCACCGTCAGTGCCGAGAAACCGTGTGCCTGCAGCCAGCCGATATCGCCCAGGCCCATGGCGGCCCAGGCTACCGCGCCCGAGAGCGCCAGGCCGGCGAGGGCGGGATGCAGGGGGGAAGTCTGGGCGGCGCTACGCATGATGCTCTCCACATGAGGGTTGGGCTGTCGATGCCTGCACTGTACGCGGGGTGGATTTAAAAGAAAAACACGTTATTTTGCTAATATCTACCTGTTAAGTAGGTAGATTGAAGATGCGTCCCGTATTCCGGGAACATGGCCATGGAGAGCAGGGCAGGATGAAAATTACATTGAGGCAATTGCAGATCTTCCTGGCGGTGGCCCAGTCAGGCTCTACCACGGCGGCCGCCGGCATGGTGGCGCTGTCGCAATCGGCGGCCAGCGCCGCGTTGAATGAACTGGAACATCTCCTGGGCGTGCAATTGTTCGACCGCGTCGGCAAGCGCCTGGTGTTGAACGACAGTGGCCGCCAGTTGCTGCCGCAGGCGCGCCACATGCTCGATGCCGCGCAGACCATCGAGCGCCAGTTTGCCGACCCGACGGCGGGCAGCGAGTTGCATATCGGCGCCTCCACCACCATCGGCAGCTATCTGTTGCCGGCCATGATCGCGGCGTACCGCAAGGACCATGCCGGTGCGCGGGTGCGGGCGCTGGTGGCCAATACTGCCGATATCGTCGATGCCGTGGTCAATTTCGAGGTCGATGCGGGATTGATCGAGGGGCCTTGCCATGCCGACGACGTCGAGGTCGAGCCGTGGATGACGGATGAACTGATCGTGGTGGCCGCGCCGCGTCACCCCATCCTGCAATCAGGCCGCAAGATCACGCTGAAGATGCTGCGCGAGGCCGACTGGCTGTTGCGCGAGGCCGGCTCCGGCACGCGCGAGGCGGTCGAGCATGCGCTGATTCCCTACCTGCACTACCTGCCGTCCTCGTTCGAGTTCGGCAATTCCGAAGCGATCAAGCGCGCTACCGCCGAGGGGCTGGGCATCAGTTGCCTGTCACGTTCGGTGGTGCAGGACATGATCGAGTCGCACAAGCTGGTCGAGCTGGCCACGCCGCTGCCGACCCTGCGTCGTCATTTCTACATGGTGGTCAGCCGGCATCGGGCGCCCTCGCCCAGCCTGGGCAAGTTGCTGGACTTCTGCCGCCAGTGGGCGGGCCGGCCGCCCCAGCCGCCCCAACCGCACTGAGGCCGGTGCGCGCTCAGAGCGGTTCGAATACGCCTGCGCTGCGATTCTTGGCGACCTTGTTCCAGGCGAAGATGCGGCCATTCATCGCCACATAGACACCCGCCGGCAGCACCTGCGCAACGCCGCAGGCGAAACCGAAATTGAACTGGGCGTCGGAATTGGCGATCTCGTAGGGGATCATGGCGCCGGTCAGCACTACCGTCTTGTCGTGCAGCGCCTGGCCCAGTACCTGGGCGGTCAGCTGCATGGTGTCGGTGCCATGCACGATGACGATGGCGCGCTGGCTCGCGGCCTGGCAGGCAGCCAGGATGCGCTGGCGGTCGGCGTCCTGCATCTCCAGCGAGTCGAGCAGGCGCAATTCCTCCAGTACCACTTCTGCGGTGATGCGCGCGCGTGCAATCACTTGCGGCAGGTGGCTGGCGCCGAAACCGAGTTCGCCTGCGATCTCGTTGTAATGCTTGTCGAAGGTGCCGCCGGTGGCGATGATGCGCAGGCTCATGGTGGTTCCGTTTCCTGATATGAAAAATGCCGTCCGCTATCTTACACGGACGGCATGCGGGCTTGTTGCAAAGGCTACCCGGGTCAGGCTGCCAGCAGGGCCTCCTTCTGCGCCACCAGGGGTGTGCCTGGCGGCTGCGTCACCAGTTCCAGCGCGGGCGGCTGCGGGATGCTGCCATCCACCACCCAGGCGAACAGGCGCTCGACCTCGATGGCCTGGATCAGCAGCTTGCCGCCATTGGCCTTGATCACCTGCGAGACCAGCATGGACTCGCCCTGCATCGCGAAGGGCGTATGGATGATCTGCGCCTGGCTGAATTGCGGCACGGCGTGCAGTTCGTCCACCAGCAGGCCGATGGTGTGTGCGCCATGCTGCACGATCATCACCTGGCTGCTGCTGGTGATGGCCGAGCGCGTGCCACGGATCAGGAAGCCCAGGTCGAAGACCCAGATGAAGTCCCTGTGCTGGCCATCGCGTTCCAGCCCCAGCACGCCGATCTGCTCGACCCGGTTGCCCATGGACGTGGGCAGTACCTCGCTGTAGGGAACCGCTTCCATCACCTGGGCGGCGGCGATCGCAAAGAGGCTGTGATCGGAGAAGAAGGTGGCGTATTCGAGGTCGTCGCCGTTGCCATTGACGGCGCCATCCTGCTCCAGCTGGAAGGCGCTGCCGCCATTGACGCTGCCCCCTTCGCTGACCGCGCCGAAGCACTGGAACACCACGGCGATCACATCTTCCTGATAGCCATCGCTGGTCTTGAATTCGCGGTAGCCGCTGGAGGCGCTGGCGGCGACGATGGCGTACTGGCCATCGTGCAGGGTGACGCCGGAGAGGTGCTCGCCATTGGCCAGCTGCAGCATGGCCACATCGATCTCCAGCGTGGCGCCGACGGCGCGATTGGCGTCGGTGCTGGCCAGGATGCGGCCCTCGCGGCTGACGTAGAAGGCGCTCATGCGCTCCTTGCCGGCCAGTCCCGCGACCAGCATGTTGCGCAGCTCCGGTTCGGCATCGAAGACGATGCCGATGCCGCCCACCACGGCATCCTGGTCCAGCGCACGGATGGCGGCGTGGTAGATGTAGGTATCGCGGCCATCATACAGGGCGCTGGGGCGGAACGGGCTGACGTGGTACTGCTGCGCGCTGCGCAGGGCACTGACCGCTGCCAGCGTGGCCTGATCGATATGGCTGCCGATCACGGTCTCCCGCGCGTCGCCAGTGCTGGCGATGATGCGGCCGTGGCGGTCGTAGACGAACAGGCGCGTATAGACCGTATAGAGGCCATTGATGGTGGCCAGGATGGCGTCGATCTTGGCGCTGCCGTCGGCATCGATCTCGGCATGCGCCAGCACGCTGCGCAGTTCCGGCGTGAGCGCCCACCAGCGGCAGTCGTCGGAGCGCTCGTAGAGATTGCGGTCCAGCAGGTCCACCATCAGGCCGGTGGTGAATTCGGCATCGTGCATGCTCGACACCAGCACGGTCTGGTAGAGATCATGGATCGACTGCGCGAACAGTTCATTGCTGCGGTTGCCGGTCTCGCTGATCTGGTCGAGGATGGTCTTGAGCTTGAGCATGTCGCCGCGCTGGCCGGCCGTCATCACCTGGCCGTTCCAGACGATGCGCTGGATGGTCTTGGCGGCGGTCATGATGTCATGCAGCGGCGGACAGAAGGAATGCGCATGCGCGAGCAGTCCCTCGGCCACCTCCGGCGCGAGCTGCGAGAGGGCATCGCTGGTGCTGCCATTGAAGGCCACGTCCACCGGGATCATCACCTGCCCCTGCCAGCCGGCCGGGCCGGGATAGCCCTGGTAGCCGTCGGCAGCGAAGGTGCGCACCAGGTACTGGCGGCCGCTGTGCATCATCAGGCGTGGCTGGCCATCGGTATTGACCGGCACCTCGCTGCCGGGTGGGATCCACAGCGCGTCAGCGCTGGCGATGACGCGGTTCTCGCCATCGAGCAGCAGCATGTTGCTGCGCGCCTGCGGATCGCAGTGGGCGGCGAAGATGCCGGCCATCTCTTCTTCGAAGTGGAAGCA
The DNA here is from genome assembly GCF_044745245.1 of Herbaspirillum sp. NPDC087042. NCBI lineage: Bacteria > Pseudomonadati > Pseudomonadota > Betaproteobacteria > Burkholderiales > Oxalobacteraceae > Herbaspirillum > Herbaspirillum sp. NPDC087042. The sequence continues at coordinate 133,981 of NZ_JBIUZW010000013.1, read as the reverse complement.
CAGGCAGAGCACGCCGATGACCGCACCAGTTTGGGGATGGTGCATGCGTCGCGAATACACCAGTGCGCGATCCTTGGCCGGCCGCAGGTCGGTGGCGCGGAAGGTCTCGACATAGGTGTCGGACTCCAGCGTCTGGCGGATCAGCGGATCGGCGCTGTGTTCCAGCGGCGTGGCCGGGTCGATCTGCACCAGCACGTTGCCCTCGGTATCGAGCAGGATGATCTCGTCATAGACGGTGTACTTGTTGCGATACTCGCGCAGGCGGTAGCGCGTGGCTTCCACCGAATCGCTGACGCCCGCCACGAAGTTGCACAGCTCGCGGTCGGTGGCCAGGAAACCCACATCGGCAGTGCGCTCGAACAGATTGCGCACCACGATGTCGATCACGTAGCGCGCCTTGGTGCCGATCTCGGCCAGCACATTGCCCACCTTTTCCTGGACGAGACTGCTGACCAGTTCGTGTTCCAGGCGCGAGAAGCCGGAGCGTGTCGCGGCCATGGTGGGAAGGATGCTCTTGGCTTCGACGGGGCAGTTCATCTTGGCCGAGGCCTCGATGATGCGCCACATCAGGTTCAGCTCCTGCAGCGACTGCTCGCACCTGGCGACGTCGCGCATGTAGGGCAGGAAGGTTTCGGTATGGGGCGTACTGGATCGGTCTCTATCTCTATCCGTGGCGTTGCGCGTGGTCATGGTTGACATCCCTCTGGTTTGTCGCAAGTCCAACGCCCTTCGATGTTGGAACTTCCGACATCTGTTGTTTGTTATTTTTTCTTGTTGCCTGCGTAGACCAGCAAGTTGCATGCCACTGCGCGCAAGCGTTTGCGGTGGGTGGTCACGGCGTGGATCCGGGCAGGACTAATTTTTTATACTGTTTTGATGCGCCGCGGATTGTAGCGATACAGGATGGTTATCGACTAATGAAAAATTCTGCGTGGATCGGCCGCAACGGTATGACTGGTCAGACCGCGAGCCTCGTCAGGCGGCACCGGAAATGCGATTTCATCGGGCCGCTTATAATGGAACGCATATGAAACCATTGGCTCCCGGCACCGTCATCTTTCATCGTCATCGCGGCTATGGCGTGATCGTGCTCGTCAACCTGTTGACGGGATGGATTTCTGCGCGCTTTGGCAGTGAACTGCGCACACTGGACCTGAACCTCTCCTCGGACGAGGTCCAGCATGCCGATGGCACGCCCATCCTGTTCCGCCGCGAGCCACCGGACCGCATGCCGCACGCGCGCCTGATGGCGATGGTGCGCGAGCTGCATCGGGCCGGCTATCAGCGTCTCTATCTGTACAGCTGGCCCAAGCCTTCCGGGCTGCACTGGCGCTGGCATCTGTTCAGCGGTCCGCGCAACTGGATGGAGCGCCCCTGGCGCGAGGGCTGGTATGGCTCGGGTGCGGACTACAATTTCAATCCGGTGATGGGGTGGGGCGATGGCCCGGCGGCGTCACCCGAGGAACTGGCGCGCCTGCTGGCGCAATTCGATCCGCAGGGGCTGGCACAGGCGCTGGGCGAGGATCAGGATCACGCCAACTGGTTCGAGCTGGTCTGCGCCACGCTCTTGCCCGACTATGCCTTCAGTCTCGGCTGGCACCACAACGGTGCGATGCCTGAACATCTGCCGGTGATCCCGGTGCGGCGCAATGTTCCTGAATATTCCGGCCCGCCACTGCCTTGGCCGCCGGGATGGCGGCACCTGTGGAAGGCCTCCGGCCGCCTGCCGCAACTGGCCTACGATCCGCCGGTGCGCACCATCCACCGCATCACCCCAGAGCCTCAGGATTGAGGACATTCTTCGGCGTGCCGGCGGCATAGTCGACGATGTTCTGGAAGGCGGCGCGGAAGTAGAGTTCGTAGCCATCCTTTTCCACATAGCCCAGGTGCGGGGCAGCGACCACGTTATCCATCTTCAGCAGGGCCGAGTCCACCGGCAGCGGTTCGCGCTCGTACACGTCGAGCGCAGCCAGGCCGGGACGGCCCTGCGTCAGCGCGGCTTCCAGGGCATCGCTCTCGACCAGTTCGGCGCGGCTGGTATTGACGAAGCAGGCAGTGGGCTTCATCAGCGCCAGGTCGGCGGCCGTGACGATGCCGCGGGTGGCGTCGTTGAGGCGCAGGTGCAGGGTCAGCACGTCGGCCTGGGCAAAGAACGCCTCCTTGCTGGCAGCGGCCTGGTAGCCATCCTTCTGGGCCTGCTCGCGGCTGGCGTCACGTCCCCAGACCACCACCTGCATGCCGAAGGCGCGGCCATAGCCGGCCACCAGCCGGCCGATCTTGCCGTAACCCCATACGCCCAGGGTGCGTCCCTTCAGGGCGGTGCCGATCAGGTTGTGATGCGGGGTCGGCGAGACCTGTTGCCAGGCGCCGGCGCGCAATGCGCTGCAATATTGGGGGACCCGGCGCATGGCCGCCATGATCAGGGCCCAGGTCAGTTCGGCCGGGGCGGTCGGGTCACCCACGCCTTCCACGATGGCAATGCCACGCTCGGTGGCGGCGGCCACGTCGACATGGCCGCTGACCTTGCCGGTCTGCGAGATCAGCTTGAGCAGGGGCAGTTTTTCCAGCAGCGGCCTGGTCAGCGCGGTGCGTTCCCGGATCAGCACCACCGCATCGAAGCTGGCCAGGCGCGCCGCCAGTTGGCCGGTGCCGCGGATGGTATTGGTGAATACCTTGACGTCATGGCCGTTCAACAGGCTGAAGCAGTCGAGGTGGCGCACCGTGTCCTGGTAGTCATCGAGGATGGCGATTTTCATGGGGAAGTCTCCTGGTACTCTTGATGGGCGGTGACCGGCCACGTGCGTGGCCAGCGTGGGCGTCCATCATAAAGCGATTGCCGGGATTCGGCACGGGCTGCGCAACCTGCGCCGTTTCCCTTCGATCTCACTGGCCGATGTCGATGACCAGCTTGCCGCGCGCCTGGCCCTCGGCGACCAGCGCATGGGCCTGGTTGACCTGCTCCAGCGTGAAGCGGCGGCCATCCATGAGCACCCGCAATTGCCCGGCATCGGCCATGCGCGCCGCTTCCCGCATGATCTGGCCGTGCCGCTGGCGGTCTTCCCCGGTCAACAGCGGCAACAGGGTGAAGACGCCCGAATAGGTGGCGCCCCGGAAGGACAGCGGCGCCAGCTTGTGCGCACCCCAGCCCAGGCAGCTGACGACATGACCGACATAGCGCCTGGCGGCGGCGAAGGAGGCATCCAGGGTGGCGCCGCCGACGGTGTCGTAGATGACGTCGAAGCCCTGGCCGCCGGTGTATTGCTGCACGTAGTCGTCCACCGTCTGGCTGCGGTAGTCGATGGCCGTGGCGCCCAGGCTTTCGATGAGCGCCTTCTGGTCGGCGCTGCCGGTAGCGTAGACCTGGGCGCCCAGCGAACGTGCGATCTGCACGGCGATGTGCCCGACCCCGCCTGCGCCGCCATGCACCAACACCTTCTGGCCGGCCTGCACGCGGGCGCGCTCGACCAGGCCTTCCCAGGCTGTAATGAAGATCAGCGGCAGGGCGGCGGCCTGGCGCATATCCAGGGTGCGCGGCTTGTGGGCCAGCAGGTCGGCATCGACCGCCGCGAACTGGGCCAGCGATCCTGGCACGCCGCCAATGCCGCCGGTCATGCCATAGACCTCGTCCCCGGCCAGGAAGCGCGTTTCGCCGGGCGCGACCGCCTCGACCACGCCGGCCAGGTCGATGCCGAGGATGGCCGGCAAACGGGCCTGGGCGTGGGCCGCATTGCCGCCCTGGATCTTGGTATCGAGCGGGTTGACGCCACTGGCGAGCACGCGCACCAGCACCTGGCCGGGGCGCAAGGCGGGCTGTTCGATGGCGGCGATGGACAGCGGGGCGCCGAACTGGGTCAGCAGGGCGGCTTGCATGAGAGGACTGGCGTTGGACATGATGACTCCTGATGGTGGTGGAAGAATCGCCTCACCGCATGGCGGCAGGTCGATGCACGCAGTCTGGGGGAGGGCGTCCGGCGGAAAAAGCGGGCTGCGCCCAAGTCAGAATTGCGCAACGCCGAATAATCCGTGGCCCGCCATGGCCTAGAATCAGCCCACCTATAACGACGGTACAGGAGAGCAACATGGATAGGCTGGACATGCTCAAGGTCTTTTGCGCGGTGGTCGAGGCGGGCGCATTCAGCCGTGCGGCTGAAAAGCTGTCCATGTCGACTTCCTCCGTGACCAACCACATCGCCGCCCTGGAAGCGCACTTCAAGGTGCGCCTGCTCAATCGCACCACGCGCAGCATGTCGCTCACCGAAGAGGGTCGGCATTGCCACCAGCAGGCCTTGCGGCTGCTGGCCGACATGGGCGAGCTGGAGGCGGGTCTGCGGGCATCCGATACACGCCCCGCAGGCCTGCTGCGGGTGGATCTGCCCAGCGTCATCAGTCGCCGCTACGTGGCGCCCGCGCTACCGCGTTTCCTGCGCCAGTATCCCGATCTGGAACTGCGCGTCACGGTCAGCGACCGCATGGTCGACATGGTGGAGGAGGGGCTGGACGTGGTGGTGCGCATCGGCACGCTGGGCGATTCCGGCATGGTGGCGCGCAAGCTGGCGGGGACCCGCTATCTGTGCTGCGCGGCACCGACCTACCTGCAGCAGCATGGCTGGCCGCAGACGCCCGAGGCGCTGGACCAGTTTGCCTGCCTGGGTTTCCTCAACCCGCGCACGCGCATGATCAAGCCCTGGCGCTTCAGTCATGGCGGGATGGAAAGCTCGCATATTCCCAAGGGCCTGCTGGCGATGGACCACGTGGAATCCCTGGTCGCCGCCGCCCAGGCCGGTGGCGGCATCATCCAGCAGATGTCCGTGACCCTCGATCCTGCCTTGCAGGAGGGCAGCCTGGTGCCGGTCCTGCCGGAGTGGCAGGTGGCCGGACCGGATATCGTGGCGCTTTACCAACCGACCCGCAGGGAGACGGCCAAGGTGAAAGTTTTCGTCGCCTTTTTGCAAGAGATATTCACGGCGTGAATGGCATATCGGCCGCAATGCCCCGCAAATCCAGTGTTGATGCGGTTTTTCCCGAAATCGCTGTTATGCGTCTCAGTAATGAAAAAACAGAATTCTTTTAATTTGTAATTACCTACTACATAAGTCGGGTATTTCTCGCTACAAATTTCAGTAATTTGCTTTTTATCGGGGTACAATCGCAGCCACTTTCCTGCATTCCTGGCTGTCCGGGAATGTGTAAAACCCGCTTCCAACCAGGGTGGCGGGCAAGGTGCAGGGCCTCCACCGAGGCCGTCGCCATCGACAGGACCGCCGTATTGCTGGCTGGCGTGTGGACCTTCCGCCGGCGTCCTGCAGCGACGCTCCTGCCGTGCCAACCGAATTCATCTTTAACTTGTGGCATTGGAGGTATCAACATGAACCAACCCCTGATGGCAGGCATTCCCGCAGTGAATGCCCCCGCCTACGTCAAACAGCAGAAACTGATCAACTGGGTTGCTGAAATCGCCGCCCTGACCAAGCCGGCTCGCATTTACTGGTGCGATGGCTCCCAGGAAGAATACGACCGCCTGTGCGCCGAGATGGTCGCCGCCGGCACCATGAAGAAGCTGAACCAGGAAAAGCGTCCCAACAGCTACCTGGCCTGCTCGGACCCGTCCGACGTGGCCCGCGTGGAAGACCGCACCTTCATCTGCTCGCAGAACAAGGAAGACGCCGGTCCGACCAACAACTGGACCGATCCGGCCGAGATGCGCCAGACCCTGAACGGCCTGTTCGACGGCTGCATGGCCGGCCGCACCCTGTACGTGGTGCCGTTCTCGATGGGCCCGCTGGGCTCGCCCATCGCCCACATCGGCGTGGAACTGTCCGATTCGCCCTACGTGGCCGTGAACATGCGCATCATGACCCGCATGGGTCGCGCCGTGTATGACGTGCTGGGCAGCGATGGCGAGTTCGTGCCTTGCGTGCACACCGTGGGCGCGCCGCTGGCCGCCGGCCAGAAGGATGTGGCCTGGCCGTGCAACGCCACCAAGTACATCGTCCACTATCCGGAAACCCGCGAGATCTGGTCCTACGGTTCGGGCTACGGCGGCAACGCGCTGCTGGGCAAGAAGTGCTTCGCCCTGCGTATCGCCTCCACCATGGGCCGCGCCCAGGGCTGGCTGGCCGAGCACATGCTGATCCTGGGCGTGGAGTCCCCGGAAGGCAAGAAGCACTACGTGGCAGCGGCTTTCCCGTCGGCCTGCGGCAAGACCAACTTCGCCATGCTGATTCCGCCCAAGGCCTTCGGCGGCTGGAAGGTCACCACCATCGGTGACGATATCGCCTGGATCAAGCCGGGTGCCGATGGCCGCCTGTACGCGATCAACCCGGAAGCCGGCTACTTCGGCGTGGCCCCGGGCACCAACGAGAAGAGCAACTTCAACTGCATGGCCTCGGTCTCGGCCAACACCATCTTCACCAACGTGGCGCTGACCGATGACGGCGACGTCTGGTGGGAAGGCATGAGCAAGGAAGCCCCGGCGCACCTGATCGACTGGCAGGGCAAGGACTGGACCCCGGAAATCGCCAAGGAAACCGGCCGCAAGGCAGCCCATCCGAACGCGCGCTTCACCGTTGCCGCCACCCAGAACCCGGTGATCGATCCGGCCTGGGACGATCCGGCCGGCGTGCCGATCTCGGCCTTCATCTTCGGCGGCCGCCGTTCCACCACCGTGCCGCTGGTGACCGAAGCCCGCAACTGGGTCGAAGGCGTCTACATGGCCGCCACCATGGGTTCGGAAACCACCGCCGCGGCCGTCGGCCAGCAGGGCGTGGTGCGTCGCGACCCGTTCGCCATGCTGCCCTTCGCCGGCTACAACATGAGCGAATACTTCCAGCACTGGCTGGATATCGGCAAGAAGATCGCCGCCTCCCCGGCCGAGCTGCCCAAGATCTACTGCGTGAACTGGTTCCGTACCGATGCCGACGGCAAGTTCGTCTGGCCCGGCTTCGGCGACAACATGCGCGTGCTGAAGTGGATGCTGGACCGTATCGAGGATCCGCAAGGCGTCAAGACCGGCGGTGTCGAGCACCTGTTCGGCATCACCCCGCGCTTCGACGATCTGCAATGGGAAGGCCTGGATTTCAGCGCCGAGCAGTTCACCACCATCACCTCCATCGACAAGGCCGCCTGGCTCAAGGAACTGGAGCTGCATGCCGAACTGTTCGACAAGCTCAAGTACAAGCTGCCGGCCGAACTGCAAGGTGTGAAGGAGAAGCTGGAGAAGAAGCTGGCAGCCTAAGCTGACCGGCCGGTTCCGGCTAGCAGGAGACAGGGAAGCGCCTGCCGCAGTGATGCGGCAGGCGTTTTCTTTTGCGGCGTCAGCGGGGCGACAGTGCGGCCAGCGCGCCGCGCAAGGCCTCGGGAAGCGCCACCGGCCGGCGCGATTGACGATCCACATAGACGTGCACGAAGTGGCCCTGTGCCGCCGCCGTCTCCTCACCGGCCTTGAAGATCCCCAGTTCATAGCGCACGCTGCTGCGCCCCAGGTGCGCCACCCGCACGCCGACCTCGATCTGCTCCGGGAAGGCCACCGAAGCGAAATAGTTGCAGCGGGTCTCGATGACCAGGCCGATCACGGCGCCATGCTCGATATCGAGCACGCCTTGCGCCACCAGGTAGTGGTTCACGGCGGTATCGAACCAGCTGTAGTAGACGACATTGTTGACGTGACCATAGACGTCGTTGTCCATCCAGCGCGTCTGGATCGGGTGGAAGTGGCGGAAATCGGCACGGTGGCCGGCTTGCTGGCGTGGCTCGCTCATCGGTGGCTGGGTGGTGGAATTGGTCAGCTTGTGCACTTGCACAAGATCGTCTTGCTTGCAGTAACATGGCTCCCACTTCCGCGCACCGGGGCGCTTGCCTCGATGCGCGGGAGCGCTCATGTTAAGCGATTGCTATCGGAAATTGCAGAGAATGCCTGATGGTCCGGCTTGCATCTGCACGTGGCGCCACCAGATGAACGGCGGGCGCATCTCCGATAGCCTTGTTCGTCATGGTGATAGTTAAATCCAATCAAAAGTATTGATTAAATAAAATTGATCTATTTTGAATGGCGTTCTACTATTCATCCCGTCGCTTCACTCAACCCCCCCTTAAAAGGAAATAGACATGTCCCTGATCAACACCACTATCAAGCCGTTCAAGGCAACCGCTTTCCACGATGGCAAGTTCGTCGACATCTCCGAAGCCACCCTGAAGGGCAAGTGGTCCGTGTTCGTGTTCTACCCGGCTGACTTCACGTTCGTGTGCCCGACCGAACTGGAAGACCTGGCCAACAACTACGCTGAATTCAAGAAGCTGGGCGTTGAAATCTACGGTATCTCGACCGACACCCACTTCGCCCACAAGGCATGGCACGACACCTCGGAAGCCATCAAGAAGGTCCAATACCCGCTGGTTGGCGACCCGACCACCACCCTGGCACGCAACTTCGAAGTGCTGATCGAAGAAGAAGGCCTTGCCCTGCGCGGTACCTTCGTGATCAATCCGGAAGGCCAGATCAAGGTCCTGGAAATCCACGACAACGGCATCGGCCGTGACGCTTCCGAACTGCTGCGCAAGGTCAAGGCTGCCCAGTACGTCGCCTCGCACCCGGGTGAAGTCTGCCCCGCCAAGTGGGAAGAAGGCGCTGCAACCCTGAAGCCGTCGCTGGATCTGGTCGGCAAGATCTAATGACCGGTCGGGCCAGGCCCGCCGGGTCATGCAATGACCTGAAGTAATTACCCCGCTGTATCCGTCCGGAGTGGCCCCCAGGGGCCAGCGGTCGACCCCCACAAGGGCGAGGCCGTGCTCCGGACGATTTGAATCTCCCAACAAGGAAGCAATCATCATGCTGGATGCCAATCTCAAGACCCAACTGAAGGCCTATCTGGAAAAGGTCAGCCACCCGATCGAGATCGTCGCGTCGCTCGATGATGGCGCCAAGTCCCGCGAGATGCAGGAACTCCTGCAGGACATCGTGCTGCTGTCGGACCGCATCAAGCTGGTCGAGCAACGTGATTCCGCCGCGAACGCACGTACCCCGTCGTTCACACTGAACCGCCCCGGGACCGATATCAGCGTCGAATTCGCTGCCATCCCGATGGGCCACGAATTTACCTCCCTGGTGCTGGCCCTGCTGCAAGTGGGTGGCCACCCGGTCAAGCTCGACGACAAGGTCATCGAGCAGATCAAGAACCTGGATGGCGACTACAGCTTCGAGACCTATGTCTCGCTGACTTGCCAGAACTGCCCGGAAGTCGTGCAGGCCCTGAACGTGATGTCCATCATCAATCCGCGCATCCGCTCGGTGACCATCGATGGCGCGCTGTTCCAGGGTGAAGTCGAGCAGCGCCAGATCATGGCCGTGCCGACCGTCTACATGAATGGCGAAGTGTTCGGCCAGGGCCGTACTGGCGTGGAAGAAATCCTCGCCAAGCTCGATACCGGTGCTGCCGCCCGCAAGGGTGAGGAACTCAGCACCAAGGAGCCCTACGACGTGCTCATCGTCGGCGGTGGCCCCGCTGGCGCCGCTGCTGCCATCTACGCCGCCCGCAAGGGTATCCGCACCGGTGTGGTGGCCGAGCGTTTCGGCGGCCAGGTGCTCGACACCATGGCCATCGAGAACTTCGTCTCGGTGAAGGAAACAGATGGCCCGCACTGCGATGGTCCGCTGTTCAAGGGCAAGCGCGTGTCGGTGATCGGTGGCGGCAACTCGGGTGTGGAAGCGGCCATCGACCTGGCCGGTATCGTCGCCCATGTTACCCTGATCGAATTCGCTGCCGAACTCAAGGCCGATGCGGTGCTGGTGCGCAAGTTGAAGAGCCTGCCCAATGTCACCGTCGTGACCTCGGCGCAGACCACCGAGATCACCGGCGATGGCCAGCGCGTCAATGGCATCAGCTACAAGGAACGTGATACCGGCGAGATCAGGCACGTGGAGCTGGAAGGCGTGTTCGTCCAGATTGGCCTGGTGCCCAACACCGAGTGGCTGAAGGGAACCCTGGCCTTGTCGAAGCACGGCGAGATCGAGATCGATGCGCGTGGCCAGACCTCGATTCCCGGCGTGTTCGCCGCGGGTGACGTGACCACCGTGCCGTACAAGCAGATCGTCATCGCCGTGGGCGCTGGTGCTACTGCCGCGCTGTCGGCCTTCGACCACCTGATCCGCTCGTCGGTCGATGAGGTGAGCCCGGCCGCATCTCAGGAAGCAGTCGCCGCCTGATTCAAGGCCATTGTCCGCAACAAGCAGAACGCCACCGCTTAGCCGGTGGCGTTTTTGCTGGTGCAGCTTGCCCGGGCAAATGACGCGGGCATAAAAAAACGCCATCGGTTGCCCGATGGCGTTTTTCCTGGTGCGAACCTGCGGGGATTACTTGAACATCAGGCGCAGCGAGTCCCAGGCGCGGCCGATGAAGCCTGCCGGGCCCACCGATTCCAGCGCCACCACCGGCAGCTCGGCGACGACCTTGTCGTCGATGCTGACCTTCAGGGTGCCGACCTTGGCATTCTCGGCGATCGGGGCGATCAGCGGATCATTGCGATCCAGCTTGGTCTTGACCTTGTCAGCCGTGCCCTTGGGGATGGTGATGTAGACGTCGTTCTTGAAGCCGACCTTGATCTTGCCCTGCGAACCCTTCCACACGTCAGGCGTGTCGACCGGTTGACCCTTGCCATACAGTTTCACGGCGTCGAAGTTCTGGAAGCCCCAGTTCAGCAGCTTCTGGCTTTCCTGGGTACGGACCTGGTCGGAGACGGTACCGATCACCACCGAGATCAGGCGACGCTCGCCATTGGGCACCGGACGATGCGCCGAGGTGATCAGCGAGAAGCCGGCGCTGGAGGTGTGGCCGGTCTTCATGCCGTCAACGGTCGGATCCAGCCACAGCAGGCGGTTGCGGTTGGGTTGGGTGATGTTGTTGTAGGTAAACTTCTTCACCGAGTAGTAACGCTTGTAGTAGTCGGGGAAGTCGTTGATCAGGTTGCGGCACAGGATGGACAGGTCGCGTGCGGTGGTATAGGTCTCCGCGTTGGGCAGACCATGCGGATTGCCGAAGTGGCTGTTGGTGAGGCCCTGGCGCTGGGCTTCACGGTTCATCAGTTGCACGAAGGCATCTTCGGTGCCGGAGACCGCTTCGGCCACCGCCACGGCGGCGTCATTGCCGGACACCGAGATCAGGCCGTACAGCAGGTTGTCAATGGAGACCGGCTTGTTGGGCTCGATGAACATCTTGGAGCTGCTCGGGTCGACCTTCCAGGCATTGACCGAGACATTGACTTCCTGCTCCAGGCTCAGACGCTTGTCGCGCAGGGCGGCGAAGGCCAGGTAGGCGGTCATGAGCTTGGTCAGCGAGGCCGGCTCGACGCGCATGTCGGGGTCGCTGGAGGCGATCACCTGATTGGCCGAGGCGTCCAGCAGCAGCCAGCTCTTGGCCGCGACGGTGGGCGGCGGCAGGCTCTGTGCGGATGCGGTGAGGGTGGAAATGGAAAGGACGGTTGCGGCGAGCGCCGCGAGAAGCTTTTTCATCGGTGCCTAAGAAAAAATGCCAGCACGGGGGAACATCGTAGCTGTTGGTTTGATAAGAGGATAAGGCCGGGCGGGTCAGTCTGTGGCGGCAGCCAGGGCCGGCTGCACGCCCGGAATTATAAACGTCATGCGGCTTCGTTCCCAATTGAATGGATCTTCATCCCCGAAAATCCCCTCGCGAAGCCGCCGTGGCGGCGTTTCCATCGCATCGCCGCCGTGGCTGGGCACTCAGGCTTGCAGCTGGGCCGGGCGGCGATGCCAGCTTTCGACCACCACATTCTTGATATGTTGCAGTTTGCGGTGAAAAAAGTGATCCGAACCGGGAATCACCACCACCGGCAGTTCCTGCGGGCGTGCCCAGTCCAGCACCGCCGACAGCGGGATGGTGTCGTCCTGCTCGCCGTGGATGAGGATGGTATTGGCTGGCGCTACCGGCATGGGCCACTTGCCGGCGGCCGTGCCCACCAGCACCAGGCGTTCGGCGGCACTGGCGGCGTCCTGTTGCAGCAGGCGCTGCTGCAGCTGGGCCTGCACGAAGGTTCCGAAGGAGAAACCACCCAGTGCCAGCGGCAGCGTCGGATATTGCGCACGCATGTGTTGCAGCAGCAGGGCCATGTCGTCGGTCTCACCGGCGCCGTGGTCATGCACGCCCTCGGACTTGCCCACGCCACGGAAATTCATGCGTACCGCCACATAGCCCAGCGCCAGGAAGGTGCGCGCCAGGGTCTGGGCGACCTTGTTGTCCATGGTGCCGCCATACAGCGGGTGCGGGTGGGCCACCAGGGCCAGGCCGACCGGGGCGGGGAAGACCTCGGGGTCCGGCAGGTCGAGTGCGCATTCGAGCTGGCCGACGGCGCCAGCGATCATGAAATTCTGGGTGTGTGCGTTCATGGCTTGCTAAAAACGGAGGGAGAGATGCTTAGATCTTGAGGCGATCGACGACCTTGCCGCCGACGATGTGCTTGTCGATGATTTCGTCGATGTCTTCGTTATCGACGTAGGTGTACCAGGTGCCTTGCGGGTAGATCACCACCACCGGGCCTTCCTCGCAGCGCTCCAGGCAGCCGGCCTTGTTGATGCGGACCTTGCCGGGGGCGGCCAGGCCCAGTTGCTTGATGCGTTTCTTGGCGTGTTCCTGGGCGGCCTGCGCGCCCTTGTCGGCGCAGCAGGTACGCTCGCCCGGCTTGCGCTGGTTCAGGCAGAAGAAGACGTGGTGTTCGTAGAAGGGCTCATCACTCATGGGAGGGGACCTGTGGAGGTTGGTCACGGGCCGGCGCACCGGCCTGGGGGAAAGCATCAATGATACACCCCGGTCATCGTTGCTTGCGGTGCACCGGGTGGTAGAGGAACCAGATGGCCAGGAAGGGCCACAGCACCGAGAGAAACTGCGCGGCGCCGTCGAAGTTGAGGAACTTGCCCTGGACCCAGGTTTCCAGCGTCGAGATGTAATAGGGATTGACCGGCACCACATTGGTCACCACCAGGCTCAGGATCAACGCCAGGGCGGCCACGCGCCGTTGCGCGATCGGCGGCGCCCAGGACAGGCCGGCCACCATCATGGCGCCCAGCATGATGCCGCCCACTGCGCTGGGCGAGATCCAGACAAAGGCATTCTGGGGCGCGAAGAACAGCGCGCAGGCCAGCGACTTGGTAGCGATGCAGGCCAGCAGGTATAGCCCGACCAGGCGGCGGCGCGGCGCCTGCCGGCGCATCAGCAGCAGCGCCAGCAGGGAGGCGCCGGTCAGGCCGCAGGCGCTGACGATGATGTCGGCCAGCCAGTATTGCTCGGCGCTCAGCTGGGCATTGTTGAGCCAGGCGGTGGACAGGTCGATGGGCGTGTCGAGCAGGTCGGAGAAGAATCCCGACAGCGGCGGTACCAGATGGCCCAGGCCGAACAGGTGGTTCTGCGGGTAGATCAGTGCCAGCGGCCACAGTCCGGCCACCACCAGGCCCCGGCTGGCCTCGCCGGAAAACCAGCGCTGGCGCAGCAGCAGCAGGCGGCTCTCGCGCAGGAAGTAGCGGCTGCAGGCCGCGCCCAGCAAGGCCCCCAGAGTGACCCCGGCGGAATTGGTCAACAGGTCCAGATTGGAGGGGACGCGGGTGGGCAGGTAGGTCTGGCCGGCTTCCATGCAGGCCGACAGCAGCACCCCGGCGGCGATGGCCGGGACGATGGCCCAGCGCGCGCGCAGGCGCGGATACATGGACAGCACCAGCAGCAGGCCCAGCGGCGCGTAGCCGGCGATATTGGTCCAGACGTCGAAGCCGGTCCAGTAGTAGGGCAGGCGCGCCCACAGGTAGTCGAAGGGTTTGATGCCCATGTCGCGCCAGCCCGAGAACGGATACCAGCTGGCATAGACGATCAGCAGCGTATAGATCGCCAGGCTGACGCGCGCGAAGGACGAGGCCGCTGGCGGCGCGGAGGAAGGGACGGGCTTGGCGTGCATGGGCCAGAGGGTAACCCATTTCATGGCGGCCTGCCGCGTTGCGCGCGCGCCTTTACATTGCCGCGCGGGCAGCGCGCAGGCGCCGTCTGCCGTTACAATGCGCGCTATGACCATGACTTCTCCCCAGCCGGCCGAGGATGCGCCGGTGCCGGATCGCGACGAGCGCCAGCCGCTGGTGCGCCCGGAACGTATTTCCATGCTGCTGGCCGGCTCCGATAGCCAAGGCCGGGAGCGTGTCGATGTCGAGGCGGTCGCGCAGACCGGTTCCACCAACGTTGACCTGATGCAGCGCGTGACCAGTCTCTCGCGCCCGCTGCTGCGGGTGGCCGACCGCCAGACCGCCGGCCGTGGCCGTGCCGGCCGGCCCTGGCGCACCACGCCGCAGGATAGCTTGAGCTTCTCGCTGGCCTGGCGCTTCGAGCGGCCTTTGCATGCCCTGCTGGGTTTGCCGCTGGCCGTGGGCGTGGCAGTGGCCGAGGCGCTGGAGGTGTTCGGCGTGCAGCCGCAGCTAAAGTGGCCCAACGATGTCTTGCGTGATGGCGCCAAGCTGGCCGGCATCCTCATCGAGACGGCCTCTGACGGTCGTCGTGGCGACGCCACCTGGGCGGTCATCGGCATCGGCCTGAACCTGGGCGTGCCGCAAGGACTGGAGCAGGAGCTGGAGCGCGCCATCGGTTCCGCCCCCGAATTGCAGAAGCCCCCCCGCGAGACGGTGCTGGCCATCATCACCAGCGCCCTGGTCGATGTGCTGACCGAGTTCGAGCACCGCGGTTTTGGCGCCTTCGTCAAACGCTGGGAAGCCTTCCACGCCTATGCCGGCCAGGCCGTGAAGATCGTCGACAACGGTCGCATCGTCCACGAAGGGACGGCGGCCGGCGTGGACATGATGGGACGCTTCCTGCTCGATACCGAGGCCGGCCAGATCGAGATCCTGGCCGGCGACCTGTCCTTGCGCCTGCAGGATTGAACATGTTGCTGATCGACGCGGGCAATACGCGCATCAAGTGGGCGGTGCCGGCCGCACAGCCCGGTGGCGCATCGCCCTGGCTGCAGCACGGGGCTGTGGCGCGTGCCGAAGTGCAGGCACTGGCGTCGGCCTGGCGCGCGCTGGCCACAGGCCCGCAGGCGGTGACGCAGGTGTGCGTCTCCAACGTGGCCGGCCCGGCCCTGCGCGAGAGCCTGGAAGCGGTGCTGCATGAGGTCTTCGGTGGCCGCGCGGCGGTCGAATGGTTCGCCTCCACCGAACAGCGTGCCGGCTTGCGCAACGGCTATCGCCATCCGGCCCAGCTGGGCTGCGACCGCTTTGCTGCGGCCATCGGCGCGCATGCCCTGTTTCCCGGGGAGCAATTGCTGGTGGCGACCTGCGGCACCGCCACCACCATCGATGCGGTCAGCGCCGATGGTCTCTTCGAGGGTGGCATGATCCTGCCCGGATTCGGTACCATGGCGACCTCGCTGGCCCTGAATACGGCGCAGTTGCCGCGCATCGATGGGGCTGTCCCGCCCGAGCGGGTCTTCGCCGACAATACGGTGGAGGCCATCGTCTCGGGTTGCATCGCCGCCCAGGTGGGCGCCATCGAGCATGCCCTGGCCGAGCGCCGCCGCACCGGTCCACCGGGGCCGTTGCGCTGCCTGCTGGCCGGTGGCGCCGGCTTGTTGCTGGCCCCTTATCTGGATCTGGGCGATGTCCCGCTGGAAAAGGTGGATAATCTGGTGCTCATCGGCTTGCATGAAGCGATGAAGCAGGAACGCCAGTAGCGCGCTTCCTCATCTGGAACTGACATTGAAACATCTGACAAGGGCAAGGAAGACAACGCGCGGATGAAGCTGAAATTGTTTTTTTGGCTACTGCTGGTCGGGAACGTGATCCTGTTCGGGTTGCCGCGTGGCTATTTCGGCGCCAGCGCCACCGAGCGGCGCGAGCCGCAGCGCCTGGCCGAGCAGCTGCATCCGGAATTGCTCAGCGTGTTGCCGGCCAACAGCGAGAAGCTGGCCTCGCAACTGCGTGCCCAGCCGGCCGCCGCCAGCCCGGCCGTGGCCAATGCAGCGCCTGCTTCGGCGGCGCCGACGGCGGCACCTGCGCCAGCGCCAGTTGCTGCGGTGGCACCTTCCTGTACCGAGGTGGGCAATTTCAGCGTGGCCGATGCGCGCCGCTTCTCGGAACAGGTAGCCAGCCTGAACCTGGGTGACAAGCTGGTGCAGAAGCTGACCCAGGACGTCACCAGCCACATGGTCTATATCCCGCCCCAGGATGGCCGTGAGGGGGCGGACCGGCGCGTGGCCGAGCTGCGCCGCCTGGGGATTGGCGATTTCTACGTGATTCCCGACAGTTTCCCCAATCCGGCGCTGCGCTCTGGCGTCTCGCTGGGTATCTTCCGTACCGAAGACGCGGCCAAGGCCTATGTCAGCCAGCTGATCTCGCGCGGCGTGCGCAGTGCGCGCATCATTGCGCGCCGTTCCGGGGCCGGCAAGCAGGTGTTCCAGTTGCACGACCTGAGCCCGGAGGCGCGCAGCGCCCTGGACCAGATCAAGAGCGCCTTCCCGGACCAGGAAATCCGCGCCTGCAGCGCCTGAGCCCGGCGGCGTTGTCAGGATCGCACACGCTGCATGTTGCAGTGCGAAGCCCGGCTTCTTTCCATGTAAAATCCCGCTCCTAACCCATCCCATCCAGCCACAGGACATTGCCATGACCACCGACCTGACCAACGTAGCCCCCCAGATCAAAGCCGAAATCCTGGCCGAGGCGCTGCCCTATATCCGTAAATTCCACGGCAAGACCATCGTGGTCAAGTACGGCGGCAACGCGATGACCGAGGAAAGCCTCAAGCACGGCTTCGCCCGTGACGTGATCCTGTTGAAGCTGGTGGGCATGAACCCGGTGGTGGTCCACGGTGGCGGCCCGCAGATCGATGCCGCGCTCAAGAAGATCGGCAAGCAGGGGACCTTCGTCCAGGGCATGCGCATTACCGATGAAGAAACCATGGAAGTGGTGGAATGGGTGCTGGGCGGTGAAGTGCAGCAGGACATCGTGATGCTGATCAATCACTATGGTGGCCAGGCGGTGGGCCTGACCGGCAAGGATGGCGGCCTGATCCGCGCGCGCAAGATGCAGATGCCGGACAAGGAGAACCCGGGCCAGTTCCTGGATATCGGTTATGTGGGCGAGATCGAGGCGATCAACCCGGCGGTGGTCAAGGCGCTGCAGGATGACGCCTTCATTCCCATCATTTCGCCGATCGGCTTCGGTGACGATGGCCAGGCCTACAACATCAACGCCGACGTGGTGGCCGGCAAGATCGCCGAGATCCTGCATGCCGAAAAGCTGATCATGATGACCAACATCGCGGGTGTCCAGGACAAGGCCGGCAACCTGCTGACCGACCTGTCGGCACGCGAGATCGACGAGATGTTTGCCGACGGCACCATCTCCGGCGGCATGCTGCCCAAGATCTCCTCGGCCCTGGATGCGGCCAAGTCGGGTGTGAACACGGTACACATCATCGACGGTCGCATCGAGCACTCGCTGCTGCTGGAAGTGTTGACCGAACAGGCGTTCGGCACCATGATCCGCTCGCACTGAGTACGACTGCCGGTATCAACAGGATCAACAGGGTCAACAGGAAAGGGATGAGCGGGCTCATCCCTTTTTTTCGCCTGCAGGCGCGGCGCATTGTCGCAGCAGGTACGGCGTGCTAGTCTGCCGTCCATTGTTTTGCCCATTCACGCTCACGGAGAAGTCATGAAATTGCTCAAGCACATCCTGTTCGCTGCCGCCCTTGTCTCGGCATCCGGCATCGCCTCGGCCGCCCCGGCCAGCGATGCGTCGATTCGCCAGTTGCTCGAGGTTACCCAGGCCCGCAAGGTGATCGACGGCGTGCAGCTGCAGTATGGCAACCTGGTGGATGCCGTCGTCAAGCAGGCGCTCAGGGGCAATGCGCCCAATGCCAAGCAGCAACAGGCCGCCGACAAGCTCAAGGTGCGCTTGCTGAGCCTGGTCAAGGACACGGTCTCCTGGCAAAAGATGGAGCCGTCCTATCTGCAGTTCTACAGCGAGACCTTCACCGAAGAAGAGGTGACGGGCATGCTGGCGTTCTACAAGACCCCGGCCGGGCAGGCCGTGATCCACAAGATGCCTGTGCTGATGCAGAAGAACACGGCGCTGATCCAGCAGTTGACGGTGAGCATGCAACCGCAGATGGAGCAGATCCAGCGTGATTTCATTGCCGACCTGAAGGCCGCCAACTGAGCGCGGCCGATGCAATAGCGCAAGTGAAAAAGGGATGAGCATGCTCATCCCTTTTTTTATCCGCAGTGGCCGGGGCAGGTCCCCGGCATGTCATCCCGTCAGTAGAGCTGCCTGACCTGCAGCCCTTTCCGGGCCAGCAGGGCCGGGACGCCGTCCGGGCCGATCAGGTGCAGGATGCCGATGGCGGCGATGGCCTGGTCGTTCTTGCGCAGCAAGCTGGCAATGCCGTCGGCCAGGCCGGGATTGCGTTCCTCCAGCAGCGCCTGAAGGGTGAAGCGGTTGCTGAAGCTGTCGTCGTCCCGCAGTTCCTTGAGGGCGGCAGCGAAGCCGGCGCTGTCGGCGTGGCGCCAGGCGCCGACCAGTTCATCGAGCTTGCGGGTGAGGTCGTCGTCCTCCAGCTCGTCCAGGCTGTCCTTGAGGAACTGCGCCTGCTGCGCGCCATTCAGGCGGCTGAAGATACCCATCTGGCGTTCCGCGCTTTCCAGCTCCATCACTTGCCCGCCATGCTGGCGCACGGCATTGGCCAGGTAGCTGTCGACCGCCAGCTCGGCATGGTAGCCATGCTGTTCGTAGGCCTGCACGGTCAGCGCCATGGCCAGCATCCAGGGACGCATGGCCTGCATCGGGGCCAGCGGCAACTGGTAGCGTTGCAGCGCGGCCAGCGTGCGCTGCGTCAGCGCGGGGTCGAGTTGGTCCTGGAAGCGCTGGCCGTCCGGATAGAGTGCATGGCGCCGGACTGCCGCCTGCAGCGCGACGGCATTGCCCGGATCCAGCTCCAGGGCCAGTACCGGGGCCTCGGCCAGGGCTTGTGCCAGGCGTGGCTCCAGCGGGTAGAAGTCGGCAGCGCCGACGTGGATGGTGCCGAACAGCAGCAGCGTATGGTGGCCATCGGAGATCTGGTAGAGCGCGCCGCGTGGTGGCGCCGCATGGGGGCCTGCCGGGGTGGGGGCCGACGGTACTTGCGCGAGCGCCTCGGGCAAGTAAAAGCAGGACAGCCAGGTCAATATCACTATAATCAGTCGTTGCATCACACCGGTCACTGCTGGCCTTTCTATTCTCTTTTTCTGCTTGCTGATCCGCGCCTGCGCTCGTCGCCGGGGGCGGTCGTTTCTGATTTATGGCGTCCAATACTACACCGCTCTGGTTGTTCGATCTCGACAATACCCTGCACAACGCGTCGCATGCGATCTTTCCGGCGATCAATGCCAACATGAATCGCATCATCACGCGGGTGCTGGAGGAGGGCGGGCATCCCAGCGACGAGGCGGCGGTCAATCACCTGCGTCGTCATTACTGGAAGCTGTATGGTGCGACCCTGCTGGGCATGGTGCGCCACCATGGCGTGCGCATCGAGGATTTCCTGCACGAGGCACATCTCTTCGATGACCTGCCCGGCATGGTCAGGGCCGAGCGCGGCATCGGCCGCTGGCTGCGCCAGCTGCCGGGTCGCAAGATCCTGCTCACCAACGCGCCGCACCGTTACTCGCGCGAGCTGGTGCGACACCTGGGGCTGCATCGCCATTTCTCGCACCATCTCTCCATCGAATCCATGCATGTGCACCGCCAGCTGCGGCCCAAGCCTTCGCGGCTGATGTTGCGCAAGCTGCTGGCGCGTCACAAGATCGCGCCGCACCGTTGCATCCTGGTCGAGGATACCGTGGACAACCTCAAGACGGCCCGCCAGCTGGGCGTGCGCACGGCCTGGGTGACCCAGTACCTGCGCGGCAGCCAGGCCCTGCTGGGGCATATCGGTGGACAGCGGGTGTTGAGCCGGTTTCCGGGCTATGTCGATGTGAAGGTGCGCTCGGTGCGCCAGCTGCCGCGCCGGCTGGCGGCGCTGCGCTGAGGATGCCGGCTGGTGTCAGTCGGCGCAGTCGGCGCACCAGCCCTTGATGGTGAGTTCCACTTCGTGACTCTGGAAGCCCTTGCCCAGGGTCTTGCGCAGGGCTGACTGCAACTGGGCGGCGGTGGAGCGATGCTTGTCCGCATCCGGCAGGACGGTCGCCAGGAAGTCGGTGCCGTCACTGGCATCCAGGCAGAACACCCGGGCGCAGCGGGTGCACTTGAAATGGCCGTGCTGGTGCTGCTTGCCCTGG
The DNA here is from genome assembly GCF_044745245.1 of Herbaspirillum sp. NPDC087042. Lineage (NCBI taxonomy): Bacteria > Pseudomonadati > Pseudomonadota > Betaproteobacteria > Burkholderiales > Oxalobacteraceae > Herbaspirillum > Herbaspirillum sp. NPDC087042. The sequence continues at coordinate 113,695 of NZ_JBIUZW010000013.1, read as the reverse complement.
GTGTGGTCGTGCAGGCCGTGTTCGGTATGGTCGGTACCAGCGCTGTAGCGGAAGATGCGGTCGTCACTGGAAATCTTGTGCGCCAGCCCGGCTTCGGTGAGGCAATCCAGCGCGCGGTAGAGGGTGACGCGGTCCATGCCGGCAAAGCGGTCCTGGATATCCTGGTGCGATGCCGCGCTGCGGGTTTCCAGCAAGGCGCCCAGCACATTGACCCGTGCCTGGGTCACGCGCACGCCGGCTTCGCGCAGCTGGGCCTCGGCCAGCACCGTCATGGCGGCGGCCTGGGCAGTGCTGCTGGCGGTGGGGTGATCGGCGGCTTTGGCTTTCATGGTCGGCATCTGCTGGAGGATTCAAGGGGCCAGGCGACTGGCGAAAGACGAACGTAGCGGACCACGTCCCTTGCCTCGCTATTTTAGCCCATGCGGGAGGGACTTTCCCCTGCCTTGCCGCGCTGGCCTATTTGCCACCACCCTTGCGGGCGCGCGGATGGGCCTGGTCGTAGACCTGGGCCAGGCGCTGGAAATCCAGGGCGGTATAGACCTGGGTGGCGCTGATGGAGGCGTGTCCCAGCATCTCCTGGACCGCGCGCAGGTCGCCGGAGCTCTGCAATACATGTGAGGCGAAGGAATGGCGCAGCATGTGTGGATGGACGTCGCCGGCCATCTCCAGCGCCCGGCCGTGCGCCTTCAGGCGCAGCTGCGTCACGCGCGGCGACATGCGGGTGCCGCGTTCGCTCAGGAACAGCGCATGCGCATCAGCACCCCCATCGGCCTTGACCAGTCCGGCCCGCAGTGGCAGCCAGGCAGTGATGGCCTGGAGGGCGGCCTGGCCGACTGGCACCTTGCGCTTCTTGCCACCCTTGCCGGTGACGGTGACTTCGGCCTCGGCGATATCGATCCAGCCCGCCGACTCGTGGCCGTGCTCGCGCACATCGGCCACATCGATGCCGACCAGCTCGGAGACCCGCAACCCGCTTGAGTAAAGCAATTCGAACATGGCCCGGTTGCAGGCAGCCAGGGTGGAATCGGGGTCGCGCGCCGGATCGCCCTGCGACACCAGGCGCACGGCATCATCGGTGGCCAGCGCCTTGGGCAGGGGTTTGCTCTTCTTGGGGGACTTGACGCCCTCGACCGGATTGGCCGTCAAGGCGACCTCCTGCGACATCCAGTCAAAGAAACCGCGCCAGGCCGACAGCTTGCGGGCGATCGAGCGGGCATCCAGGCCGCGGGCGTGCAGGCGCGCGGCGCATTTGCGGATCTGGGCCTGGGTGGTGCGCGGCAGGTCGACGTCGGCCTGTGCATCGCCGGCGGGTGCCAGCAGGGCGCGCAGCTCCTGCAGGTCGCGGCCGTAGTTGTCCAGCGTATGTGGTGAGAGCTTGCGCTGCGAGCGCAGGAAGGACAGGTAGTGTCCGATCAGTGAGGATGTCGTGGTGTCCATGCTCATCCGCTTTCCAGCCCATGTTGCCGCGTCACGCCAGGTGCACGCGGCTTCATCTGTCGCCGTTGGTTGATCAGCGCAGCAGGCAGGCCAGGGCGGCGCTGCCGGTTTCGCCGATACGGGTGAGGAAATCGATACCCATGTCGGAGGTGAAACGGCCGGGATCGGGCGAACCCAGGACCAGCAGGCCGAAGGCATCCGGCGACGCGCCCACGCGCAGCGGCAGGATGGCGACCGACTTGACCGATTCGCTGTCGTCGAGCCAGGCGGCGGCTTCGAAATCCTTGTTCGGACCGCAGAACGGCGCCGACAGGCCATTGGCGAACAGGCGCGCGTCGTCCGAGATGTCGCGGGTGGCCCAGTTCTCGGCATGGTCCTGGCCCAGGTTCCACAGGCGCACGGTGACTTGCGGCACATGGAAGATTTCCTGCAACTGGGTCGTCAGTGCGCGCGGCAGGTCGGCGGCATCGCGGGTGAGCAGCAGGGCGCGGCTCCAGGCCTGGAACTTGTTGGTGATCTCGTCGTTTTCCTGGGCGATGCGCATCAGGTCGGCCATGCGCAGCTCCTGGACGCGGATCTTTTCGCGCAGGATTTCCATCTGGCGTTCTTGCAGCGAGACGGCGCGACCCATCACCGGACTGGTCAACTTGATGGTCGAAAGCAGCTCGGCGTGCTCCTCGAAGAAGTGAGGGTGTTCGAGCAGGTAGTCGGCAATCAGGTTCGGATCCAGTTCGGTGGTCATTGTGAAGGTGTCGGTGAGAACGGCGCCGCCTGGGCTGGCGGGCAAGCCGGAAGTATCGCGAGATTATCCACGCTATCGCAGGCACTGACAATCATTGGCACCGGCTTTGGGCGCCCTGCGGAAGCATCTTTGCGGCTTTTTTCCTGTTGCTGCAGCGGCCGCGGAAAAAGAAACGGGCCTGCATGATTGCTCATGCAGGCCCGAATCGGTTCAATTCAGGTTGAAACCGGTATGTTCATACCGGCATCAGGTCCTTGAATTAGAACTTGTGGCGGATACCAACAGCCACAGCGGTTTGGCTGTCGCTGGGGTTGCCAACGGTTGCCGAACCGGTTGCATCACCGAACACGCCAGTGTTGGTCATGTTGGTAGCGCGGACGTTAGCCACGAAAGCGTACAGGTCGGTACGCTTGGACAGCCAGTAGTCGGTACCCAGGCTGATTTGGGTCAGCTTGCCCTTGGCGGACGAGTTGAAGTCAGCACGGCTGTGGGTCACTGCGCCCAGCAGCTTCAGGGAAGGCGACAGGGAGTAAGCGGTACCCAGTTCGTACACGTCAACCTTGTTGGCGCTGCCCAGGGTTGCGGCTGCAACGGTTGCCGGGGAAGTGGTGTTCAGGTCTTGCTTGACGCGCGAGTAGTTACCGTACACGCGTGCCGGGCCGAACTGATACGAAGCCACGATGTTCAGGCTCTTCAGGGCGCTGTTGCCAGCTTGAGCTGCGCCAGTGGTGCTGCTAGTAGCAGTGATCAGGCTGGTGTCCGAAGGAGTTGCGCCTTGCTTGGACTGGTAGTAGTTGATACCCAGACCCAGAGGACCGTTGTCGTACTTACCGCCGATACCGAAGGATTGGCCAGCCGAAGTTTGACCAGCGGTTTCGCCGAAGCCGTAGATCAGGTTACCGGTGAAGCCGCTCAGGTTAGCGGTGGTGTAGCTGATGGAGTTGTTGGTACGGGTACCTTCCAGACGGTCCAGGTTGTGGCCGACTGCGCCGGTCACGCCACCGAAGTCGTTGACGGAGGTGTAAGCGGAGATGGTGTCAGCGAAGTCAGTTTGACGACCAACCAGGACGGAGCCGAAGCCACCAGCCAGACCAACCACCGACTTGCGACGGAACAGGTTGGTGGAGCCAGCGTCTTGACCGTTCAGAGCGCCGTTGTCGTTGTTGAAGCCGGTTTCCAGGTTGAACACGGCCGACAGACCGCCGCCCAGATCTTCAACGCCCTTGAAGCCGATACGCGAACCTTGGATGATGCCCGAGTTCAGGGAGAACTTGCTGCCGGTGTTGCCGGTGGCAGTGTTGACAGCCTTGCTGGTGTAGACAACACCGGTATCAACGATACCGTAGATAGTAACGGAGCTTTGTGCTTGAGCAGCACCTGCGAACGCGCCGAGGACGGCCAGTGCCAGCAGAGATTTTTTCATTTGACATCCTTCTATAAAAATAGTCTTGAGGATCCGCACTTCTGGTCGGATGGTGAGACATTAAGGGTTCTCATTTGGCGTGGCCGCAGATTGGTCACGTGGAGGGGGGAAATTTGGTTGAAAGCGCCAAAGAGCTGTTCTAGTGTTGTTTTTTTCAAACGCTTTCCAGCCTGCCAATGCCTGAAAGGCAAATTTTGGCTTGCAGCTCATCCCTCGTTTACGACGTGGGAGGGTGGAACTTGACTCATCCGGCGGGATTTGTGGTCTTGTTGCTAAAACGATGCATTTCGATAGATTTGACTGGGATTTTAAAAAAATGTGGATTGTGGGGCATAATTTTGGCTTTCTGACCTAACGTGGAGGGCTGATGGCAAATCGCGAAGATCTCGCAATCATCCGCGCTGCGCGAGCCGGACAGGCTGAAGCGCAGCTCACACTGGGCAAGCGCTACCTGTTTGGTGGCAATGGATTGCCGCAAAGCCTGGGCACCGCATTCCACTGGCTGGAGCGCGCCGCTCGCCAGGGATTGGCCGACGCCTGGATGTTGATCGCCCAGCATATCCCCTATGAAGTCGTCACTCCCCTGGCCAAGCCCCAGGAGGCCGCGCAATGGTACGAGCTTGCCTTCGAGGCCGGGCTGACCAAGGCTGGCCTGGTGTTTGCGCGCCTGGTACTGGATAACGTGGCGCAGATCAGCACTGAATTGAAGAGCCGGGCCATCCGCGCGCTGGAAGTGGTGGCGCGCGAAGGCGATCCGGATGCGCAGTGGTTGCTGGCTCGCCAGGGTGGTCCGATGGATGCGCCAGCCTCGCCTGCCACATCGGCCGATGCCGACACCGAGCCGCCAGCCGTCAAGCCGGAGGACCTGCGGCAATGGACGCAGAAGGCGGCCGATGCCGGCATCGAGCAGGCACAGCACGCCCTGGCTGAAGCGGCCTGGCGCCAGGCCGATCATGACGCCTTCCGCCAGCGTGCCCAGCCGCTGGCCGACGCTCTGCTGCGTCAGTACGAGCCCATGCTGGTCCAGCTCAATGCGCCGTCCGAGACGCTGGCCTCCAGCCTGGGCGGGCAAAACATCGAATTGCTGCGCCGCTTGGCGCAGGTCCACCAGGCCGACAAGCGTCCAGACCTGCTGCATGCCCAGCAATTGCTGGAGCTGGCGGCCCTGGCCTGCGACCGCGATGCCCAGCTGGCACTGGGCCTGCTATACGGCCGCCTGGACGAGCAGGGCGCACGGCGCTTTGCCGGCATGGGCTCGGCCAACTACAAGAAAGCCATCCGCTGGCTGACCCTGGCGGGTGAGCAGGGGCTGGCGGCGGCCTGGTATGTGCTCTCGCGCATCTATCTCAAGCCGGAGTTCTCGCAACGCAACCTGGCCGACGTGCAGCATTACCTGGAACGTGCAGCCGAGATGGGCCATGTGGCGGCGCAACTGGAGTGTGGCGTGGGCGCCTGGCGCAATCGCCGCGATGATCCGGGCAATGACGTGCGCGCCCTGTACTGGCTGCAAAAGGCCGCCACCCAGGGGGCGCAGGAAGCCAGGGCGCTGCTGGACAAGGTGGCCGATCATCCGCAGGCCGCACCATGGGCCGTGCTGGCGCGTACCCAGCTGAGCCGCGAGCAGGTCAATGCCCACCCCTTCCTGGCGGCGCGCATCGAGCTGGCCTCGCTGTTCGGACTGACCCGCCCGGAAGCCCTGCTGATCGACCTGAAGCAGGCCGATTGCGGTCATTGCCTGATGGTGGATATCCGTAGCCAGTATGCGCGCAGCAAGCGCCGCCTTATCATGGTGGAGAACGGCGAGCAGCGCGGCGCGCTCAATCGCATCGGGCGCCTGTTCGAAGACATGGAGGGCGGGCCCAGTGGCCCTGAAGGCAACTACCGGCAGCGCCTGTACCGGCTCAAGACGATACTGCCGCAGTCCTCCGAGGAAGAAGAGAGCGAGGAGCAGGGCGTGGAGGCCTGATTTTCACTTTCAAGACAACAACGGCTTGCTGATTCAGCAAGCCGTTTTGTTTGGTGTCGTTCCGGGCGTCGCCTTATCAGGCGTCGGGCAATTCGATTTCACCCTCGAAGACCGAGACCGCCGGTCCGGTCATCATGACCGGCTCCCCGGGGCCGGCCCAGGCGATGCTGAGCACGCCGCCATGGGTCTGCACCGCCACGGGCGAGTCGAGCAGGCCGCGGCGAATGCCGGCGACCACCGCCGCGCAGGCGCCGGTGCCACAGGCCAGGGTTTCGCCAGCGCCACGTTCATAGACACGCAGATTGACGTGGTGGCGATCGACGACCTGCATGAAGCCGGCATTGACGCGCCTGGGGAAGCGTTCGTGACGCTCGATCAGCGGTCCGTCCACCAGTACCGGTGCGGCTTCGCTGTCGGCCACCACTTGCACGGCGTGCGGGTTGCCCATCGACACCACTGAAATCCAGGCGGTCTTGCCGGCCACGTCCAGCGGCCACAGGATGTCGTCGGCTTCGCTGCGGTATTGCAGGTCGCGCGTGTCGAAAGGCACGTCGGCCGGCGTCAGGATGGGCGCGCCCATGTCCACGGTGATGCGGCCGTCGTCTTCCAGGCGCGGCTCGATCACGCCCGACATGGTTTCCACGCGGATGGCGCGCTTGCTGGTCAAGCCCTTGTCGGTGACGAACTTGACGAAGGCGCGGGCGCCATTGCCGCATTGCTCGACCTCGCCGCCGTCGGCGTTATAGATGCGATAACGGAAGTCGACGCCATCGCCACGGGCCTTTTCCACCACCAGCATCTGGTCGGCGCCGATGCCGAAGCGACGGTCGGCGATGAATTGCCACTGGGCAGGGGTCAGGGAAATGGCCTGGTTGATGGCATCGAGCACGACGAAGTCGTTGCCGGCGCCATGCATCTTGGTAAATTTGATCTTCATGCGGACATTATAAGGACGCCGGCCCCGTTTTACAGGGGCCGGCGTTGGGGATGGGGCAATCAGTCGCGTTCTTTGCGATAGACGTCGGGTTGGCCAGGTGGCCGGTTCTTGAAACGCTTGTGCGCCCAGAAATATTCTTCCGGGGCCTCCAGTACGCGCTGCTCGATGAAGGCATTCATGCGTCGCGTGGCCGCCACGATGTCATCGCCCGGGTAGTCGGTCCAGGCCGGGTAGAAGGTGGTCTTCCAGCCACGGTAGCCGGGCTGGAAGGTGGTGATGACCGGGACCACCGATGCGCCCGTGGCGGCGGCGATGCGCGCCGTGGCCGTCAGGGTGGCGGCCGGAACGCCGAAGAAGGGGACGAATTCGGCATCACGGGTGCCGAAGTCCATGTCCGGCAGCATGATGAAGGGCAAGCCCTCACGCATGGCGCGGATGATCGGCTTGACGCCCTTTTCACGCGCCAGCAAGGTCACCGGGCGGAAGCGCGAGCGGCCCTTGAGCAGGGCCTGGTCGACGATTTCGTTCTGCTGGCGTGCATAGATGGTGCATACCGAGTAGTCCGAGTTGAGCACCAGGGCAATGCCGGGAATCTCCAGGCAGACGAAATGCGGGCAGAGCAGGATGGTCGGTCCCTTGTTCAGGGTCTCGAAGGGGACGCCAGGCTCGACCTGGATCAGGCGCTTGAGGCGCGACTCCGGCGCCCACCACAGGATGCCGCGCTCCAGTGCGCTGCGGGCATAGGCCTGGAAGTGGCGGCGGGCGATCAGGCGGCGCTCTTCTTCGGTCTTCTCGGGGAAGCACAGGCGCAGGTTGATGAGGGTGATGCGGCGGCGCGGCCTCATATAGATATAGAGCAGCCAGCCCATGCCCTCGCCCAGTCGCCCAAGGATGGGCAGCGGCAGCCAGTGCAGCAGCCACATCAGTGCAATCAGTATCCTCATTGGGCGGCCCCCGGCGGTGTTACGCCGGGGGGCGTCTTGTAGCGGTTGTAGCTCCAGATATATTGGGCCGGGCAGCGCGCGATCAGTTTTTCCATGGCCTGGTTGATGGCGCGGGCCTGTTGCTCGGGAGTATCGCCCAGCTCGCCCTCGAAGGGTACGAAGTGCACGGCAAAGCCACGGCCCCAGGACAGGCGCTCGGCATAGGCCAGGATGATGGGGGCGCCACTCATCTGTTGCAGCTTGGCCGGCAGGGTCATGGTGTAGGCCGGTTTGCCGAAGAAGTCGGCCCATACGCCTTCACCATTCTGCGGCACCTGGTCCGGCAGCAGGCCGATGGCCCGGCCGTTCTTCAGGGCCTTGAGCAGGATGCGCACACCGGCCAGGTTGGCCGGGGCCAGGTGCAGGTTGGCGCGGGCGCGGGCGCCTTCGATCAGGGGTTTCAGGGCGGCCTTGCGAGGCGGACGATACAGCACGCTCAGGCTGGCGTGGCGCGCCACCGACTGGGCCGAGATCTCGAAACAGCCCAGGTGCGGCGTCAGGAAGACTACGCCGGCCTTGGCATCCAGCGCCTGCTGGACCAGGTCCCAGTTGACGATGCGGGCTGTGCGCAGCACCCGTCGCGGGCTGGCGCACCAGATGAAGGGCAGTTCGAACATGCCCTTGCCGGCTTCGCCCACGGCTTTCCACAGGCTGGCGCGGTGTCCGGCCAGGCTGATGTTGTCGCGCAGGCGACGGCGATAGGAGGGCGAAAGCAGGAAGACCAGCCAGCCGACGGCCACGCCAATGGCGTGCAAGACCGGCAACGGCAGGAAGGACAGCAGGCGGAATAAAGAAACAAGCATACTTGCCGATAACAGGAAATGGCAGCTGGACGCCAGCGCCAAATTGCAGAAAAATGCAAGAGGCGTAAAATAGCACATGCCGTCGAGTTAATGACAACTTGCGAGACGGGGTATAAATATCGCTAAAGCGTCGCAGGCACGACAGGACGATGGGCCGCGACATCAGCAAAATCGTTTTCAGTTAGAGGCTTGCATGTCCACAGAATATCTCTTTACTTCCGAATCGGTCTCCGAAGGCCACCCGGACAAGGTTGCCGACCAGATTTCCGACGCGATCCTGGATGCCATTCTGGCCCAGGACCCGCAATCCCGTGTTGCCGCAGAAACCCTGTGCAACACCGGTCTGGTCGTGCTGGCAGGTGAAATCACCACCCGCGCCAACGTCGACTACATCGACGTGGCCCGCGAAACCATCAAGCGTATCGGCTACGACAACGCCGATTTCGGTATCGACTACAAGAGCTGCGCCGTGCTGGTCGCCTACGACAAGCAATCCCCCGACATCGCCCAGGGCGTTGACGAGGGCCGTGGCGTCGATCTGGAACAGGGTGCCGGCGACCAGGGCCTGATGTTCGGCTACGCCTGCAACGAGACCCCGGAACTGATGCCGGCCGCGATCTACTATGCGCACCGCATCGTCGAGCGCCAGTCCCAGTTGCGCAAGGATGGCCGCCTGCCCTGGCTGCGTCCGGACGCCAAGTCCCAGGTCACGCTGAAGTATGTCGACGGCAAGCCGGTGGCGATCGACACCGTGGTGCTGTCGACCCAGCACTCGCCCGAGATGGAGCAGAAGGACATCCACGAAGCCGCCATCGAGGAAATCATCAAGCCGGTGCTGCCGGCCGAGTGGCTCAAGAACACCCGCTTCCTGATCAACCCCACCGGCCGCTTCGTCATCGGCGGCCCGCAGGGTGACTGCGGCCTGACCGGTCGCAAGATCATCGTCGATACCTACGGCGGTGCCGCTCCCCACGGCGGTGGCGCCTTCTCCGGCAAGGATCCGTCCAAGGTCGACCGTTCGGCCGCCTACGCCGGTCGTTATGTGGCCAAGAACATCGTGGCCGCCGGCCTGGCCGAGCGTTGCCAGATCCAGGTGTCCTACGCCATCGGTATCGCCAAGCCGACCTCGGTGATGGTGACCACCTTCGGCACCGGCAAGATCAGCGATGAAAAGCTGGCCGAACTGGTGCAGGAACACTTCGACCTGCGTCCGAAGGGCATCGTGCAGATGCTGGACCTGCTGCGTCCGATCTACGCCAAGACCGCCGCCTACGGCCACTTCGGCCGTGAAGAGCCGGAATTCACCTGGGAACGCACCGACAAGGTTGCCGCCCTGCGTGCCTCGGCCGGTCTGTAATCCTGCCGTCCCCGGCGCGGGGCCGGGTGATGGTCGATCCGGTAAGGATTGACTATCGCCAGCCTCGCGCTACAATGCTCTTCCCGCGGATTCCCATCCGCGACAATGGTCTGACGCTGGCATTGCGCCAGGCCTGAACACTCACAATGCCTCACCGCCGCAAGGAGCGTTGCGACAGGGACATCCCCTGCCAGGCTTGCAGCGATGAACGGGCGCACCGCGCCTGGCAACCGCGCTCACGTTACTTTTTTTCTGGCTTTTACATGAAAGGAGGGCGTGAACAGCGCCATTGCCATGACTACTCAACAAGACTACATCATCGCCGACATCAACCTGGCTGGCTGGGGCCAGAAGGAAATCAAGATCGCCGAGACCGAAATGCCGGGCCTGATGGCGATCCGCGAGGAATTCGCCGCCGCACAGCCCCTGAAGGGCGCGCGCATCACCGGTTCGCTGCACATGACCATCCAGACCGCCGTGCTGATCCAGACCCTGGAAGCGCTGGGCGCGCAAGTGCGTTGGGCTTCCTGCAACATCTATTCGACCCAGGACCATGCTGCTGCAGCCATCGCGGCCAACGGCACCCCGGTCTTCGCCATCAAGGGCGAAACCCTGGATGAGTACTGGGAATACACCCACCGCATCTTCGAATGGACCGACGGCGGCTATTCCAACATGATCCTGGACGACGGCGGCGATGCCACCGTGCTGCTGCACCTGGGCACCCGCGCCGAAGCCGACATCTCGGTGCTGGACAAGCCGGATTCGGAAGAAGCCGTGTGCCTGTTCAACGCCATCAAGCGCTATCTGGCCAAGGATCCGCAGTGGTATTCCAAGCGCATCAAGGAAGTCAAGGGCGTGACCGAAGAGACCACCACCGGCGTGCACCGTCTGTACCAGATGTTCAAGGAAGGCAAGCTGGCCTTCCCGGCCATCAACGTCAACGACTCGGTCACCAAGTCCAAGTTCGACAACCTGTACGGCTGCCGCGAATCGCTGGTGGACGGCATCAAGCGCGCCACCGACGTGATGGTTGCCGGCAAGGTCGCCATCGTGGCCGGTTACGGTGACGTCGGCAAGGGTTCGGCCCAGGCCCTGCGCGCACTGTCGGCGCAAGTGTGGGTCACCGAGATCGACCCGATCTGTGCCCTGCAGGCTGCCATGGAAGGCTATCGTGTCGTGACCATGGACTACGCCGCCGAACACGGCGACATCTTCGTCACCTGCACCGGCAACTACCATGTGATCACCCACGAGCACATGAAGAAGATGAAGGACCAGGCCATCGTCTGCAACATCGGCCACTTCGACAACGAAATCGAAGTCGCCGCCCTGAAGCAGTACACCTGGGAAAACATCAAGCCGCAGGTCGACCACGTGATCTTCCCGGACGGCAAGCGCATCATCCTGCTGGCCGAAGGCCGTCTGGTGAACCTGGGTTGCGCCACCGGCCACCCGTCCTACGTGATGAGCTCGTCGTTTGCCAACCAGACCATTGCCCAGATCGAACTGTTCGTCAACACCAAGGCCTACCCGGTCGGCGTGTACACCCTGCCCAAGCACCTGGACGAGAAGGTCGCCCGCCTGCAGTTGAAGAAGCTCAACGCGCAACTGAGCGAACTGACGCCCGAACAGGCTGCCTACATCGGCGTGAAGATCGACGGTCCCTACAAGGCCGACCACTACCGTTACTGATCGCTGCAGCAGGCCGGCCTGGGGCCGGCCCCTGCTTTTTTTGTCGCGACACTAACAAAACAACCCACGGGCTGCGCCTGGCGTGTCGCCCGTGGGTGTTCTCTTCACTCTCCCCGACGGGGTCGAAAGGAATCACCTTGCGCTTGCTGCTGACCTGGCTCATCAATGCCCTGGCCCTGCTGGCTGTTCCCTACCTGATGCACTCGGTGCAGGTCGACAGCTTCGGCTCGGCCCTGCTGGCCGCGCTCATCCTGGGGTTCGTCAATACCATCGTGCGTCCTATACTGGTGGTGCTGACCCTGCCGGTCACCGTGCTGACGCTGGGCCTGTTCATCCTGGTCATCAATGGCCTGATGTTCTGGGTGGTGGCGCAACTGGTGGGTGGCTTCCATGTCGCCGGATTCTGGTCTGCGGTGGGTGGCGCGCTGCTCTATAGCGTGGTTTCCTGGGCGCTGTCGACGCTGTTGCTGAAATCGGGATCGAATCAATGAGCAAGCATAATTTCAGTATCGAATTCTTTCCGCCCAAGACGGCGGAAGGTGCGCAGAAGCTGCGCGCCACCCGCGCCAAACTCGCCGAGCTGGATCCGCGTTATTTCTCGGTGACCTTCGGCGCCGGCGGCTCCACCCAGCAAGGCACCCGCGATACCGTGCTGGAAATCGTCGGCGAAGGCCATGAGGCCGCGCCGCACCTGTCCTGCATCGGTAGCTCCCGCGCCAGCCTGCGTGCCATCCTGGACGACTACCGCGCCAACGGCATCAAGCGCCTGGTCGCCCTGCGTGGCGACCTGCCCAGCGGCTACGGTGCGGTGGACCAGGCGTCCAGCGAATTCCGCTATGCCAACGAGCTGGTCGAGTTCGTCCGCGCCGAGACCGGCGACTGGTTCCACATCGAAGTGGCGGCCTATCCCGAAATGCATCCGCAAGCCCGTTCGCCCCAGGACGACGTGCAGAACTACGCGCGCAAGGTCAAGGCCGGCGCCAATTCGGCCATCACGCAATACTTCTACAATGCGGATGCCTATTTCCGCTTCGTCGACGAGGCCGCCAGGCTGGGCGCCACGGTCCCGGTGATTGCCGGCATCATGCCCATCACCAACTATTCGCAGCTGATGCGTTTCTCGGACATGTGTGGCACCGAGATCCCGCGCTGGATCCGCCTCAAGCTGGCCAGCTATGCCGACGATACGGAGTCCATCCGCGCCTTCGGCCTGGATGTGGTCACGCAACTGTGTGAACGCCTGCTGGCCGGCGGCGCGCCGGGCTTGCACTTCTATTCGCTCAATCAGGCCGGGCCGACGCAGGCCATCTGGCAGCAACTGGTCAAGTAAGGCGCAGCACCAGCATAAAAAGGAAAGCCGGACTCAGGTCCGGCTTTTTTATTGTTCAGTCCATATCGGTCAGCACCTGGTCCAGCGGCACGTCGTGCGGCTCTCCCTCGAAGTCCACCCGGCCGAAGCCATAACACACGCCCACCGCCAGCGGGCGCGGCGACGCGGCCAGGGTGCGGTCATAGTAGCCACCGCCATAGCCCAGCCGGAACCCCTCCGCATTGAATCCCACGCAAGGTATCAGCAAGGCCTGGGGCTGCACCACGGCCGCGCCGGCGGGTGGTACCAGGGTGCCCAGCGCCTCTTTCTCCAGGACATCGCCGGGCTTCCAGGCACGGAATTCCAGCGGCGCCTCCCGGCCGACCACGACCGGCAGGCTCAGGTGCACCCCGCGCGCCACCAGCGCGTTATAGGCCGCAAGGAGGTCCGGCTCGCGCCGGATCGGCTGGTACACCCCCAGGCTGCTGATGGTGTGCGCGCTACACCAGTCCAGCAGGCGCTGCACCAGGCGCGCCTCGGCCTGGACCTTGTCCTCGCTGGAGAGCGCCTTGCGGCGCGTCAGGAGGGTGCTGCGCAAGAGGTTTTTCTGCTGCGCGACGGCCTCGTTTCCAGACTCCGGGGCGAGGGGATCGCGTGCTATGCTTGGGTTCATCATTTGTTTCATCAATCTGCATTTAGAAGCTTGCATGAGTATGCGTCCGAAGAATCATCCGTTCAACCAGCGCCTGCGTGCGCTGGCCGCCTCCCTGGCGCTTCCGCTGGCACTGGCCACCGGCACCCTGCTGGCCGTGGCGCCGCCCGCCCAGGCCCAGAAACGCCTGGCACCCGATGCCGCGCCGGATGACATCTTCCTGGCGCTGCGCCAGGCGGCTTCCAGCGACAATGCGGCACTGGCCCAGGACCTGGCGCAGCGCCTGTCGGGCTACGAACTGCCTTCCTATGTGGATTACTACCGCCTCAAGCCGCGCGTGCGCGACTACAGCGCCAGCGAACAGGAGATCCGCGATTTCCTGTCGCGCTGGGAAGGCCAGGCCATTGCCGACCGTCTGCGCAATGACTGGCTGCTGGCGCTGGGCAAGACCGGCAACTGGACCGTGTTCGACGAGCAGTATCCCAAGTTCATCCTCAACGACGATACCCAGGTCAAGTGCTTCGCGCTGAACTCGCGCGCCCTCAAGGGCGCCAATGTCGCCGACGAGGCACGCGCCTTGCTGACATCCCCCAAGGACTACGGCCAGGGTTGCAGTGACCTGATCGCCACGCTGGCGCAGAACGGCCAGTTCAGCGATGCCGATGTCTGGTTCCAGATCCGCCAGGCGGCCGAGAACAGTCACGCCACCGTGGCGCGTCGTGCTGCCGTGCTGGTCGATAGCGGTGACGTCAGCGTGACCCAGGTGATGGATCGCCCGGCCCTGATGCTGGCCAAGGGCCCGGGGCGCGGCGCCGCCAACCACCAGTTGTACATCATCGCGCTGGGCCGCATCGCCCGCAGCAATCCATCCCAGGCCGCCAGCTACCTCAACGACGCCGCACGCAACCTGACTTCCCAGGAAGTCGCGCTGGGCTGGGCCCAGATCGCCCTGTCAGCCTCCTACAAGCTGGTTCCGGAAGCCTCGGACTACTGGCGCCGCGCCAAGGATGCGCCATTGTCGCAGGACGCCATGCAGTGGAAGGTCCGCATGGCCCTGCGCGACGGCGACTGGAAGACCGTGCGCAAAACCATCGAAGGCATGCCGGCGCCGCTGCGCAGCGATATCACCTGGGTCTACTGGCTCGGCCGTGCGCTCAAGGAAGACGGCCAGAACGACGCTGCCCGCCGCCTGTTCGAATCGATTTCTCCCAATTTCAGTTTCTACGGCCAGCTGGCGCTGGAAGAGCTGGGCCAGAAGATCGCCATCCCGCCCGGCCCGACCCCGCCCGGTGCCGGTGAAGTGGCCTTGTATTCGCAGAACGCCGGCTTCAAGCGTTCGCTCAAGTTCTACCAGCTGAACCTGCGCTTCGAAGCCATCCGTGAATGGAACTGGGAGCTGCGCAACCTGACCGATCGCCAGTTGCTGGCCGCGGCCGAATTCGCGCGCCAAAGCGATGTGCTGGACCGCATGGTCAACACCTCCGACCGTACCCGCGCCGAATTCGATTTCACCCAGCGCTTCCCGGCACCGCACCTGACCGAGATGAATGCCGCCACGCGTCCGCTGGGCATGGAGAACGCCTGGGTCTACGGCCTGATCCGCCAGGAGTCGCGCTTCATCAAGGCGGCCCGCTCGCACGTGGGCGCCTCCGGCCTGATGCAGATCATGCCGGCCACCGCCAAGTTCGTGGCCAAGAAGATCGGCATGACCGAGTTCACGGCCGACCAGGTCAACGACATCAACACCAACCTGTTGCTGGGGACCAGTTACCTGGACATGGTGCTCAACAACCTGGAAGGCTCCGAGACCCTGGCCACGGCCGGCTACAACGCCGGTCCGGGACGGCCGCGTACCTGGCGCGCGACCTTGCCGCGTCCGGTGGAAGGCGCGATCTTCGCCGAGATCATCCCTTTCAATGAAACCCGGGGTTATGTCAAGAACGTGATGTCCAATGCGACTTACTATGCGGCCATGTTCGAGAACCGCCCACAGTCGCTGAAGCAACGCATGGGGACGGTGGCGCCCAATTCCAACGTCGCCACCGACCTGCCCTGATCCTGGTGCCCGTGCCGTCGCCATGATCGCGGCGGCATTCAGCAATTCGGAGGCATTTGCATGGCAGTAAAGAAGATTCTGGTCATCGGTGGTTCCGGCTTCATCGGCACGCGCCTGGTGGAATTGCTGGGCGGTGGCACCGACTACCGCATCATGGTGCCTACGCGCCGCTACGAGCGCGCCAAGCATCTGCTGGTGTCGCCGGTGGTCCAGGTGGTGCAGGCCGATATCCACCAGGATGCCGTGCTGGCGCAATTGGTGGGTGAGGCTGATGTCGTGGTCAACCTGGTTGGTATCCTGCAGTCGCTTCCGGCACGGGGTGGAGCACCCTATGGTCCGGATTTCGCGCGCCAGCATGTGCAGTTGCCGCGTCGTATCGTGGCCGCTTGCGTCGCGCAGGGCGTGCGTCGCTACCTGCACATGAGTGCGCTGGGTGCCGATGCGCAGGGCCCCTCCATGTACCTGCGCTCCAAGGCTGCGGGCGAACAGGAGGCCTTGTCGGCACCGGGTCTGGATGTGGCCATCTTCCGGCCCTCGGTGGTGTTCGGTGAGGGCGACCACTTCTTCAACATGTTCGCCAGCCTGAACCGAAGTTTCCCGGTGATCCCGCTGGGCAGCGCCGATGCGCGCTTCCAGCCCGTCTACGTGGGCGATGTGGCACAGGCCTTTGCCAATGCGCTGGCGCAGCCCAGGCTGGGCGGCAAGGTCTTCGAACTGGGCGGACCGGCCAGCTACAGCCTGCGCGAGCTGGTGCGCCTGTCCGGCTGGTATTGCGGCCATCCGCGCCCCATCATTGCCTTGCCCCCGGCGCTGGGCCTGTTGCAGGCCTTCGCACTGGAACATTTGCCGGGCAAGCTGATGAGCCGCGACAATGTGGCCTCCATGCGCGTGGATAATGTATTGTCCGCACCGATGGCGCCAGAGCTGCAGTTGACGCCCAGGGCGATCGAGGAGATCGTGCCGGCCTATCTGTCGGCGCGCAGTCCGCAACAGCAGTACGATTATTTCCGCAGCAACGCACGTCGCTGAGCGGGTAGCAGCGACGTCTTCCGACTCCCAAGAAACGAGCCAACATGCAAGACACAGAACTTGATCCGGTATTGTCCGAAACGCTGCAAAAAGCCGGCCGCCACATGCCCACGCTGGTGATTGGCAACAAGAATTACTCGTCCTGGTCGATGCGGCCGTGGGTGGCCATGGTCGCCTTCGACATTCCCTTCAAGGAAGTACGCGTCTTGCTGGACCAGCCCGAGACCGCCAACGAGATCGCCCGCTACACCGGTTCCGGCCGCGTGCCGGTGCTGCTCGATGGCGACATGGCGATCTGGGACTCGCTGTCCATCTGCGAATACCTGGCCGAGCAATTCCCCGATCGTGGCCTGTGGCCGGCCCGCACCGATGCCCGTGCCATCGCCCGCAGCATCTCTGCCGAGATGCACTCCGGCTTTGCCGGCCTGCGCAGCGCCATGAGCATGGATATCCGTGGTCGCTATCCGGGCCAGGGCCGCACTGCCGCCGCCCAGGCCGATATCGCCCGCGTCTGCGAGATCTGGGAAGAATGCCTGGCGCAATTCGGCCATCACGATTTCCTCTTCGGTGACTTCTCGATTGCCGATGCCTTCTACGCCCCGGTGGTGATGCGCTTCGTCAGCTACCAGGTGCCGCTGGCGCCGGCGCTGCAAGCCTATGCCGATCGCGTGTGCGCGCATCCGGCAGTGGCGCGCTGGATCAGCGAGGCCCTGGCCGAGAAGGAAGTCCTTCCGGACCACAAGTGAGGCACGCACGATGAAGATCTACACCGTCGGCGGCGCAGTGCGCGACGGCTTGCTGGGCCTGCCGGTGAAGGACCGCGACCACGTGGTGGTCGGGGCCACGCCGCAGCAATTGCTCGACCGGGGATTTCGTCCGGTGGGCAAGGATTTTCCGGTGTTCCTGCATCCCGATTCGCATGAGGAATATGCGCTGGCGCGCACCGAACGCAAGACCGCGCCCGGCTACAAGGGATTCGCCTTCCATGCCGCCCCCGATGTGACGCTGGAAGACGACCTGGCGCGCCGCGACCTGACCATCAACGCCATCGCCCAGGACGAGGATGGCAGCCTGGTCGATCCCTATCACGGTCGCGAGGATATTGCGGCGCGCGTATTTCGCCATGTCTCCGATGCCTTCATCGAGGATCCGGTGCGCATCCTGCGCGTGGCGCGCTTTGCCGCGCGCTTCGCCGATTTCACCGTGGCGCCCGAGACCAATGCGCTGATGCGGCGCATGGTCGAGGAGGGCGAGGTCGATGCACTGGTGCCGGAGCGCGTGTGGCAGGAGCTTTCGCGCGGCCTGATGGAACACCGGCCTTCACGCATGTTCGAGGTCTTGCGCGGCTGTGGCGCCTTGCAGCGCATCCTGCCCGAGCTCGATGCCTTGTGGGGTGTGCCGCAGCCGGCGCAGTGGCATCCCGAGATCGATACCGGCGTGCATGTGATGCTGGTGATCGACTGGGCCGCCGCACAAGGCTTTGCCTTGCCGGTGCGCTTTGCCGCGCTGCTGCATGATCTGGGCAAGGGGACCACGCCGCCGGAGATGTGGCCGCGCCATCACGGCCACGAAGCCCGCAGCGCGCAGCTGGCCGAGCAGGTCTGTGCCCGCCTGAAGGTACCCGGCGACTGCCGCGACCTGGCCTTGATGACCGCGCGCGAACATGGCAATGTCGGTCGTGCCTTCGAGATGCGCCCGGACACCCTGGTCAAGCTGTTCTCGCGTTGCGACGCCTTCCGCAAGCCGCAGCGCTTCATCGACATGCTGCGCGCCGCCGAGTGCGACCATCGCGGGCGGACCGGCCTGGAGCAGCAACCCTTCCCGCAGGCCGCCTACCTGGCAGGGGCGCTGCAGGCTGCGCAGGATATCGATGCCGGCGCCATCGCCGGCCAGCATCAGGCGCAGCCGCAACGTATCCCCGAGGCCATCCAGGCTGCGCGCAGCGCCCAGGTGGCCGCCTACGTCGACCGTCAGCCACCGGCGCAGCCCTGAGAGGAAGCCGATGACCAATCCCGTTTCAGCCCTGATCAGACGCCTGCGCGGCCAGGCGGGCAGCGCAGCAGCCGCCGGCAGCGGCACGGGCGCGCCGGAGCATCACGACAAGCCCATCGTCTTCGTCAAGGAATTGTCGCCGCGGGCGCGCCGGCACCTGATGCGCCATTTCCTGGCGCTGGAAGAGAAGGACCGCCTGCTGCGCTTCGGCTCCAAGCTCTCCGATGAGATGGTGGCGCGTTACGTCGAGCACATCGATTTCGACCGCGATACCGTCTTCGGTGTCTATGACCGCCGCTTGCGCCTGCTGGGCGTGGGGCACCTGGCGTTCGCGCCCAAGGAAACCACGCGCATCAGCGGCGCCACCATCAAGCCGGTGGTGGCCGAGTTCGGCGTATCGGTCAGCGCCGCCGCACGCGGGCTGGGGGTAGGCACGCGGCTGTTCATGCGCGCCGCCATGCGCTGTCGCAATGCCGACGTCGATACGCTGTACATGCACTGCCTGTCGTCCAACAAGGTGATGATGCACATCGCCAAGAAGGCCGGCATGGAAATCCACCGCGACTACGGCGAGGCCGACGCCTACCTCAAGATCAAGCCGGCCAACTCCGCCACCATGTTCCAGGAGGCGATGGAAGAGCAGGTCGCCATGCTGGACTACATCGTCAAGGCCAACTTCAAGGCCCTGCTGAAATGGGGCGTGCGCGTGACCGGCATCGGCGCGGCGAAGAAGGACACCGGCCCGCCACCGCCACCCTGATCTGGCATCCCGAAGCCGCGCATTTGCGCGGGCGCACATGACCTGCCCGGCAAGGGAGCGCATAATATGCGCCTCACTTTGATAACGGGTATGCCATGAGCACCAATCCCAATACCGATGATTTCTTCGCCACCGTCGCCACCAAGTCCGACAGCGGCGCCTTGCGCGGCGACTACAGCCAGGCCGACGCCAACTACGTCGTGGCCCAGGACTGGGACGGCTACACGCCCGCCCAGCACGCGCTGTGGCGCCGTCTCTACGAACGCCAGGCCAAGCTGATCCCGGGGCGCGCCTGCGATGTCTTCATCGACAGCCTGAAGGCCCTCGATGTCTCGCAAGGCATCCCGCGTTTCGACCGCACCACCGAAGCCCTCTACAAGGCCACCGGCTGGCAGCTGGTGGCCGTGCCCGGCCTGGTGCCGGACCAGACCTTCTTCGAACACCTGGCCAATCGCCGCTTCCCGGTCACGGTGTGGCTGCGCGAGGAGCACGAGTTCGACTACATCGTCGAACCCGACGTGTTCCATGACTTCTTCGGCCACGTACCGCTGCTGTTCAATCCCATCTTCGCCAACCACCTGCAGGAATACGGCAAGGGTGGCCTGAAGGCCCTCAAGCTCGATGGCCTGGCCTACCTGGCGCGCCTGTACTGGTACACCATCGAGTTCGGCCTGATCCAGAGCGAGCAGGGCCTGCGCATCTATGGCGCCGGCATCCTGTCCTCGGGGGGCGAGGTCGAGTATTGCCTCTCCAGCGACAAGCCGCGCCGTGTTCCCTTCCAGGTCGAGCGCATCATGCGCACGCTCTACAAGATCGACACCTACCAGGAAACCTATTTCGTCATTCGCGATTTCGAACAACTGTTCAACGATACCGCGCCCGATTTCACGCCCTTCTACGAGCGTCTGAAACAGCAGGAAGCCTTGCCGGCCAATACCCTGCTGCCCGGCGAAATCAACTTGCCTGGCACGGTGTGAATGCGTGAATGAACGCTGGTGGTCTGTCGTGGATCTACGCGGCGGATCGCCAGTCCCTTGGAGGCCGCTGCAACAACTACAAAAAAAAAGCGGATCTGACAGGGGAGGCCAGATCCGCGAGCTAGTGGTGCTTTCAACACTAGAGGGGAGGAACCTTGCACAGTAAGAGATACCAATCCATCGCTGTTCAAGTAGGTCTCATTAAACTCCCGCTGCGCTGAGGGGCCAAAGTCTTTTACCGGTTGTTACACTCGCGTCTTGCCTGTAACACTTGCTCCCTTGCATCGCCGGACACGATAATTTTTTTTCAGCCGGAAATATTGTTGTTTGGCGCTTTCCGGCATTTTCTTCTCTGCTCATCCTCTAACGCCGCAAGTCCTGCGGAAAGTGTTTCCGGTATGCCAAAAAAGCCCGGAAACCCTGCTGCGGCGTGCGTAGCGGGGCGCTGACCCTTGTGCTAACTTGATTGCATAACACTAACCCGGTTCACAAGACCGATGGTTTGACACAGCCCGCCTGACCGGGCGCATGTGCAAGCAAAAACAAGATTTTTGGCACGGAGACCACATGAACGCACCCCTACCATCCGGACAGCGCCTGTTGCTGGACGACGTATCCCTGGACGACAAGTACGCGCTGGAGCGCGGCCGTGTCTTCATGACCGGCATCCAGGCGCTGGTCCGCCTGCCGATGCTGCAGCGGCAATACGACGAGCGCGCCGGCTTGAATACCGCCGGTTTCATCACCGGCTATCGCGGCTCCCCGCTGGGATCGGTCGACCAGACCGCCGAGAAAGCCCGCAAGTACCTGGCGGCCAAACAGGTCAAGTTCCACCCCGGCATGAACGAGGACCTGGCCGCCACCAGCGTGTGGGGCACACAGCAGGTCAATCTTTTCGAGGGCGCGCAATACGACGGGGTGTTTTCCCTGTGGTATGGCAAGGGGCCGGGCGTGGACCGCTGCGGCGACGTCTTCAAGCACGCCAACATGGCCGGCACCTCCAGGCATGGTGGCGTGCTGGTCATTGCCGGCGACGACCATGCCGCCAAGTCCTCCACCGCCGCGCACCAGAGCGAGCACATCCTGAAGGCCTGCGGCATTCCGGTGCTCTATCCGTCCTCGGTGCAGGAATACCTCGACTATGGCTTGCATGGCTGGGCCATGAGCCGCTACACGGGGTTGTGGGTGGCCATGAAATGCGTGACCGACCTGGTCGAGTCGGGCATGTCGGTGATGATCGATCCGGACCGGGTGAAGATCCAGCTGCCGGAGGATTTCGCCCTGCCGCCCGATGGCCTCAACATCCGCCTGCCCGATACCGTGCTGGGCCAGGAAGCGCGGATGATCAACTACAAGTGGTATGCCGCGCTGGCCTATGCGCGGGTCAACAAGCTCAACCGCATCATCTGGGACAGCCCGCGTGCGCGCATCGGTATCATCACCGCCGGCAAGTCCTATCTCGATACGCGCCAGGCGCTGGAAGACCTGGGCATCGATGAACAGGTGGCCAGCGACATCGGTATCCGCCTCTACAAGGTCGGCATGACCTGGCCGCTGGAAGCCGAAGGCGTGCGCGAGTTCGCCCAGGGGCTGGATGAGATCCTGGTGGTGGAAGAGAAGCGCCAGATCCTTGAATACCAGTTGAAGGAAGAGCTCTACAACTGGCGCGACGACGTGCGTCCGCGTGTGGTCGGCAAGTTCGACGATACCGGCGAATGGAGCGGCTCGCAGCGCGACGGCCATGGCAACTGGCTGCTGCCGGCGACCTACGAACTCAATCCGGCGCAGATTGCGCGCGCCATCGCTGCTCGCATTTCGCGCTACTTCGCCGGTCATCCGGTGGAGCAGCGGGTCCGCACCCGCGTGGCCTACCTGGAAGCCAAGGAAGCCGCCCTCAACATCAGCAGCAAGCCTGACCCCGACAAGGACCGCATCCCGCACTTCTGCTCGGGCTGCCCACACAACACCTCCACCAAGCTGCCCGAAGGCAGCCGCGGCCTGGCCGGCATCGGTTGTCACTACATGGTGACCTGGATGGACCGCGAGACCAAGCTCTTCACGCACATGGGCGGCGAGGGCGTGACCTGGGTCGGGCAGGCGCCGTTCACGAGCGAAAAGCATGTCTTCGCCAACCTCGGCGATGGCACCTATTTCCACTCGGGCATCCTGGCCGTGCGTGCCTCGGTGGCGGCCAAGGTCAATATCACCTACAAGATCCTCTATAACGACGCGGTGGCCATGACCGGCGGCCAGGAGTTCGACGGTCCGCTCGATCCGGCCATGATCTCGCGCCAGCTGGCGGCCGAGAACGTGCGTCCCATCATCGTGGTCACCGACGAACCCGACAAGTACCCGGCCGGCACCCAGTGGGCTGAGGGCGTGACCATCCGCCATCGCAGCGAACTCGATGCGGTCCAGCGCGAATTGCGCGAGGTCGCCGGTGTCTCGGCCATGATCTACGACCAGACCTGCGCCTCGGAAAAGCGTCGTCGCCGCAAACGCAATGCCTATCCCGATCCGGCCAAGCGCGCCGTCATCAACGAAGCCGTGTGCGAGGGCTGCGGGGACTGCAGCGTGCAATCGAACTGCCTGTCGGTGGAGCCGCTGGAAACCGAGTTCGGTCGCAAGCGCCAGATCAACCAGTCGTCCTGCAACAAGGACTACTCCTGCGTGAGCGGTTTCTGCCCCAGTTTCGTGACGGTGGAAGGTGGCGCATTGAAGAAGCCCGTGCGCGCCAAGGCGCAATCCGGTCCGGCCCTGCCTGCCTTGCCGCAGCCGGTGTTGCCGGGACTGGCCCAGCCCTACGGCATCCTGGTCACGGGCGTGGGCGGCACCGGTGTGATCACCATCGGCCAGATCATCGCCATGGCGGCGCACGTGGAAGGACGCGCTTGCTCGGTGCTGGACATGAGCGGCCTGGCGCAGAAGGGCGGGCCGGTGATGTCACACGTACGGGTGGCCGAGCATGCCGACCATATCTACTCGACCCGGGTCGGCACCGGCATGGCAGACCTGGTGATTGGTTGCGACGTGATCGTCACCGCCAGCCGCGACGCCCTCTCGCGCATGGGCGAGGGCCGCACCCATGCCGCCGTCAATTCGACCCAGATGCCCACGGCGGCCTTCGTGCGCAATCCGGACTGGCAATTCCCCACGGCCTCCAGCGAGGGTGAGATCGCCCGCGCCTGCGGACGCGACAACCTCTCCCTGGTCGACGCCGGCCACATCGCCACCGCATTGATGGGCGACGCCATCGCCACCAACATGTTCATGCTGGGCTATGCCTGGCAACGGGGTTGGGTGCCCTTGTCGGAAGCGGCCTTGCTGCGCGCCATCGAACTCAATGCGCTGCAGGTGGAGTTCAACAAGCAGGCCTTCGCCTGGGGCCGCGTGGCCGCGCATGACCTGGCCTTCGTGCAGGCGGCGGCGGGGCGCAACGGCGTGAGCGCGCAGGTGATCGAGTTCAAGCGCACACCGACGCTGGATGAATTGCTGGAGCGTCGCGTGGCCTTCCTCACCGACTACCAGAACGCCGCCTATGCCCGCACCTACAGTGATTTCGTGCAACAGGTGCGCGTGCGCGAAAGCAGCCTGGGCGAGGCCGGTCGTGCGCTCAAGCTCAGCCGCGCGGTAGCGCAGTACCTCTTCAAGCTGATGGCCTACAAGGATGAGTACGAGGTTGCCCGCCTCTATACCGACCGCAGCTTCCGCGACAAGATCGCCGGCATGTTCGAGGGCGATTACAAGCTGCGCTTCCACCTGGCGCCGCCGCTGCTGGCGCGTCGCGACGAGAAGGGGCATCTGCGCAAGCAGCAGTACGGCAGCTGGATGATGCCGGCCTTCGGCGTGTTGGCCAAGCTGCGCTTCCTGCGTGGCACGCTCTTCGATCCCTTCGGCCATACCGAGGAACGCCGTCAGGAGCGCGCCCTGATTGGTGACTATCGCCAGACCATCACGCGTCTGCTCGACAAGCTCAGTGCCGACAATCTGGAGCAGGTCGTCGCCGTGGCGCGGGTACCGGAAGACATACGCGGCTATGGCCACGTCAAGGAACGTCACCTGCAGGCGGCCAGGCAGAAGGAGGCCAGCTTGCTGGCCGAGATCGGCCAGCCGCAACGTCCGCAGGGTGGGGGCAAGGAGGCCGCCTGAGGTCGGCGGCCGTGAGGTTCAGGGCAGGCGGGCGCCGCTGACGCGCTCGATGCCGGCCAGGTCGCGCCAGCTCTGCACCTCGGCAAAGCCGCTGCCGGCCAGCAGGGCGCGCACGGCGGCGGCCTGGTCGTAGCCGTGTTCCATCAGCAGCCAGCCGCCGCGCTGCAGATGCGCGGGGGCGCCGTCGATGATGCTGCGCAGGTCGGAGAGGCCATCGGCGTGATCGGTCAGGGCATCGACCGGTTCGAAGCGCAGGTCGCCCTGCGACAGGTGCTGGTCACCGGCGACGATGTAGGGCGGATTGGAGGCGATCACGTCGAAGGTCTGGCCGGCGGGCAGGGCCTGGTACCAGTCGCTCAGGAGCAGTGTCACGCTGGTGTGGTGGGCGGCGGCATTGCCGCGCGCGATATCGAGCGCTGCCGCGCTGGCGTCCAGGGCGGTGACGCTGGCGTCGGGCCGCGTATGGGCGATGGCGACCGCGATGGCACCCGAGCCCGTCCCCATGTCGAGCAGGCTGCCGCGTTGCGGCAGTCTTTCCATGGCCAGTTCCACCAGTAATTCGGTATCCGGACGCGGGATCAGCACATCCGGCGTGACCCGGAAATCCAGTCCATAGAATTCGCGCAGGCCGACGATATAGGCAATCGGCTCGCCCTGCAGGCGCCGCGCCAGCAAGGCGGCCAGGGCGTCGGCCTCGGCCACGTCCAGGCGGCGCTCCGATTGCGTGATCAGTTGCACCCGCGTGAGCCGCAAGGCGTGGCAGAGCAGGATGCGGTTTTCCAGCGGTTCCAGCGGTGCCGTCTTCAAGACCGTCGCCAGCGTGCAGCCGGCGTAGTGGGACGGCGCGGTCATCACTTCCAGATGGTCGAGCGGGGCGCGCGGGCAAATACCTGCACCAGCAGCACCAGGGCCAGCAGCACGAACCAGATCAGCGACCAGGTCGGGATCTGCAGGCCGAATACCGGCGGCCACGGCGCCGAGCAGAAGCCGTCGGCGGTAAACATCTGCGGCCACAGCTTGGCCGTGGGCAGCTGGTTCAGTGCGGTCTCCAGCGGATCGGTGGTGCAGGACACGCCCGGATGCGCCTTCACATACAGGTGCCAGATGGCCGTGCCCGCACCGCCCAGCGCGGCCAGCACACCCAGCGCGGCGCCGGCGCGTCGGGCCGGCAGCGGCATGAAGTAGCCAAGCAGCGCGAAGGCCGCCACCAGCACGAACATGTAGCGCTGGATCACGCACAGGGGACAAGGCTGCATCTCTTCAACGATCTGCAGGTACATGGCGAAGCCCAGCAGCGCGATGCAGACCAGCGCCACCAGCAGGAAAACCGGTTTGGAAGATTTCATATCGATTCGATCAATTCTCGGACAATGAGGATAGCCACGGCGTCGATCTGCAGCCATGGCGTGATTGTAGTGGACAGCCCCGATAGTCTGCACCCGCCCCCTCAGGCGGGCCTCGACGTTTGTTTCAGAACAGCATCATACCTTTTGGTTCCGGATGTCGGGAAACTGTCAGTGCCGCCTCAATCATCGCCCAGTTGCGCCAGTAGTTCGGCCTGGTGTTCGGTGATGAGGGCATTGGTCAGTTCGTCCAGGTCACCGTCCATGATGAAGTCCAGCTTGTACAGGGTCAGGTTGATGCGATGGTCGGTCATGCGCCCCTGCGGGAAGTTGTAGGTGCGGATGCGCTCGCTGCGGTCACCCGAGCCGATCAGGGACTTGCGGGTGGCGGCTTCCCTGGATTGCTGTTCGCGCAGCTGCACGTCCTTGATGCGCGCGGCCAGCACCTTCATGGCTTGCGCCTTGTTCTTGTGCTGGCTGCGGTCGTCCTGGCACTCCACCACGATGCCGGTGGGCAGGTGGGTGATGCGCACGGCCGAATCGGTCTTGTTGATGTGCTGGCCGCCGGCGCCGGAGGCGCGGTAGGTATCGATGCGGAGATCGGCCGGATTGATGTCGACGTCCTCGACTTCATCGGCTTCCGGCATCACCGCCACGGTACAGGCCGAGGTATGGATGCGGCCCTGAGTCTCGGTGGCCGGCACGCGCTGCACGCGATGGCCGCCGGACTCGAACTTCAGGCGCGAATAGGCGCCGAAGCCGGCGATGCGGGCGATCACTTCCTTGTAGCCGCCCAGTTCGGACTCGGATGAGGACACGATCTCCACCTGCCAGCGCTGGCGCTCGGCATAGCGGGTGTACATGCGCAGGAGGTCGCCGGCAAACAGGGCCGACTCGTCACCGCCGGTGCCGGCGCGGATTTCCAGGAAGATGTTGCGCTCGTCGTTGGGATCCTTGGGCAGCAGCATCTTCTGCAGGTCCAGCTCCAGCGCATCCATGCGGGCCTTGGCGCCGTCGATCTCTTCCTGGGCGAAGGCCTTCATGTCGGGGTCCGACAGCAGTTCCTGGGCGGTGCGGATATCGTCGCCGGCCTGCACGAAGTCGTGGTACAGCGCCACCAGCGGTCCCAGTTCGGCATGTTCACGGGTCATCTTGCGGAAGTTGTCCATGTTGGCCGTGGCGTCTTCCTGTGCCAGCAGGCTGTTGAGCTCTTCCAGTCGTTCGGCGAGCTGGAAGAGTTTGGCGAGCATCGATGGTTTCATGGGGTGTCGATCCGGTGCAAAGAGGGTAGAGATGGGGCTAGGGCGGGCGCCGGCAAGCGCCAGCACGCGCTCCGCATGGCGATGCGGAGCAGCAGGAGAGAGAACGCTAACGCTTGGCGCGGAACAGTTGCGGCAGCAGCGAGACCAGCTGGCTGCGCTGTTCGCCCTGGGCGTGGTGCAGGGCCTGTTGCGGGCCATGCAGGAACTTGGCGGTCAGGCCCTTGGAGAGGGCTTCCAGTACGGCTTCGACGTCGTCGCCCTTGGCCAGCATGCGGCGGGCGCGGTCCAGTTCGGCCAGGCGCAGGGCCTCGCCGGTTTCGTTGAGATCCTGGATCAGCGGCACCATGGCGCGGCTGTCGATCCAGTGCATGAAGGACTGCACGCGGGTCTCGATGATGGCTTCGGCCTGCGCCACGGCGGCCTGGCGGTTTTCGACGCCGCTTTGCACTACCGAGGCCAGGTCGTCCACGGTGTAGAGGAAGACGTCATCCAGGCGGCCGACTTCGGATTCGATATCGCGCGGCACCGCCAGGTCGACCATGAAGATGGGTTTGTGGCGGCGCGCCTTGACCGCACGTTCCACCAGCCCCAGGCCGATGATGGGCAGCTGCGAGGCGGTACAGGAAACCACGATGTCGAAGCTGGCCAGCTGTGCCGGCAGGTCGGCCAGGCGGATGGCGCGGCCGTTGAAGCGATGCGCCAGCGTCTCGCCGCGCTCCATCGTACGGTTGGCCACCGTCAGGGACTTGGGATTCTGTGCGGCGAAGTGGGTCGCGCACAATTCGATCATTTCACCGGCACCGATGAAGAGCACGTTCTGCCCCGAGACGGCATCGAAGATGCGCTGCGACAGCCGCACGGCAGCGGCGGCCATGGACACGCTGTGGGCGCCGATCTCGGTGGTGCTGCGTACTTCCTTGGCCACCGCGAAGGTGCGCTGGAACAGCTGGTGCAGGTAGGTGCCCAGGCCGCCGGCCGCATCGGCCTGGCGCACGGCATCCTTCATCTGGCCCAGGATCTGCGGCTCGCCCAGCACCATCGAGTCCAGCCCGGAGGCGACACGGAAGGCATGGCGCACGGCATTGTCCTGGGGCAGCGAGTACAGATAGGGACGCAGGTCGGCGTAGGCAATCTGGTGGTAGTCCGCCAGGAACTGCGCGGTACGGTCGATGGCGAAATCCACGCCATCCTTGCCCGCAACGGCGGCGGCATACAGCTCGGTGCGGTTGCAGGTGGAGAGGATGGCTGCCTCGCCGGAGGCTACGATCTTGTCATTGCCGCCAAACCACGCGCGCGCTGCCGCCACTGCCTGACCGATCTGGTCCGCAGGGAATGCCACCTTCTCGCGCAGCGAAACGGGCGCGGTAGTGTGGTTGAGGCCGACGGCAAGCAGGTGCATGGAATTTCGCGGCGAGGGCGCCGATGAGCTGGGATGATGCAGGGCCGGGTGGGAAAACAGCTAGAAACACGCAGTTTTAGCCCCGGTTTTGGGAACTATTATACTCTTTGCGAAATATCGGGTTGGAGCAAGCCCTGATAATCGGTATATGTCTCTGACATGGATCAGCTTTTTCGGGGGCAAGCGTTGCGATTGCGCCCATCTTGCCGTGCCGACACTTTTTCTGTCCTTACGCCAGCTGTTCCAGCTGGTAGCCATAACCATAGACCGTCGCCAGCTGGTATCCGTATTGCGGATGCAGGCCGAGCTTGGTGCGGATGCGCGAGATGTGCGTATCCAGCGTACGGGTGGGCAATTCGGCCTCGGCCCCCCAGACCCGCTCGCGCAGGAAGGCGCGCGACAGCGGTCGTCCCAGGTGTTGCAGCAGCAGCAGGGCCAGTTCGGCTTCCTTGCGGGTCAGCATGACATCCATTTCGGGCCGCTCGGGATGCGTGGCGCGCAGGCGCGCCAGGTCGATGGTGAAGCCACCGGCGGCCACGATGCGCTCGGGGATGTCATGCGGCTGCGCCGCCATCAGCAGCAGGTCCAGGCGCAGGGCCAGTTCCTGGCGCCGTACCGGCTTGACCAGGTAGTCATCGGCACCGGCCAGCAGCATGCCGCGCAGCCAGGTCTGGTGTGCTGGCGTGGCCAGCAGCAGCACGGCCGGCAAGGCTCGCGGGGTCACCGGTGGGCGATGCGCGTGGATCAGCTCGGTGAGCGCATTGGCCTGCGGGTGTCCCTGCAGCTCATCCAGGTCGACCACCAGCAGGCCGGCGCCGTCCCGGCACGCCAGCTCCAGCTCGGCAGGGCTGGTATGGACGGTGCAGTCGTGGCGTTCGGCCAGCTGGGTCACCAGGGTGACGGTATCGGCGTCGGAGCAGAGGATCCCGATCTTCATCGCATCAGGCAAGGACTTCAGTGGGCAAGGGCATTCAGATAGACGAAAGGGCAGCCGGAGCTGCCCTTGCTGCGCGGCGAGCCCTGTTCAGGCGCTCGCCGTTGTGGCGCTCACGCGGCTGGCACGTCGCTGTCGGGCAGCACCACGTTCACATCCAGCACCTCCAGGTTGCCCTGGCGGTCCAGCGAGATCTTGATGTCGTCGGCATTGACCTTGGTGTACTTGGAAATCACCTCGATCAATTCCTTGTGCAGTGCCGGCAGGAAGTCCGGGCCCTGGCGGCCATTGGAGCGTTCGCGGGCGATGATGATCTGCAGCCGCTCCTTCGCCGCCACCGCGCTCTTGGGCTTGCTGGGGAAGAGGAAAGAAAGCAGGGACATATCACTTACCTCCGAAGATACGCTGCAGGAACCCCGGCTTTTCGTAGGTGGTGAAACGCAGTTCGACGGTCTCGCCGAGGAAGCGCGACACCACGTCCTGGTAAGCCTGCGCCACATCGCTGTCCTTCATGTGGATCGCGGGGGAGCCCTGGTTGGACGCCTGCAGCACGGTTTCCGACTCGGGGATGATGCCGATCAGGGGAATGCGCAGGATTTCCTGCACATCGGTATAGGAGAGCATCTCGCCATCTTCGACGCGCTTGGGCGAATAGCGGGTGATCAAGAGGTGTTCCTTGACCGGCTCACCGCCCGAGGAGGCGCGGCGCGACTTGGCCTGGATGATGCCGAGGATGCGGTCCGAGTCGCGCACCGAGGACACTTCCGGGTTGGAGACCACGATGGCCTCATCGGCAAAGGTCAGCGCCATCACCGCACCGTGCTCGATGCCGGCGGGGGAGTCGCAGATGATGTATTCGAAATCCATCTTGGACAGGTCGCCCAGCACGCGTTCCACGCCTTCTTCGGTCAGGGCGTCCTTGTCGCGGGTCTGCGAGGCCGGCAGGATGAACAGGTTGTCGCAGTGCTTGTCCTTGATCAGGGCCTGGTTCAGGGTGGCTTCCTTGTTGATGACGTTGATCAGGTCATACACCACGCGGCGTTCGCAACCCATGATCAGGTCCAGGTTACGCAGGCCGACGTCGAAGTCGATCACGGCGGTCTTGTGGCCGCGCATGGCCAGGCCCGATGCGAAACTGGCGCTCGACGTCGTTTTGCCGACGCCGCCTTTACCCGAAGTCACAACGATGATTTTTGCCACGAAAAACTCCTTAAGAAGAACAGTACGCCGGGTGATCCCGGCTGGATTCAGTAAATTATTTACCGCAGCGTCTTAGGACGCCTTCATCTGCAGCACGTCGATGCGTTCGCCCTGCAGGCGCACCTGCACCTGCTTGCCTGCGAGTTCGGGCGCGTGACCGTTCTCGAAGGTTCGATAGACTCCGGCGATGGACACCAGTTCCGCCTCCAGCGATGCGGCGAAGATGCGTGCCTCGGTATTGCCCGAGGCACCAGCCAGCGCGCGACCGCGCAGCGGCGCGTAGACGTGGATACAGCCATCGGCGATCAGTTCGGCACCGTTGTTGACCACGGCCAGCACGACCAGGTCGGCGCCACGCGCATAGATGCGCTGGCCGGCCCGCACCGGGGTATCGATCACGACGGTATTGGCCACGGGCACGGCGGCAGGCTGCACGGGCGCCGGGGCAGTTGGCGCCACCGGTGCAGCAGCGACAGGGGCGGGCGCGCTGTCCTGCACGGCGGCTTCCTGGGCGCGCGCATTGGCCGCGCCGGCACCGGCGACGGCCGAATTGTCGATGGCCAGGCCGTGTTCGACGATACCGGCATGCAAGCCTTCCGGTGCATTGCGCACGGCCACGGTGTTGAGGCGGAAGCGCTTGAACAGCGCCACCACGGCACTCCAGTCGATGCCGGCGGCGGCATCAGCGTCCAGGGTGCCGATGTCCAGTACCGCGAATTCGTCCTCGAAGAAGTCGGCGACGCCGCCGGTCATTTCCTTCAGGGCCTGTTCGAGCGAGGCCGGGTCGGTTTCATGCAGGATTGCCGAAATGGCAACCACGGTGGAAATCTTGATCTCGATCGGTTTGCGGGTTTTTTGCATAAATCTAGATGTTGATTGCGGCAGGAAGTGAAGGAAAACGCCAGCTTCCGGCAGATATTGGCTGTGCATTATACAGGCTGGATGCGGCTGTGATAGCGGCGGGTCGGGGGTTTTCGGCGGGGCGGGGCGCAGGCCGGAAAGCCCATGGACATGCCGATCATGCATTGTTGCGCGGCAACGGGGCGCAACAGTCAGCTCGAAACCGGATTGTAAATAGTAGCGATACAGGATACATTGTCTCGCATGATAAAAAGTTTCCGACACAAAGGGCTGCAGCGTTTCTTTGAAACAGGCAGCAAGGCCGGTATCCAGGCCACGCACGCGGGCAGGCTCAGGCTGCAGCTGGCGGCGCTGGATCAGGCCACCCGTGCGGAAGACTTGTCGGCGCCGTCATGGGCGCTGCACCCGCTCAAAGGTGACTTGAAGGGGCATTGGGCAATCACCGTCAATGGAAATTGGCGCATGGTGTTTGCCTTCGAGGGACAAGACGCGGTACTGGTGGACTACCGCGACTATCACTGATATCGAAGGGAGTTCTACGATGACTCGCATGTTCAATCCGCCGCATCCGGGCGAGGTACTCAGGGAGTACCTCGGCGAGATGACGGTGACCGAAGCCGCCTTGCGGCTGGGCGTGAGCCGCGTCACCTTGCAGAGGGTGGTCAGCGGCGCGGCCGGCATCTCACCCGACATGGCCTATCGGCTAGCTGCCGCCTTTGGCACCAGTCCCGAACTGTGGGCCGGTATGCAGATGCAATTCGATCTCTACCAGGCCAGCAAGCTGCAGCGTCCCGTGATCGAGCGCATCACGGCATAGGCCTTGGCAATCCCGAAAAAAAACCGCCGGCACCTCGCAGTGCCGACGGTCTTGCGCTGTCACCGGACGCGCCTGGGCGCGCCACGTTGCATCAGCCCGGTACCTTGCCGTCCACGCCTTCGACGTAGAACTTGATGCCATGCAGGAAGCCGTCATCGGCCACGGCATCCTTGCCCAGCACTTCCTTGCCGGTGTTGTCCTTGAGCGGACCCTTCCAGATCGGCGCGCTGCCGTCGACGATGCCCTTCTTGCGCTCTTCCACCAGCGACTTCACGTCGGCCGGCAGCTCAGGATTGAAGGCGGACAGGTCGATGCCGTTGTCCTTCAGGCCAACCCAGGTGGTGCTGCTCTTCCAGGAGCCATCCATCACGGCCTGCACGCGGGCGGTGTAGTACACGCCCCAGTTGATCATGGAAGCAGCCAGGTGGGCCTTGGGGCCGAAGCTGGTCATGTCGCTGTCCCAGCCGAAGGCGTACACGCCCTTTTCCTGCGCGGTCTGCACCACGGCGGCGGAGTCGGTGTTCTGCATCAGCACATCGACGCCCTGGCCGATCAGGGTGGTGGCGGCTTCACGTTCCTTGCCCGGATCGAACCACTTGTTGACCCACACCACGGCGGTGGTGGCCTTGGGGTTGACCGAACGCGCACCCAGGGTGAAGGAGTCGATGTTGCGGATCACCTCGGGAATCGGCACCGATGCCACCACGCCCAGCTTGCCGGACTTGCTCATCTTGCCCGCGACCACGCCGGCCAGGTAGGCACCTTCATAGGTACGCACGTCGTATTGCGCCAGGTTGTCGGCGGTCTTGAAGCCGGTGGCGTGTTCGAACTTGACGTCCGGGAATTCCTTGGCGACCTTCAGCATGGCTTCCATGTAGCCGAAGGTGGTGCCGAAGATCAGCTTGTTGCCATCGGTGGCCAGCTGGCGGAAGACGCGCTCGGCGTCGGCTGCCGACTCGGGGATGTTTTCCACGAAGGTGGTCTTGACCTTGTCGCCGAACTTTTCTTCCACGGCCTTGCGGCCCTTGTCGTGGGCGAAGGTCCAGCCGGCGTCACCGACCGGGCCGATGTAGACGAAGGCGACCTTCAGCGGATCAGCCGCCGGTGCGGCTGCGGCCGGCGCTGCAGCAGGCGCGGCCGCAGCGGGTTCTTCCTTCTTGCCGCAACCGATCAGGGTTGCTGCCGCCAGGGTGGCGAGCATCGTCAGCGATGCCCTGCGCGAAATCTTCATTGTGTTCTCCCTCAAGGTCAGTGGATTGATACAGATACAGGTGTTGCCAATACAAGTGCTGCTACGAAAATGATCACCGCTCAGGCCGGCATCAGGATGCGCCCGGGCGGAAAGGCTTGCCCAGCGAGGCCGGCATGTTCAGGCGGATCCAGTCGGGATTGCGCGAGATCAGCGCCAGCACCACGATGGTGGCCAGGTAAGGCGCCATCGACAGGATCTGCGAAGGAATGGTCACGCCCATGCCCTGCAGGTAGAACTGGGCGATGGTGACGCCGCCAAACAGCAGCGAACCCAGCAAGACACGTGCCGGCCGCCAGGTGGCGAAGGCGGTCAGCGCCAGCGCGATCCAGCCGCGCCCGGCCACCAGGCCTTCGACCCACATCGGGGTATAGACCAGCGACATGTAGGCTCCGGCCAGGCCGCAGCAGGCGCCACCGAAGAGCAGCGCCAGGTAGCGGATGCCGCGCACCGAATAGCCCAGTGCATGGGCGGACTCGGGCGATTCACCCACGGCACGCAGCACCAGGCCGGCGCGCGTGCGATAGAGGAACCAGATGCTGGCTAGGCACAGCACGAAGGCCAGGTAGCTCATCCAGTGCTGGTGGAACAAGGCCTGGCCGACGAAGGGAATATCGCCCAGCAACGGCACCGAGTTCGGTTGCGCCGGCAGCGCCAGGCCGACGAAACGCTGGCCCACGAAGGCTGACAGGCCCGCGCCGAAGATCGACAGGGCCAGGCCAGTGGCGACCTGGTTGGTGGCCAGGCGCAGGGCCAGCCAGGCAAACAGGGTGGACATCAGCATGCCGCAGAGGGCGCCGGCGACAAAGCCCAGGAGCGGACTCTTGGTGGTATAGCCCACGGCGAAACCGGCGATGGCCGAGACCAGCATCATGCCTTCGGCGCCCAGGTTGAGCACGCCGGAACGTTCATTGATCAGCAGGCCGATGGCCGCCAGCAGCAGCGGGGTGCCGGCATTGATCGAGGCTGCGATGAGAGGAGCGAGTTGATCCATATCCTGTCCTGATTCCTTAGACTTTCTTTTTCCACGCCAGGCGGTAATCGATCAGCGTATCGCAGGCCAGCAGCAGGAACAGCAGCATGCCCTGGAACACTCCCGTGATCGCCGAGGGCAGGCCCAGGCGCGATTGCGCCAGCTCACCACCCAGATACAGCAGCGACATGATCAAGCCGCCCAGGATGGCGCCGATGGGATGCAGGCGGCCGATGAAGGCCACGATGATGGCCGCGAAGCCATAGCCCGGCGACACCGACGGCAGCAGCTGGCCGATGGGGCCGGCGATCTCGAAGGCCCCGGCCAGGCCGGCGAAGGCACCCGAGATCAAGAGCGACACCCACAGCGCCGAGCGTGCCGAGAAACCCGCATAACGCGCCGCGTGCGGTGCCACGCCGCCGACCATCAGCGAGAAGCCGCGCAGGCTGCGCATCATGAAGATCGCCATCAGCACGGCCGCCACGATGGCCACTGCAAAGCCCACGTGCAGGCGCGTGCCGGAGATCAGCATGGGCAGCATGAACTCGTCGGAGAACACCTTGGACTGCGGGAAGTTCATGCCATTGGGATCCTTCAGTGGACCATTGACCGCCCACATCAGCAGCAGCTGCGCCACATAGGTCAGCATCAGCGAGACCAGGATCTCATTGGCATTGAACTGGTCGCGCAGGTAGGCCGTGATGGCCGCCCACAGCGCCCCGCCGATGACGCCGGCCACGATCATCAACGCCAGGCCCATGCCACCGGAGATGCTGTGGCCCGGCACGTCCAGCCAGACCAGCATCGCGCCCGAGCACAGCGCACCGACGGTGAACTGGCCCTCGGCACCGATGTTCCAGATGCTGGCGCGGAAGCATACCGCCAGCCCCAGCGCACACAGGATCAGCGGTATCGACTTCAACAGCAGTTCGCTGATGGCGCGCTTGCCATTGAAGGGATCGACCAGGAACACCTTCAGTCCCGCCAGCGGATCCTTGCCCAGCGCCAGGAACAGCAGCGCCCCCAGCAGCAGCGTGGCGACGATGGCGATCACCGGCGAGAGATAGGTCATCGTCTTCGACGGCGCGCCACGCAACTCCAGGCGCAGCGGGAAACCCATACGATCAGCCATGGCGCACCTCCGCACCGCTGGCTGCAGCGTCATCCCACAGACCGCTCATCCACACGCCCACCTGCTCGCGGGTGGCCTGTTCGATCGGGATGGAGGGCGAGAGCCGCCCCTTGGCGATCACATGCAGGCGATCACATAAGGCGAATAGTTCGTCAAGTTCTTCCGAGATCACCAGCACTGCACAACCTTCCTGTTTCAGTTTCAGGATTTCACCGTGGATCTGCGCCGCAGCGCCCACGTCCACACCCCAGGTCGGCTGCGCCACCACGAACACCGCCGGCTTGCGCTCCATCTCGCGGCCGACGATGAACTTCTGCAGATTACCGCCCGAGAGGCTCTTGGCCGCCGCATCGGGACCGGCCGCCTTGACCTTGAAGCGTTCGATGATGGACGCGGCGGCACGACGCGTGAAGCCGAAGTCGATCATGCCGTGCTTTACATAGGGTGCCTTCTGGTGTGACAGCAGCATATTGGCGGTGAGCGAGAGGGTCGGCACGGCACCACGCCCCAGGCGTTCTTCCGGCACCAGTCCCAGGCCGGCCGCGCGGCGCGGATTGGGCGAGAGATCGCCCACCGGCTTGCCGCCCAGCATGATCATGTTGGGCGCAGCCCGTTGGTCCTCGCCGGAGAGTGCCGCCAGCAGCTCCTGCTGGCCGTTGCCGGAGACCCCGGCGATACCGACGATCTCACCGGCACGTACTTCGCACTCGATGTCCTTCAGTTCGGTCGCAAACAGGTGGGCCTTGGGCAGCGAGAGGCGATTGACATGCAGCTTGCGTTCATTGCGTTGCGAATCGGGATTGCGCTCGCGCTGCAGGCGCACCAGTTCGTCGCCGATCATCATGCGCGAGAGGCTGGCGCTGCTTTCATTGCGCGGATCGCAATTGCCGGTCACGCGGCCGCCACGCATGACGGTGGCGCTGTGGCACAGCGCGCGGATCTCGTCGAGCTTGTGGCTGATGTAGAGGATGCTGCAGCCTTCGTCGGCCAGACGGCGCAGGGTCACGAAGAGTTTCTCGACCGCCTGCGGGGTCAGCACCGAGGTCGGCTCGTCCAGGATCAGCAGTTGCGGCTCGGTCAGCAGGGCGCGCACGATTTCCACACGCTGGCGCTCGCCCACCGACAGGGTGTGCACATGGCGCTGCGGTTCCAGCTCCAGGCCGTATTTCTCACCGGTACGGGTGATGCGCTCGGCCAGTTCCTTCAGGTCGGTCTTGGCATCCAGGCCCAGGGCGATGTTCTCGGTGACGGTGAGCGTATCGAACAGCGAGAAATGCTGGAACACCATGGCAATGCCCAGCTTGCGCGCCACTTGCGGATTGGCGATCTGCACCGGCGCGCCGTTCCAGCGGAGTTCGCCGGCATCGGGCTTGACCGCGCCGAAGATGATCTTCATCAAGGTGGACTTGCCGGCGCCGTTTTCGCCGAGCACGGCATGGATCTCGCCGGGCGCGACCGCCAGGCTGACGTCGTCGTTGGCCAGCACGCCCGGATAGGCCTTGCGGACGTGGCTGATTTCAAGGCGGAGTGGCACTGCGCTCACGTGATTTCCCTGTGGTTCTCTGAGGTTCTCTGTTTCGAATCGGCTGGCCCCTTCGCCAGTCCGGCCTGCCGGCCGAGGGCCGGGGCTTGGTACGCGCGTCATCATAGACAAATTGTGCTGTGCCGCCTACCGCTTTTGCATGCCAGGTACGGCCCCCGGCGCGCAAGACCTCATTTTCCGCGATGCGCCCAGGCCGTCGTGCGGCGCTCGATGATGGCAAACAATTCGTACATGGCCATGGCCATGGCGCCGATCACTACCAGACCGGCGAAGGCCAGCGGCATCTTCATGGACGATCCGGCCGATACCAGCAGGTAGCCGATGCCCTGGTTGGAGGCATTCATCTCGGAGACCGTCGAGCCCACGAAGGCCAGCGTGATGGCCACTTTCAGCGAGGCGAAGAAGTACGGCATGGAGCGCGGCAAACCGACCTTGAGCAGGATATCCATGCGGCGCGCGCCCAGCACGCGCAAGACGTCCTCCAGCTCCGGCTCCAGCGTGGCCAGGCCGGTGGCGATGTTGACCATGATGGGGAAGAAGGAGATCAGGAAGGCCGTCAGGATCGCCGGTCCCGCGCCGATGCCGAACCAGACCACCAGCACCGGCACGAAAGCCGCCTTGGGCAAGGCGTTGAAGGCCGTCATCAGCGGGTAGGCGGCGGCATACAGCATGGGCGAAGAGCCGATGACGAAGCCCAGCGTCACGCCCACTGCCACGGCGATGGCAAAGCCCACCATGGTGACCCAGAAGGTCGAGAGTGCATGCTCGGTGATGGGGCCGGCGAATTCCACCATGGCCTGCAGGATCGAGGCCGGGCTGGGGAAGATGAAGTCAGAGACGTTCCACACGCTGCAGATGAACTGCCAGATGCCCAGGATGACGATGAGCAGGATCCAGGGCGCCAGCGTGGTGGCGGCCTGGTTGAGTTTTCCGGAGAAGGTTCTTTTCATGATCTGTCCTTGGCCGGGGTCAGGTATTGCGCACGTGGCCGATGTGCTCGCGCAGCTCGTGCACCAGGGCGTTGAAGGCGTCGGTGTAGGTGGTTTCCAGGTCGCAGGGGCGCGGCAGCGGATTGTCGCGCTTGACCACGATGCGGCCCGGGCGCTTGCTCATCACATAGATGGTGTCGGCCAGGAAGGCCGCTTCGCGCAGGTCGTGCGTGACCAGGATGACGTTGAAGCGACGCTCGGCCCACAGGTCGCGCAGCACGCACCACAACTCCTCGCGGGTGAAGGCATCGAGGGCGCCAAAGGGCTCGTCCAGCAGCAGCATCTTGGGTTCGTGGATGAGCGCGCGGCAGATCGAGGCGCGCTGCTGCATGCCACCCGAGAGCTGCCAGGGAAACTTGTCGGCGTAGCCGTCCAGGCCCACGGTCTTCAACAACTTCAGGGCGCGCTCGGTGTATTCGGCTTTCTTCTGCTTGAAGTCGCGGCGATAGGGTTCGACGATCTCCAGCGGCAGCAGCACGTTTTCCAGCGTGGTGCGCCAGGGCAACAGCGTGGGCGCCTGGAAGGCCATGCCCACGAACTTCAGCGGCCCGGTCACGACCTGGCCGCCGATGACCACGCTGCCGCGATTGGGCTGCTTCAGGCCCGTGGCCAGCTTCATGAACGTGGACTTGCCACAGCCGGAGGGGCCGACGATGGCGATGAATTCGCCTGCCCGGGTCTGCAGGTCGATGTCTTCCACCGCGAATTCGGTGGCGCCATCATAGGCCAGGTAGACGTGGCGGAAATCGACGAAGGGTTCGCTCATGGATCGGGTCGTTTTTCTTCTGTTCTGCCGGCCGGGAAAACGATGCGATGAAAAGGATCCAGGGATCTCGAAACTTAGTTTTTCGATCGGATCATTTTCCCGGTGGCAATTTGTTGAAACTAAGTTTTCAACAGCGTTTTTCTAACAAATCAGGAAGTCACAGGGCTCGCCCCTGACTCCCTTGATTCCTCTGGATCACTTGGGGAACACATCCAGCTCCGCCTTGGAAGGGAGGAAGCTGCCATTCCAGATCTTGTCGGCATTGACGCGGGTCTTGGTGCCGTAGGCGTCCGAGACCTGCGACGCCATCAGCGTCAGGCGCGGGCCGAACACCTGGCCATAGCCTTCCGACTTCGCATGCGGGGTGGCGATGGCGCTGGCGATGGCCAGCTTCAGGCGGCGCAGTTCCAGCTTCTCGTCGATCAGGCCATCACGTTCCTTCAGGACCTTGATGGCCGCTTCCGGATTGGCCATCACATCGCGGCTGGCCTTGGCGAAGGCGCGCAGGAAGCCCTTGATGGCCTCCGGCTTCTGCTTGAGCATGGCATCGGAGGCGATGATGACGTTGCCGTACAGGCGCACGCCATAGTCGGGATACATCATCACATTGATGTCTTCATCCTTGATGCCACGGGCATTGAGGTTCAGGAGCGAGGTGAAATAGAAGCCGGTGATGGCATCGACGTCGCCACGCGCCAGCATGGTCTCGCGCAGTGGCGGGTCCATGCTGGTCCATTGCGTCTTGGATGCATCCAGACCATTGGCCTTGGCGAAGATCGGGTAGGCACGGCGGCCGGCGTCGAAGACCGGCGAGCCCAGCTTCTTGCCGGCCAGGTCGGCCGGCTTCCGGATGCCGGTCTTCTTGAGCGAGAAGATCGCGGCCGGCGTGTCGTTGTAGACCATCATCACGCCCACCGGCTTGCTGGGGGCGTCGGGATTGTTGGCGGCGAATTCCATGAGGGCGGCCATGTCGGCAAAGCCCATGTCATAGGTGCCGGAGGCGACGCGGTTGACCGCATTGCCGGAGCCATTGCCGGCATCGATGGTGACATCCAGTTTTTCCTGGGCGAAGTAGCCCTTGGACTTGGCCACCAGGAAGAGGGCGGATGGGCCTTCGAAGCGCCAGTCCAGCTGGAACTTGATCTTGGTTTCCTGGGCGAACGTGGTCGAGCACGATGCGGCTAGCAGGAGGGCTGCGCCCAGTTTGGAGAGCTTGCTGAATTGCACGATGGACTTCCCCTTTCCTTGTTGATGGATGCGCACCCCATGGCCGAGACATCTGTTCTGCATGCACGGTCATCCCCGCATGAGGTGCTCTGACAGAGCCCTTAAAAGCATTTAATGTGCCAAGCGTAGCAAGTTTGCATGGAATCGGGCTCGCGCTAGCCGGTGCGCGTCTTGGCCGATCAACAGCCGGCGTCGATTTTGTCGACAATCAAAAAACCCATTTGCAACAAATTGGTGCTCTGTTGCACCTAAGTAGAAAGAAATGCACTAAAAAAAATAGCACGCACCCCGCTATAGGTCCTATATGACGGCATCTCCGCCGTTTTTGTCCTGCCCGCAATTCTGTGGTTGATTGTCGACAATCACTGCCGAAAAATTGTCGGAAGATCGCTTTTCTCTTTGGGTCGGGCGTTGGCTCGGCTACCATGCGCCCCTGTGCGCGGGAGCCGGGATGCCAGATCGCCTGACGGGCTCGTATTGGCTGCCGTGCATCGGCGCAGTTTGGCATGCCATTCATGGGCTGGCACGAGCCTTGCCTAAAGGCTTCGGTCGGTACGGATGTCGGCAATCGTGTAAGCAATCTGCCCAGCCTTATTTGACAAGGTGAGCAAGGCAGGGTGTCCGGGACGCACATGGCAGCGGGGAGAG
This sequence comes from Herbaspirillum sp. NPDC087042, assembly GCF_044745245.1. Lineage (NCBI taxonomy): Bacteria > Pseudomonadati > Pseudomonadota > Betaproteobacteria > Burkholderiales > Oxalobacteraceae > Herbaspirillum > Herbaspirillum sp. NPDC087042. Next base: position 73,085 of record NZ_JBIUZW010000013.1, on the reverse strand, counting down.
CAAGGTGCTGCGGTGGGCGGGAGGGCTTCCCTATCAACACAAATTTTTCATGAAGCAAACCAGGGAGAAAAGTATGAAGAAGAGCATCAAGGGGAAACACTGGATGATGGCAGCGGTGGTCGCGTCGACCGCCTGCAGCCTGTCGGCGCATGCCGCCGACTGGTCGGATAACTCGATCGGCTACCGTTACGGTACCCATTTTGCCGAGCCCTACAACACGCAGGACATCAGCAAGAACATTGTCAACTTCCAGCACGCCAGCGGCTACAAGTACGGCACCAACTTCCTGAACGTGGACCTGCTGATGTCGGACAGCAAGGACGATAGCGCCCAGGAAGCCTATATCACCTATCGCAATACCCTGGATATCGGCAAGATCAGCGGCAAGGATCTGTCCTTCGGCCCTGCACGCGGCGTCGGCATGACCCTGGGCTTTGACTGGAACACCAAGAACGACAAGAGCTACGCGTCCAAGAAGCGCATGTTGGTGGTCGGCCCGACCCTGATGATGGATGTGCCGGGCTTCCTGAATGTGAGCGTGCTGGCGCTGTTCGAAAGCAACCAGCCCATTGGCGTTTCCAGCCGCTACACCTACGACACGCACCCGATGCTGAACTTGGCCTGGGGCATTCCGCTGGGCTCGACTGGTCTGGCCTTCGAAGGCTACATGAACTACATCGCCTCCAAGGGCAAGAACGAGTTCGGCGGCCCGACCGCACCCGAGCTGAACTTCGACGGCCAGGTCATGTACGATGTGGGTACCCCGCTGGGAATGGGCAAGAACACCTTCCGCGTCGGCCTGGAATACCAATACTGGCGCAACAAGTTCGGCAATCCGAGCAACGTGCCGGGTTCGCTGGCGAAGACGCCGATGATCCGTGCCGAGTATCACTTCTAAGTCTGGCGGGCACAGGCCGCCGGCCTGGCCTCTGGTCTAGCGTGACGATGCCGGATCCTGGGATCCGGCATTTTTGTTTGCGCGCCTGCGTGGGCGCAAGAATTGGCTAAATGGTTTTCTTCGAACCGTCATCAGGTTCCTGTAGGGAGAGCGGGGCGTCATGGAAGCATACATTCTTGATTGGTTGAACCTGCTGCTGCGCTGGCTGCACGTGATCACGGCGATCGCCTGGATCGGTTCGTCCTTCTACTTCGTCTGGCTGGACAACAGCCTGGTGGCGCCCACCGATCCTGAGCTCAAGGAGAAGGGCGTGGGTGGCGAACTGTGGGCGGTGCATGGCGGCGGTTTCTACAATCCGCAGAAGTACCTACTGGCGCCCAAGGTCTTGCCGGAACACCTGCACTGGTTCTATTGGGAGTCCTACAGCACCTGGCTGTCGGGCTTTGCGCTGTTCTCGCTGCTGTACCTGTTCAATGCCAATGTGTTCCTGGTGGACCGCAATGTCTTCGACATGTCGGCCTCGATGGCCGGCGGTACCGCCATTGCCTTCCTGGTCTTCAACTGGTTGGTCTATGACGCCATCTGCAGCACCATCGGTGATCGTGCCGGCGCGGACCGGCTGGTCAATCTGCTGGTGGGCCTGCAGGTGGTGGTCTCGGTGTGGGCGGCCTGCCACCTGTTCTCGGGACGGGCGGCCTTCCTGATCAGTGGCGCCTCGATGGCCACCATCATGAGTGCCAATGTGCTGGTGTGGATCATCCCGGGGCAGCGCAAGATGGTGGCCTCGATGCGTGCCGGCCAGGCACCCGACCCCATCCACGGCAAGCGCGGCAAGCAGCGCAGCGTCCACAACACCTATTTCACGCTGCCGGTGCTCTTTGCCATGCTGTCCAATCACTACAGCATGACCTACAGCGCGCCGCATAACTGGGTGGTGCTGCTGTTCATCATGGCCGCCGGCGCCCTGATCCGGCAGTTCTTCGTGCTGCGTCACAAGGGCGTCTACAACTGGTGGTATCCGGGTGTGGCCGTGGTGTTGCTGCTGGCGGTGGCAGTGGGATTGAGCCCGGCCATGCGTGACAAGCCGGTGCCGGCGGTCCTGCATCCTGCGCCAGCCGGGGCCGATGCGGCTGCGGCGCCGACGGCAGCTGCCGCGCCGGTCACGCAGGGCGGCTTTGCCCAGGTGCAGCAGGTCATCCAGGCGCGCTGCATCCAGTGCCATGCCGCGCAACCGACGCTCATGCCGGTGCCGGGCAAGGGCGTGCTGCTGGATTCGAGCGAGCATATCGCCCAGCACGCGCAACAGATCTATCAACAGGCGGTCGTGCAGAAGTCCATGCCGCTGGGGAACATGACCCATATCACCGATGAAGAAAGAGCCATCATCGGGAAGTGGTTCGAAGCAGGAGCAGCTACCCGTTAACTAAGTTTGACGGGTAGCGACTATTAGTTTTTCAGGGAATTTCCTACGGGGAGCGGCGGCGACGGGATTAAGTATTTTCAATCCCGTTGCTCACTCCAGCGGGGCTCAGAACAGGTCGATCTCGCCACCCACCGGCTTGGTCTGCAGCTTGGAGGCATACTCGCGCTCACGGCTGGCCAGGTCGGCGTTGGCATCCTTGATCTTCTTGACCAGTACCTTGCCCGTACGCGGGAAGAAATGCACCTTGCGCGGCCAGATATCGTTGAGGTCCTCGGCTACCACGCGGATCTTTTCGGCCGACAGGTAGCTCCTCACGAAGGCGGCATTGCGCTCGCCGACGTTCATCGCATTCATGCCACGCAGTACCGCGCCGCCACCGAAGACCTTGCATTCCAGGTTTTCGCGCCGGGCGCCGGCCTTGAGCACATCGTTGATCAGCACTTCCATGGCATAGGTGCCATAGCGCATCGACGCCGAGACCGGACTGTCAGCCTCGCCACCACCGTCGGGCAGCATGAAATGGTTCATCCCGCCCACGCCGGTGACGCGATCACGCAGGCAGGCAGACACGCACGAGCCCAGCACCGTCACGATCATCATGTCATTGCCCGTGTAGTAGTACTCGCCGGGCAGGATCTTGGCCGTCTCGCAATTGAAGGAGCGGTCATGATAGACGTAGGAAGCGAAATTTTCCGGCTTGTTGATGACGGTTTGCATACTGTTTCCTGATCTCGGACGTATCGAATGGAGCTGTGAGGGACTGTGATTGTCTTGCTGGGCTTATTGTCGGCGAGGCCACGTCGCGGCGATATCGGGGAATTCCCTAGACCTGAAAGCAGGCTACCGAGTGGCCGGTAATGAGGGATATCCGCAATCGTCCCGATGCGCATCCCGTGCTACGCTGCGCCCCCTCGACATGACCCGATCCCGGTCCGCTCTGACGGAGACGATTTCTACAGGCATTCCCCAAATGCCGGAGACAGGCATCGGAAAGGCAGTTGAATCCGGCAGGCACAGGCGCGGGCACACGTCCGACCTGATGCGCCGTGGCCGCCAGCGGCCACGCCCGGCAGGCGTTGTGCAGGCCCGAAACAGACTTGCATAGCGCACTTGGCGCCTCACGTCGCTCTTCCTCTCCACAGGCAGGCGTACGCCGATACGTCTCGCGCCGGTTGCCCGCATCCCCCGCTTCCCACCCTCCGCCTGGCGGACCGGTGCGCCGGGGACGCAGCCCTCCCTCATCACAAACGGATTAGACAATGTTGAAAAAATCCTTCCTGGCCATGCTGGGATTCGTAGTTGCGCTGGTGTTCGCACCGGCTTCGCAGGCGGCCGACGTCAAGAAGGTCGACGTGCTGCTGATCGGCGGCGGCATCATGAGCAGCACCCTGGCGGTGTGGCTCAACGAGCTGGAACCGGGCTGGTCGATGGAAATGGTCGAGCGCCTGGATGGCGTGGCCGAGGAAAGCTCCAATGGCTGGAACAACGCCGGCACCGGCCACTCGGCCCTGGCCGAGCTGAACTACACGCCCGAAGACAAGGACGGCAAGATCCAGATCGCCAAGGCCATCGAGATCAACGAAGCCTTCCAGATCTCGCGCCAGTTCTGGTCCTGGCAGGTCAAGAATGGCGTGCTGAAGAATCCGCGCTCCTTCATCAACTCGACCCCGCACATGAGTTTCATCTGGGGTGACGAGAACGTGGCCTACCTGAAGAAGCGTTATGAAGCCCTGCAGGCCAGCCCGCTGTTTGCCGGCATGCAGTATTCGGAAGACCACGAGCAGATCAGGAAGTGGGTTCCGTTGATGATGGAAGGCCGCGATCCCCAGCAGAAGCTGGCGGCCACCTGGACCCCGTTGGGGACCGACGTCAACTTCGGCGAGATCACCCGCCAGTTCGCGGCCTACCTGCAAGGGCGTCCCAACTTCAGCCTGAAGCTCTCCAGCGAAGTGCGTGACATCACCCGCAACGCCGATGGCACCTGGCGCATCGGCTACAAGAACCTCAAGGATGGCAGCACCACCGAGACCGACGCCAAGTTCGTCTTCATCGGTGCCGGTGGCGGCGCCCTGAAGCTGCTGCAGAAATCGGGCATCCCGGAAGCGCGTGAATATGCGGGCTTCCCGGTGGGCGGCTCCTTCCTGGTGACCGACAATCCGGCCGTGGCCGAGCGCCACCTGGCCAAGGCCTATGGCAAGGCCTCCGTGGGCGCGCCGCCGATGTCGGTACCGCACCTGGATACCCGCATGCTGGACGGCAAGCGCGTGATCCTGTTTGGCCCCTTCGCGACCTTCTCGACCAAGTTCCTCAAGCAGGGCTCGCTGTGGGATCTCTTCTCCACCGCCACCACCCACAACGTCTGGCCGATGGCGCGTGTCGGTATCGATGAATATCCGCTGGTGGAATACCTGGCTGGCCAGCTGATGCAGTCCGACGATCAGCGCTTTGCCGCCCTCAAGGAATACTTCCCCAATGCGAAGAAGGAAGACTGGCGCCTGTGGCAAGCCGGCCAGCGCGTGCAGATCATCAAGCGTGATGAGAAGAAGGGTGGCGTGCTGAAACTGGGCACCGAGATCGTGACCTCGGCTGACGGCAGCATGGCCGGCCTCCTGGGCGCCTCGCCGGGCGCCTCCACGGCCGCGCCCATCATGCTGACGGTGCTGGAGAAGGTCTTCAAGGACAAGCTGGCCACCCCGGCCTGGCAGCAGAAGGTGCATCAGATCGTCCCCAGCTACGGCACCAAGCTCAACGACCATCCTGACCAGGTCGCCAAGGAATGGGCCTATACCAGCGACGTGCTGCAGCTGAACCCGCCGCCGGTGATCGCCCCCAAGGCGCCGTCCAAGGACGCAGGCAAGGCCAGCATGGACAAGCCCAAGGCCAATGCGGCGGCTGATATGGCGCTGTAATGCCAGCTGGCGTTAGCGTTGCAAGATAAAGAAGGGGAGCCGATGGCTCCCCTTTTTCATGCTGGTCTACTGGCAAGGCAACGGAGACTGCAAGAGCGTGGGCCAGAGCGCGGCCCAGTCGCTTTCATGCCCCATCGCCGGTATCACGCGCAAGGCCGCACAAGGTGCGGCCAGCGCCACGAAGCTGCGCGCGATGGCGGTGGGGACGATGCTGTCGTCGGCGCCGCTGAAGTGCAGCTGCGGCAGCTGCGCCACCTGCGCGGCCACGTCGATGGGATTGAGCGAGCCGGGCATGGGCGAGACCTTGTGCCAGGCATTGACGGCCACATGATCGAGATTGCCGGCGACGGTGCGCAGCGAGGAAACATCGTGACGGCGCGCCGCCAGCAGCACCGCTATCGCACCACCGCCGGAGTAGCCGACCAGGTCCAGCCGCGACGGATGCAGGCGATCGACATAGCTGGAGAGTGCCGCATCGATCGCGTCGACGACCTCGGGGGCGTAGCGCAGGTCGGTCCAGTAGCGGCTCTGGCATTGCGGGTTGCGCGCCATGGGCGTGAACTGGCAGGGGCGTGCCAGGTAGAGCACATTGGCAGCGGGGTCGCGGGTCGCCAGTTGCAGGCCCACGGCCTGCCGTGGTGTCGGATCGGGTGAGACCGTCGTGCGACCGAGCCAGGCACGGCCATCGCCTTCGAGGTAGACCGTCAGGGGCTGGTCCGGTGCGCGCAGGCGTGCATAGGCGGTCAGGACGAAGGGCCCAGCGGTGACCTCCTGGCGCTGCAGGCTGGCGTGGGTGGCAATGTCATCGGCATGCTGCAATGGATCGATGGCGCAGCCCGCCAGGCAGGACAGCAACAGGGAAAGGCAGATGCAGAGCAGGGAAGTGAGGCGCATGGCGGCATTGTCGCGTAGCCCCGATGGGCCGGCAAGCAAGTCCTGGCGCGTGCCGCAGCCTTGATCGATGTCGTTGGAAGTCCTGTCGACACATCACTTTACGTCCTGTTATGTGGTCTTTCTGATAATCTTCAGTCTTTACATGCGGTAACGAGATCAAGACAAAAGGGGCTGGCATGAAGGCAAAAGAGACACGCGCAGGGGGCAGGCATGGATAAGTCGGTACTGGCTTTTCTGTTGCCGCAATGGGATGGCTCCACCTATGGTGGTTTGCAGGCCGTGTTTGCCGTGGTATTCCTGGCGGTGGTGATCGTGACCCCGCTACTGCTGGCCCGGGCCGCGCGTGCCAGCCAGTGGGAGCAGCGCCTGGCTGCGCTGGCCGGGCAGGGCGGGACCCTGCCTGCGCAGACGACCCCGGAAGAGTTGAGCCAGGCCGTGGCCAGCGGCGCGGAACGCTGGGCGGCTGTCTTGCCGGGCCTGTTGCTCATCGCCGGCCTGCTGGGCAGCTTCATCGGCCTGGGCCTGGCGCTGAGCGATACGGCTGGCGTGCTGGGTGGACAACAGGCGCCGGGCGCGCTGGGCGCGGTCATCGATGCGCTGGGTGCCAAGTTCAAGATTTCCACCTGGGGCATCCTCGCCTTCCTGATCCTGAAGATCTGGTTTACCGTCGGCGCGCATGATCAGGCGCGCCTGGTCTGGAGCACGCTCGCGCTCAGGCGCCTGCAGGAGCAGGCCCGCGAGCGCCAGGCACAACAGCAGGCCGACGGGCAGCAAGGCCTCATCGATGCCATCCGGGAGAGCGGCAACGCCCTGCTGGTGGCGCAACAGGCCGAGGCGCAACGCGCCCACCTGCGTCACGCCGAGCTGCTGGATGCCTTGCAGCGGCAGCCTGCACGACAAGCCTGACACCTGGGGATGGCCATGAAGGACAAGCAGAGTGAGTGGGTCGTCGTCGCCAACCTGATGATGGGTGTGGTGGCGGTACTGGTGCTGATGCTGGCCGTGATGCGCGCGGGTGGTCCGGCGGCGGTGCAGGCGCAGGCCGATGAGGTGCGTGCAGCGGCACTGGTAGCCCCACCGGCCGCGACACCGGCGGCACCATCGGCAGCACCATCGGCAGCAACCCCGCGCGCTCCGGCAGCTGTTGCGACGGCATCGGCCCCGGCCCCGGTACCCGCGCAGCAGTCGGCGCAGGCGCAGGAGGGGGCGGCGGCAGCTAACGAATCATCAGGGCCGGGCCTGACTGTGGTCTTGCGCCAGGTGCAGACCGTGTTCGCGCAGCAGGGCGCCGCCAGCCTGGTGGCAGTGGATACCGAGGCCGGCAAGATCACCCTGAAGGAAGGCGCCTTCCGTCGTGGCAGTGCCTGCGTCGAACCGGAAGCCCGCGCCGCCTTTGCCCAGGTGGAAGAGCGCATCGCCGAGTACCTGCGCCAGAATCCGGGCGGACGCATCTACGTCGAAGGGCACACCGACGACAAACCGGTGAAGGCCCCGGTGACCGACTACCGCGCCTTCTGCACGGTCTATGACGACAACATCACCCTCTCGGCCGCGCGTGCCCGTGAAGCGCGCCTGCTGCTGATCGGCCACAGCGCCCCCGAGGCAGCGCGCCGCGTGATCGTGGCCGGGTACGGGGATTCGCAACCCCTGCCGGGACTGGCCGCCAGCGACGAGCGCAACCGGCGCGTGGAGGTCAGGTTCGTCAATGGCGCGGAGAAGAAGTAAAGGGAGTCACGTCGTTTTTCTGGCGGAAAAGTTACGTGTGACCGTCACCACTGCGTGAGAAAAGGCGCCGCGGGCGCAGGAAGGTGCTCGCACAGCGCCTGCGCCAGCGGTCTATTCCCTGTGGCTTTGTCCTGTATCAAATTCGGAACACCCACCCGACTTGTATATTGGCCGATGGCTTGGTCCTGACCAAGCGTGATCTGCCTCTTTCCGGAATGGATGCGGGGCGCTATCGGCTCCTATAACAATCAAAAACGTCATGCATCTACGCCTCAACGAATGGCTCGATTTTCTTTCCATCGATGCTTCCACGCGCGCAGTTCTGGGGGAGGTGGCGCCGCTGCTGGAGCGCAATTTGGACGCGATGCTGGAAGCGGTCTATGCCGTGATCCAGGCCAATCCCGCCACGCGCAAGATGTTTGCCAATGCCGACTCGATGGCGCGTGCCAAGGCGGCACAGCGGCATCACTGGCAGCGTTTCGTCTTCTCCGGCGATTTCGACGACGCCTACCTGGCGGCGGCGCGGCGCATTGGCGAAGCGCATTACCGGCTCGGTGTCGACCTGCGTTTCTACATGGGCACCTACACGCTGATGCTGGACCAGTTGAGCAAGGTCATCCTGGAGAACATCGCCGATGACCCGGCGCGGCAGCACCGCTATCTGTCGGCCATCAATCGGGTCACCAGCCTGGACATGGGCATCTCCACCACGGTCTATTACGACTCCCAGGTGGATGCTCTGCGCCAGATGGCCAACGAGCTCAATTTTGCGCTGGCGCGCGCCGGCGAATTCCGCGACAACGAGACCGGCCATCACCTGGTGCGCATGAGCCAGATGTGCCACGCCCTGGCCATCGAGATCGACATGGGCGCGCAATGGGCGCAGATGATCCAGATCGCCAGTCCCCTGCACGACGTGGGCAAGATCGGCATCCCCGACAGCATCCTGCTCAAGCCCGGCCGCCTGAGCCCGGAAGAGCAGGATGTGATGCGCACCCATCCTGACATCGGCGCGACCATCATCCCGGACTATCCGTCGGAGGTGATCCGGATGGCGCGCCGCATTTCGCTCACGCACCATGAGCGCTGGGATGGCGGAGGTTATCCGGCGGGCTTGCGGGGAGAGGAGATCCCGCTGGAGGGACGCATCGCCACGATCTGCGACGTGTACGACGCGCTGGTCTCGGTGCGACCCTACAAGGAGGCGTGGACGCAGGCGCAGGCGGTGGAGTATCTGCAGGCCAATAGCGGAGAAGCGTTTGATCCGGCGCTGGTGGAGGCATTCATGCGCATCCTGCCGGAGGTGGATGCGATTCAGGCGCGGCATGCGGATGGGTAGCTTGCTGCGTTGGAGATCGCGGGCAAGGTGGCCGAGTGTGGCGGAAGCCTGATCAAACGAACGAGATCCGCTTCAAGGGGGGCGGGTAGCGGTCAACTCTGAGGAGATGTCTTATGGAAATAGCTCAGAGTGTTAGTATTGGAAAATTAATAATCGACTCCTGAAGTGGTATGTCCCAATCCCTTGCCAGCTACCCTTGCTTAGACCCTGAAACTGAGAAACTTCGTAATTCTCTGCTGCCGCTGTACCAGCGTTTGGCTGATATCGAAAGCGGGAAGCGTGAGTTCGGCGGCTTCATTGAAGCGTCTGAGTTGCCTAAGAATTTCAACATGTCTGTTGATGAATATCCTCGGCTGCAGATGAACTTCACTCAAGCCGAATTGGAGACCTTGACGGACTATGCAAAGCTGAATGCAGCGGAACTGCTGGCGAAGGTTTCGACGCCACTGGAGCGACTAATCATTGCCGTCGTTTGGAAGAATGGAGATCTGCAAAAGGTTCGCCACATCGCTGAGGGGCTAGGGTATGGCCTGGGTCGCTCAGTCGTGATGGACAAGAACACCCCCGGCCCTGTGTTCAGGCAGTTCGGTCAGCATCTCGCTGCACCTGCTCAGCAGCCTATTGCAGATCAGCACACATTGCGTGCCTACCGAATTCATCGCGATGACTGTGCGGACGACAAAGCCCATCTGAAAGACATATCAACGGGCAGCGAGATTGCGAGCTATGTCGCCTGGGTTCAGAAAATCTCAGGAGATCAATTATCGCAAGATCGCTTATATGGTTTCGATCAGTCCATGTTCGCACTTGGTCGCGCCACCAAGAAAGTCCTGTCATCCCCTCATCGGAAGAAGTCTGCGAAACAGCCACTAGCGACAGGGGGAGGCTGATTGGGGCGCCAAACTCGCCCTCCGCTGAGGTAAGCGGAGAGCTTAAATATGCGAGAAAATCACTTAGTTAAGTTCAGTCAACGCCGGTATTCATTGGCCTGGTGTTCCCCAATTTGGGATTCCGATGGCCAACTAAGTCGCTCAATAAATTTGTACCAGGGAAAGTTAATTTCATGTCGAGTAGTCAACAACGCGCTGCCTTGCAGCGCCAAATCTGGGCCATCGCCAACGATGTCCGGGGTGCTGTGGATGGTTGGGACTTCAAGCAGTACGTGCTGGGCACGCTGTTCTATCGCTTCATCAGCGAGAATTTCACGGACTACGTTACCGGTGGCGACGCGTCGGTGGACTATGCCGCGATGGATGATGGGGATCAAAATATCATCGCGGTGAAAGACGATGCCATCAAGACCAAGGGCTACTTCATCTACCCCAGCCAGTTGTTTGCCAATGTGGCTGCTGGCGCGAACACGAATGAAAGCCTCAACACCGATCTGGCGGCGATCTTTTCTTCCATTGAGGCCTCGGCCAATGGCTACCCCTCTGAGCCGGATATCAAGGGCCTGTTCGCCGACTTCGATACCACCAGCAACCGCCTGGGTAACACTGTCAAAGACAAGAACACACGACTGGCGGCGGTGCTCAAGGGCGTGGCCGAACTGGACTTCGGCGATTTCGATGCCAGCCACATCGATCTCTTTGGCGATGCCTACGAATTCCTCATCTCCAACTATGCCGCCAATGCAGGTAAGTCGGGAGGCGAGTTCTTCACGCCTCAGCACGTTTCCAAACTGATTGCGCAACTGGCGATGCACAAGCAGGCCACGGTCAATAAGATTTATGACCCGGCCTGCGGATCGGGCTCGCTGCTGCTGCAAGCCAAGAAGCACTTCGACGCCCACATCATCGAAGACGGTTTCTTCGGGCAGGAAATCAACCACACCACCTATAACCTGGCGCGGATGAATATGTTCCTGCACAACGTGAACTACGACAAGTTCAATATGCAGCTGGGGGATACCTGTTGATTTGCATTGAAAACTGACCCACTTTCCCAGGAAATTTGCATCCAAAGTTGACCCATGTTTAGACCACAATCCTGCTCATCACAGCGAGCGGGAGAACGGAGTGATAGACGTGGCCCTACTTGGAATTATTCGACGCTGGTACATCAGAGACCGCATCTCAATTCGGGAAATCGCCCGCAGGCTCGACATTTCCCGCAACACTGTTCGCCGCTACATCCGATCCGATGTCAGCGAACCCGCTTATCCAGCAAGGCGTTCGCCAAGCTCGCTCGATGAATTCACCGCCAGGCTCTCCGCCTGGCTCAGCGCAGAGGCGATCAAATCTCGGAAGCAAAGAAGGACCCTGAAACAGATGTTCCTGGACTTAAGAGAGCTGGGATATGAGGGGTCGTATGACCGGGTGGCTGCCTTCAGCAGGCAATGGAAGGTGGGTCAAATGGAGAGGGTCAAATCTGCGAGCAAATCAACAGACATCGGCTGAAACTGCTGGACAGGTTAACTCGGCACTGTTCGACGTGTCCAATGGCAGCCAGTCGCCCCCCCCCCGGAACACCAGACAGAATAGCAACGAACGGCGGCAATGCATTTGCATTGACATGGTAATGCGATTGCATTACCATGCAAAAAAAATCCGCCCCGCTAACCGGAGAGCACCATGCCTGCCACCCTTGATGTCGAATCTACGTTGACCGATCGCTACCAGACCACGGTGCCAGAAACCGTGCGTCGCGCCCTCAAACTTGGTAAGCGCGACAAGATCCACTACACGATCCGCCCCAGCGGCGAGGTGGTGCTGACCCGTGCCGAAGCCTCAGAAGGTGACGACCCGATACTCGGTCAGTTCCTGGGCTTTCTGGCCCGCGACATTGCCAATCATCCCGAGCGCCTGCAGGCAATCGACGAGGGCCTTGTCCAGCGGCTTCAGTCGCTTGTCGGTTCTATCGAGGTCGACCTTGATGCCGAACTGTCGGCAGACGATGAATGAGCGCGGGCAAGCCTGTGCCACTGGTCATTCACGGATGGACAGTTTTTGCCCATCCGCTGTTCCTCGCTCAGATTGAGGTGCTGGCCGGGCAGGTCGAAAGCATCAAACAGAAGGACCCGAGCGGGTACATGAAAAAGAATGCCAGCAAGCGGCTTGCGGCGATCACAAAACTCGCCTTCGACGTCATTCCAGAAGACCCTGCCCGACCCGAATACCGCCAAGGCGGCACCTTGGGCGAAGATCACAAGCACTGGCTCCGGGCGAAATTCTTCCAGCAATACCGCTTGTTTTTTCGCTACCACGCACCGAGCAAGATGATTGTGTTCGCGTGGGTCAATGACGAAGACACCAAGCGTGCCTATGAGAGTGGCAATGATGCCTATCGGGTGTTCCGCAAGATGCTGGAAAGCGGCCACCCTCCCGATGATTGGGCTCAATTGCTGGCTGAGGCTCGGGCCGAGGGGCAGTGCTTGCAACAGTTCGCAGGATTTCAGTCCCGGAAATGAAAAACGCCAGCCGGTGAGGGCTGGCGTTTTTGCTTGGAACATTCTTGGTGGCCCGGGGCGGAATCGAACCACCGACACAAGGATTTTCAATCCTCTGCTCTACCAACTGAGCTACCAGGCCAAGAGAGACAAGTATAGTCACTTTAAAAAATTATGCAAGGCCTTTTTGAAAAATAGTTTCCGCGCCCCCGTTTATAATGCCCGGCATGACTACCAACGCACATCCCTCATCCTCTTCGCCGGCTGCGGCTGGCTCTGATATCTGCATCGTCGGTGACGGTGCCATCGGCAAGACCGCGGCGCTGGGGCTGGCGCAGGCGGGCCTGAAGGTGACGCTGCTGGCCCCACCGCCCAAGGCCGCGCCGCCCGACGACGCCAGCTGGGACGTGCGCGTCTATGCCCTGAACCATACCGCCCACCGCCTGCTGTCCTCGGTGCGCGTCTGGGATGCCATGGATGCCGAGCGCATCGCCCCTGTGGATAACATGACCGTGCAGGGCGATGGCCTGGCCGAGAAGGCCAAGCCCGGCCTGCTCAGCTTCGATGCCTACGCCGCGCGTACCGATGCCCTGGCCTGGATCGTCGAGGGCCGCAACCTTGACCAGGCGCTGGATGCCGCCCTGCGCTTCGCGCCCAATGTGCGTGTGGTCCAGGGCCGTGCAACCGGCCTGTCGGTCGGTGCCGAGGCCGCCACGCTGACGCTGGAGTCCGGCCAGTCGCTGTCGGCCGCCCTGGTGGTCGGTGCCGATGGCGCCAATTCCTGGGTGCGCGGCCAGTGCGATATCGGCCTGGATTACCGCGCCTACGGGCAAAACGCCATCGTGACCAATTTCAGCTGCGAGCTGCCGCATCGCGGTGTGGCCTACCAGTGGTTCAGCCCTACCGAGGGCATCATCGCCTTGCTGCCGTTGCCGGGTAACCGCGTCTCGCTGGTATGGTCGGCGCCCCAGGCGCTGGCGGAACAATTGATGCGCCTGCCGCTGGCTACCCTGGCCGAGCGCCTGGCGCAGTGGGCCGGTCCGGTGCTGGGCCAGCTGACGCCGCTGCAGCCCGAGGTGGCCAAGGCCTTCCCGCTGCGCCTGATCAAGCCGCATGCGATGATCGCGCCGCGCGTGGCGCTGATCGGGGATGCCGCTCACGCGGTCCACCCCATGGCCGGTCATGGCATGAACCTGGGCTTCGGCGACGTCGATGCCCTGATCGAGACCCTGGTCAAGCGCGAGCCCCAGTACGATTGCGGCGATGACCGCGTGCTGCGTCGCTATGGCCGCGCCCGCAAGGAAGAAGTGCTGCTGATGCAGATCGCCACCGACGGCCTGCATCGGATTTTCTCTACCGAGGCCGAGCCAGTGCGGCTGGTGCGCAATCTCGGCATGAGCCTGGTCAATCATCTGCCCGTGCTCAAGCGCCGCCTGATCGCGCATGCACTGGGGCGGTGAGGGCAGCCGTTTTAGGGTAAGGTAGGGCCTTCATCGGAGGGCGCTACCCGTCCGACAGGCAGCATCCTCCATTGGAACCATTCACAACAATTTATGACAGGTGAGCGCAAAGGTAGTACGGGCGCGGCTTTGCGGCCGACATCTCGAAGATTGCCGGCGCGTTTGATTTGAATCAGGACGAGCATGAAAAAAATTTTTAGCACAACGACCAGCAAGTTGCGCCATCTGAGCATGGCCGCCGTGCTGCTCATTTCCACCGTCGCCGGCGTGAGCGCGCATGCGCAGGCCGAGGCCGCCGACAGCACTGAAGCCAACATCAAGAAGCTCATCGAGCCGCGCCTGGGCAAGGATGCCAAGGTCGACTCCGTGACCAAGACGCCCTATGGCGGCCTTTATGAGATCCAGATCGACGGCGATGTGATCTATACCGATGCCAAGGCCCAGTACCTCTTCATCGGCCGCGTGGTCGATTCGCAGACCTACCGCGACTACACCAAGGAAAAGATCGATTCGCTGAACCAGGTGCCGTTCTCGGCCCTGCCGCTGGACAAGGCCATCAAGACCGTCAAGGGCAATGGCAAGCGCGTGATCGCCATCTTCGAGGATCCCAACTGCATCTACTGCAAGCGTCTGCACAAGACCCTGCAGGAAGTGGACAACATCACCTACTACACCTTCCAGTACAACATCCTGTCGCCGGACTCCATCGTCAAGTCGCGCAACATCTGGTGCGCGCCCAATCCGAGCAAGGCATGGAACGAGTGGATGGTGAGCGGCAAGGATGCCCCGGCCGCTGCGGCCTCCTGCAACGCGCCGCATGAAGACGTGCTGGCGCTGGGCAAGAAGCTCAAGATCACCGGCACGCCGACCATCATCTTCACTGATGGCTCGCGCATCCCGGGTGCGGTCGATGCCAAGGGCCTGGAACAGAAACTGTCCTCGCTCAAGTAAGCCCGAAAAAAAGGGGCGTCCGCATGGCGGGCGCCCCTTTTGTCCTTTTGTCCGATTATCCTTCTGCCGGTCCTGTCTTTGCCTGTGGGAATCTTGTTAGTCCGTGATGGTCCGTGTCTAACAATGTCATGACGAACAACTTAGTCTCGCACGCCTTGCGCTCACTTCCCGGTATGCAATTCCATCATGGCCTGTTCGAACTTGCCCTGCACCAGCAGGGGAATCACGTTCAGGCTCTGGTCCAGCGCCTCGTTGATCAGCGCCTGTTCTTCCTTGCGCGGCCGGTGCAGCACGAAGTCGGCCACCGGTTGCTGCAGGTTCAGCGTGCGCGGATGACCGATGCCCAGGCGCAGGCGCCAGTAGTCCTGGGTGCCCAGTGCCGCGGTGATGTCCTTGAGGCCATTGTGGCCGCCGGAGGAGCCGCCCTTCTTGATCTTGGCCGCGCCCGGCGGCAGGTCCAGTTCGTCATGCACCACCAGCACTTCGTCAGGCGTGATCTTGTAGAAACGCGCCAGCGCACCGACCGACTGGCCGGAGCGGTTCATGTAGGTCTGCGGCTCCAGCAGCCAGACTTCGCTGCCGGCGATGCTGGTCTTGCCGGCCAGCGCATTGAAGCGCGCCTCGCGCGCCAGGCGCACCGGACCGGCGAGATTGTCGACCAGCCAGAATCCGGCGTTGTGGCGGGTTTGTTCGTACTCGGGGCCGGGATTGCCGAGACCGACGATAAGGCGGATGGACATGTTGCAAAAATGAATAGTAGTACGCCATGGAGGGCGTCGAAGCGGCGATTATCCCGGCTTTGCCGCTCCCCGTCCAATGCCGCGCCGAGCGGGCATGCCCGTGGCGCTTCGTTTTCCGTGCAATCGGGCAATGTCAAGATTGGCGCATGTGCCTGAATTGCGTATCATCCAACGCTTGTTTTTCTTTACCGTTTATTTGTTGACTGGGTTTCACCATGCTGCCTTCTATCGAACAACGACTCGCCCTTGAACTCGCCGCCAAGCCGGTTCAGGTCGCTGCCGCCATCGCCTTGCTGGACGAAGGTGCCACCGTTCCCTTCATCGCCCGTTACCGCAAGGAAGTCACCGGCGGCCTGGACGACGTCCAGCTGCGCCTGCTGGAAGAGCGCCTGCGCTACCTGCGCGAACTAGAAGCTCGTCGCGCCGCGATCATCGCTTCCATCGAGGAACAGGGCAAGATGACACCGGTATTGCTGGATGCTATCACCCACGCCGAAGACAAGACCCGTCTCGAAGACCTGTACCTGCCCTACAAGCCCAAGCGCCGTACCAAGGCCCAGATCGCCGCCGAAGCCGGCCTGACCGAGCTGGCCGATGCGCTGATGAACGATCCCGGCCTCAATCCCGAAGAAGAAGCCGCCAAGTACCTCAAGCCGGCCTTCACCACCGACAACGGCGACAACCCCGGCGTGCCCGATACCAAGGCCGCCCTGGATGGCGCGCGTCAGATCCTGATGGAACGTTTCTCGGAAGACGCGGAGCTGCTGCAAAGCCTGCGCGAATACCTGACCGAGCATGGCGTGGTCGAATCCAAGGTGATCGAGGGCAAGCAGGATGCCGGTGAAAAGTTTGCCGAC
The DNA here is from genome assembly GCF_044745245.1 of Herbaspirillum sp. NPDC087042. Taxonomy (NCBI): domain Bacteria; kingdom Pseudomonadati; phylum Pseudomonadota; class Betaproteobacteria; order Burkholderiales; family Oxalobacteraceae; genus Herbaspirillum; species Herbaspirillum sp. NPDC087042. Next base: position 56,501 of record NZ_JBIUZW010000013.1, on the reverse strand, counting down.
TATTTCGATTACTCGGAGACCTATTCCACCATCCCCTCGCACCGCGCCCTGGCCCTGTTCCGTGGTCGCCGTGAAGAGATGTTGAACGTCATCCTGCGCCTGGACAGCGAAGAAGAGAAGCCCAAGTGGGATGCTCCCCACAATCCTTGCGAAGGTCGCATCGCCTCGCGCTTCGGTGTCTCCAACAAGGGCCGTGCGGCCGACAAGTGGCTCTCCGACACGGTGCGCTGGGCCTGGCGCGTGAAGGTCTTCATGCACCTGGAAACCGAGCTGATGACCAACCTGCGCGAGAAGGCCGAGGCCGAGGCCATCAACGTCTTCGCCCGCAACCTGAAGGACCTGCTGCTGGCCGCACCGGCTGGCCCGCGCACCACCATGGGCCTGGATCCTGGCCTGCGTACCGGCGTCAAGGTCGCCATCGTCGACGCCACCGGCAAGGTCGTCGCCACCGATACCATCTATCCGCACCAGCCGCGCAATGACTGGAACGGTTCGCTGCATTCGCTCTCGCAGCTGGCCGAGAAGCACAATGTCTCGCTGATCTCGATCGGCAACGGCACCGCCTCGCGTGAAACCGACAAGCTGGCGCAGGACCTGATCAAGCTGCGCCCGGAACTCAAGCTCACCAAGATCGTGGTGTCCGAAGCGGGGGCATCGGTGTATTCCGCTTCCGAATTCGCCTCCAAGGAATTGCCGGATATGGACGTCTCGCTGCGCGGTGCCGTCTCGATTGCGCGTCGCTTGCAGGATCCGCTGGCCGAGCTGGTCAAGATCGATCCCAAGTCCATCGGCGTGGGCCAGTACCAGCACGATGTGAGCCAGTCGCAACTGGCGCGCTCGCTGGACGCCGTGGTGGAGGATTGCGTCAACGCCGTGGGCGTGGACGTCAACACTGCTTCCGCGCCGCTGCTGGCACGCGTGTCTGGCCTCAACGCCAGCGTGGCGCAGAGCATCGTTTCCTACCGCGACATGAAGGGCATGTTCAGCTCCCGCGCTGGCTTGCGCGAGGTGCCGCGCCTGGGCGACAAGACCTTCGAACAGGCCGCCGGTTTCCTGCGCGTGATGAATGGCGAGAACCCGCTGGACGCTTCTGCCGTCCACCCGGAATCCTATCCGCTGGTGGAGAAGATCCTGGCCGACATCAAGAAGGATGTGAAGAGCGTGCTGGGTCAGACCTCGCTGCTCAAGGGCCTGTCGCCGGCCAAGTATGCCGACGAGAAATTCGGTGTGCCCACCGTCACCGACATCCTCAAGGAACTGGACAAGCCGGGTCGTGACCCTCGTCCCGAGTTCACCACCGCCACCTTCAAGGACGGCGTGGAAGAGATCAAGGACCTGCGCGTGGACATGATCCTGGAAGGCGTGGTCACCAACGTGGCCGCCTTCGGTGCCTTCGTCGACATCGGCGTGCACCAGGATGGCCTAGTGCATATCTCGGCGCTGTCCAACAGCTACGTCAAGGACCCGCACACCGTGGTCAAGGCCGGCCAGGTGGTCAAGGTCAAGGTGCTGGAAGTGGACGAGAAGCGCAAGCGTATCGCCCTGACCATGCGCCTGAACGACACCGCCCCGGCACCCGGCGCGCGCAACGAGCAGCGTGGTGATCGCAACGATTCGCGCCGCCTGTCGCAGCACCAGAACCAGCGCGGCCGCGAGCAGGCACCGGCCAACAATGCGATGGCCGCGGCGTTTGCCAAGCTCAAGGGTTGAAGCTTTGACAGGGCTTGCAGCGCTGCGCTGAATTCCTAGCCAGCGCTGAACGAAGAACAGGCTGTTCCCTTGCGGGGACAGCCTGTTTTTTTACGCCCGTGTTGCGCCGGATGAGTGGCGCTTACGCGGTGGTGCTGATGCTGGTCTGGCTCACCGAGACCGAAATGCTCACCGTGGTCTGGCTGGCCACGACGGTGCCGCCGCTGCCGTCGCTGCTGCCATCGCCACCTTGCTGGTTGCCGTTCTTGACCTGGTCGATGAAGTCCTTCAGCGACTTCTGTACCAGCGAATAGGTCTTGTCGATATTGCTGGCGATATCGCCATTGAGCGCACCCAGGCTGTCGAGGATGCCGCGTGCTTCCGAGAAGCCCTGGTCCACACCCTTGAAGATCTGGTTCATGTAGTCGTCGATATTGCTGCTGTCGGACTTGTCGGGGTTGTTTTGCTTGAACAGTTGGAACATGTTGGTGATGAAGGAGACGATGCGTCCGGCCGTGCCTTCGGGGGAGTTGTCCTGCGCTGCCGGTGTGGTGGCGGGTGTGGTGCCGCTGCTGTCCGAGATGCCCAGTGTTTCGCTGATGTTGGCGATGGCGCTCTTGTAGACCAGCGACAGCGGATCGTTCTGCGCATTGAGCGAGACCTGCAGCGAGGCTTGCAGGATCGAGACGTTGAGCTGTGCCTGCGAGCCACTGGCGGTGAGCAGGTTGGCTTGCTGGGCGCTGGCGATCTTGTCGCTGTTGGCGGCGCTGGTGCCGGTGCTGTTGCTCGACAGCGTATTGGCATCCGTGGAGGCGCTGCTGCTCAGGGGATAGATGGACGTGCTGTCCAGGTTGCTGGTGTTGCCGATGGCCATGACGGTCTCCTGTGGAAAGGGGATCCGGGCTAAGGGGGAGAGTCGGATCCGCTGGAGTGGTGAGTTGTCGGAAGAACAGCGCCACTCCATTCCTGCATAACGGCGCGTGCGAAGCCGACTTGATATTGACAGAAATTTACATCTGTCAGTTTCCTCGCCACACATCGCGGCGGGTTCGCATTGCCTCTTTGTAATGCCTGGCAAAGCCAATATGGGTAAGGGATTGCGGGCAGCGGAACGACGTGTTCCGTGAGCGTACGAATGAAAAAAATATTGAGAAAAAATGTAACGAGATGTGCGGGAGGTGCCGATGAGCTCACTTCGTTTGCAGTGGGGCAACGCTGTGACGTGTATCCGAGCGCATCGATGAGCTTGCGGAAAACGCGACGTATCGATACGTCGCGTTCAGTGCGGGGCGGGTGTTAGTCCACAGGATGAGCGGACTAAAGCTGCGAGCGGCACGGACTAAATTTTTATAACGTTCATTCCATCACGAACAGGCGCCGGTGCTCGCGGATGGCGTAGCGGTCGGTCATGCCGGCGATGTAGTCGGCCACCTTGCGGGCCTGCTTGTCCAGGCGCAGCGCTTCATCGGCGATGCCCTTGACCTGGTAATCCGGTGGCAGCAGGTTGGGTTGCTCGATGAAGGCCTGGAACATCTCGGCGATGATGCGGCGTGCCTTGGCGGTCATGCGATTGACCTGATAGTGACGGTAGAGCTTCTCACGCAGGAATTTCTTCAGCACCGCAGCCTGCTCGGCCATGTTATCGGAGAAGGAGATCAACTGCGGGGCATTGCGCACGTCATCGATATGGCGCGGCGCGATCTCGGCGATGTGTGCACGCGAGGTCTGGATGAGGTCGACGATGAGGGCATTGATCATGCGCCGCACCGTCTCGTGGATCACGCGGCGGCCGGTGATGCCGGGGTAGGCCTGTTCCACTTCGCGCAGGTGGCGGGCGAAGAAGTCGACCTCGCTCATCAGCTCCATGGTCAACAGGCCCGAGCGCAGGCCATCGTCGATGTCGTGGTTGTTGTAGGCGATCTCGTCGGCCAGGTTGGCCAGTTGCGCTTCCAGCGAGGGCTGCCGCTTCTCCAGGAAGCGCAGGCCGATATCGCCCAGCTGGCGGGCATTGTGCAGCGAGCAGTGCTTGAGGATGCCTTCGCGGGTCTCGAAGCTGAGGTTCAGGCCATCGAAGGCGCCGTAGTGCTGTTCCAGCTCATCGACCACGCGCAGGCTCTGCAGGTTGTGCTCGAAGCCGCCGTGGTGCTTCATGCAGTGGTTCAGCTCGTCCTGGCCGGCATGGCCGAAGGGCGTGTGGCCGAGGTCGTGGGCCAGCGAGATGGCTTCCACCAGGTCTTCGTTGAGTTGCAGGTTGCGCGCGCAGGAGCGGGCGATCTGCGCCACTTCGATGCTGTGGGTGAGGCGGGTGCGGAAGAGGTCGCCCTCGTGGTTCACGAAGACCTGGGTCTTGTATTCGAGGCGGCGAAAGGCGGTGGAGTGGACGATGCGGTCGCGGTCGCGCTGGAATTCGCTGCGTGAGCCGGGAGGTGTTTCACTGAAGCGCCGGCCCCGCGAGCTTGCCGGGTTGGCGGCGTAGGGGGCGAGATAGGGCGGCGCTTCAGGATGCATGTCACTCTCCGGTGGAGGCCGCCAGGGTCTGCAATAGCAAGTCCTGCGGCGCATTGGTGATCAGGGGGCTGCCTAGCGGTTTGATCAGGATGAACTTGATCTGGCCGCCTTCGTTCTTCTTGTCCACTTCCATCAGTTCCAGCCAGCGCTCGGTGCCAAGATCCGGCGCCCGGGTGGGCAGGCCGGCGGCCTCGGTGACGACGCGGATGCGTTCGCGCGTGGCGGCGTCGATGTAGCCCAGGCGATGCGACAGGTCGGCCGCCATCACCATGCCGCAGCCGACGGCTTCGCCATGCAGCCATTCACCGTAGCCCAGGCCATTCTCGATAGCGTGGCCGAAGGTGTGGCCGAAGTTGAGGATGGCGCGCAGGCCGCCTTCGCGTTCGTCCTGGCGGACCACGTCGGCCTTGATTTCGCAGGAGCGCTGGATGGCGTAGGCCAGGGCGGCGTCATCCTTGGCGACCAGTAGCTCGACGTTGGCTTCGATCCAGTCGAAGAAGGGCGCATCGATGATGGCGCCGTGCTTGATCACTTCGGCGATACCGGCCGAGAGTTCGCGCGCGGGCAGCGTATGCAGGGTGGCGGTGTCGGCGATGACTGCCTGCGGCTGGTAGAAGGCGCCGATCATGTTCTTGCCCAGCGGGTGGTTGATGCCGGTCTTGCCACCGACCGACGAATCCACCTGCGACAGCAGCGTGGTGGGCACCTGCACGAAGGGCACGCCACGCATGTAGGAAGCGGCGGCAAATCCGGTCAGGTCGCCGATCACGCCGCCACCCAGGGCGACCAGGGTGGTCTTGCGGTCGCACTTGTCGGCCAGCAGGCGATCGAAGATCGTCATCAGGCTGGCCCAGTTCTTTTCTTCCTCGCCATCGGGCAGCACGATCTCGGTGACCTGCTTGCCGGCCTCGCGCAGGGTACGGCTGACCTTCTCCAGATACAGCGGGCCGACCTTGTCGTTGGTGACGATGGCCACGCGCTTGCCGGCCACGTAACGCGGCAGCAGGCTGGCATCGTCCAGCAGGCCGCGGCCGATGTGGATGGGATAGCTGCGCTCGCCCAGGTCGACGTTGAGGGTGATGGGGGCGACGGTGCTGCTGGCGGTGCCGGCAGGGAGGGAGGTGGTCTGGTTCATGCTGCCAACAATGGAGGGGGCGGCGCCGTGGGCGCCTTCGATGATCAGGGTGGAATGGCCGGTGGCCAGCACCGTGGTGCCGTCCATGGCGCGTGCCAGGGTGGTGCTGCTGGTGTCCAGGACGAGGGTGTCGTCAGCGTCCGGCAGCGGCAGCCAGGCCTCTTCCTTGGACGAGAGTTCCAGGTGGCTGATGATGGTCTGCACCAGGAACTGCACGTTGGGCCGATTGGTTTCGACCACGAAGTCGGCCACGTCGCGGTACAGCGGGTCGCGCTGGCGCGAGAGTTCTTCCAGCTTGCGGCGCGGGTCGGCGGTCTGCAGCAGCGGGCGGTTCTTGTCGCGCCCGGTGCGCTGGAGGATCTGGTTGATGCTGGCGCGCAGGTAGACGACGGTGCCGCCCTTCTTGAGGTTTTCGCGATTCTCGGCGCGCAGGATGGCGCCACCGCCGGTGGCCAGCACGATATCGGGTTGGGCCGAGAGCTCGCGGATGACTTCGGCTTCGCGGCGGCGGAAATTCTCCTCGCCCTCGATCTCGAAGATCACCGGGATGGTCGCGCCGGTACGCGCTTCGATCTCGTGGTCCGAATCGACGAAACGCTTGTTGAGCTTCTTGGCCAGGGCCCGGCCTATGGTGGTCTTGCCGGCTCCCATCAGGCCGACGAGGAAGATGCTTCCAGTCATATCAAACTAAGAATCCTGCGCTGCTGGCAAATGTCTGGTGGTGCTGCGCGTCTGTCGCCGCAGTCACCCGGGCGCCCCGCGGGCGTCGTCCGGATCGGCGCGCCGGCGGGGTTGCCGCCCGGCAGCGCAGGCCTGGAACTGGGATTTTACCGTTCTTGCCCCGCCACCGGGGAAAAAATCCCGGTCCGGCGCCGTAAAAGTCAATATGGGCGCGGCGGGACGACGATGCGCGGTGTCAGGAAGATCAGCAATTCGGTCTTTTCGCGGCGGCTGCTGCGCTGGCGGAACAGCGCGCCCAGCAGCGGGATCTCGCCCAGCAGCGGCACCCGGGTCTCATGCGCCTGGTCGGCCTGGGTATAGATGCCGCCAATGACCACCGTGCCGCCATCCTCGACCTGGACCTTGGTCTTGATGTGCTTGGTATTGATCGCCAGGCCGCCGGGCGTGGCGCTGCCACGGCTGTCCTTGTTGACGTCGACATCCAGGATCACGTTGCCATCGGGGGTGATCTGGGGCGTGACTTCCAGCTTCAGGTTGGCTTTCTTGAAGGCCGTGGTGGTGACGCCATTGCCGGCGGATTGCTGGTAGGGAATTTCTTCGCCCTGCTCGATCAGGGCGGCCTGCTGGTCGGCCGTGACCAGGCGCGGGCTGGAGACGATCTTGCCGCGACCGTCGGCTTCCAGCGCCGACAGCTCGACATTGAGAAAACGTTGCGCGGCGGCATTGAACAGGGTGAAGGCGAAGCTGCCCGGGAGCTTGCCGCCGGCGGCATCGGCGCGCAGGTCCAGTGCCGGTTCGCGCAGGTAAAGCCCGGGTACGGGGGCGGTCTGGCCGCTCAGCTCGCCCACGCCGGCATAGCTGTTGCCGATGGCCGCACCCCGGCTCAAGGCCGACAGGCCCAGCTTGACGCCGAGGTTGCGGGCGAAGCCGTCGTCGGCCTCGACGATGCGTGCCTCGATCAATACCTGGCGCGCGGCCACGTCGATGCGTTCGATCAGCTTGCGCACGTTGGCCAGCGCCGCCAGGGTATCGGTGACCAGCAACTGGTTGGTGTGGCTGTCGATCATGGCGCTGCCGCGCCGTGACAGCAGGGTATTGCGCCGTCCGGGCTGGGTGGTGCCGTCCTCGCCGATGCCCAGCGCCCGGCGCAGCGTGTCGGCGCGCTGGTAGTTGAGCTGGAAGCTCTCGGCGTGCAGCGCTTCCAGGTCAGCGATCTGGGCCTTCTGTTCCAGTTCCTGCCGTTCACGTGCCAGCATTTCCTCGCGTGGGGCGACCCACAGTACCTCGCCGTGGCGCCGCATCTCCAGGCCGCGCGCCTGCAGGATCAGGTCCAGCGCCTGGTCCCAGGGGACGTCCTTGAGCCGCAGGCTCAACTGGCCACCCACGCTATCGCTGGCGATGATGTTTGCGCCCGTGAAGTCGGCCAGTACCTGCAGCGCGGTGCGGACCTCGATGTTCTGGACATTCAGCGAGAGCTTCTTGCCGCTGTATGCCTTGTCGGCCCCGCCTGCCTGCGCTGGCGGTGCGGCGCTCAGTACATCAATGACGAGCCGGCGGCCCTGCTGGTGCGCCAGGTAGCGCCACGGCCCCTGCGCCTCGATTACCAGCCGTACGCCATCGTCGTGGGGCAGGGCCGTGTGGTAGCGCACCGGGGTGCCGAATCCAGCCACCTCCACACGCCGCCGCAGGGCGACCGGCAAGCTGGCGCCACCGATGTCGGCGATGAGGCGCTGGCCCAGCTGGCGCAACTGGACCGGGTGATCGGCGGAGGCCAGTTCCAGCGTCAGCCGGCCTTCTCCGGCCGGACCACGGTGGAAGTCGATCTGGCCGATGGCCGCCGGATCCTCGTCAGCACGCGGCGCCAGCGCCAGCAGCAGGCGCTCGCCCTGTACCTGCAGGCGATGCGTGACCGGCTGCTTGAGTCGCAGCAGCACGCGCAGGCGTTCGCCGTCCCCGGCCAGGGTGACCTGCCTGAGCAGGCCGCTGGCGGCCAGGCGGCGGGGCAGGTGGGCAGCAGGCGTGACCTCGGGCAGGTCCAGCACCAGTTGCAGCGGATCGATCAGGGTAAAGGTGTTGACGCGGGCGGCATCGATGGGCTGGGTCAGGCGCAGCTCCAGCGTGGCAGCGTCCTGGTGATAGTGGATGTCCAGCGCATGCAGGCGGGTGTCGCTGGCAGCGCAGGCAGGCTGTGGCACGGCCAGTAGCACCAGTAGCGCCAGTCCGGCAAGCGATGCGGGCCACGGCGCGCTCATGCCCTTGCCCCCGGCCGGGTCAGGCGACGCTTGCCCTGGCGTGACGGTAGCGATGATGGGGCCGGTGCCGGTGCCGATACTGGCGTCGGATCGATCGTGATGGTGCGGGTGGTGGCGCCATCGCTGATGTCAATGGCATCGTCGCTGACGGCCACGACCTTGCCCAATCCAGCCGGCAGCGTATCGCCCCGGCCCACGCGGTAGGTGGTGCCGGCAATCTCCACCAGCGCCTGTTGCAGATCGTCTTGCCGCAGGCTCCCCAGCATGCGCAGGGCGGGGCGCGGCGGGGCTGCATCCGCGGCATCTGCTGCATCGGCGGCGCCTGGCTCCGTGTCGCCGGATCGGGGACGCGGGCGCTGTGATGCGGATGCGTCGGGTGGCATGGCGTCCGGCTGGTGCAGGCCGAAGGGATCCTGGAGCGATGCCGTGGGAGGTGCTTCCGCTTCTGTTGCAGTGGCTGCCGGCGGGAGCGGGTCTGGCGGCACACGAGCGGCCTGGCGGCGGGCATCGTCCAGCCAGGTGAGGGTCGCCGCCACTTCGTCCGGATGGTCGGCGACCAGGGCGCGGGCAGGCAGGGCCAGCAGGCAGGCGATGACGAGCGGCAGGGCGGGTCGTAAGAGAGGTAAGAGAGTCATGGGGAGCGCTCCTTTTCTTGCGGGTCGGGTCGTGTCGGGGCGGTGACGATGGTGGTCATCAGCAGGCTGCGGTCGCCGGGGCGTTCGCTGATGCGCAGTTCCAGGCTGTCGATGAGGACGGGGAGGGGTGGGGCGGTGACCAACTCGACCAGGCGCAACAGGCCGCTATAGGGGCCGCGCAGGCTGAGGCTGGCCGAGGGCTTGCCGGCATGGGGTTTGAACGATTCCAGCGTCAGGCCGCATTCGGCAGCACGGCGCATCAGTTTCGTGTGCAGCAGGCCGTTGCTGGCGGCGGCGGATGGCCACAGTTGCTCTTCCTGTGTCGCCAATTGCACCTCCAGTGCCGTCTTGTGCACGCGCAGCGTACCCACGCGGTTGGCCTGGGCCAGCGCAGCCCGGAATTGCGTGCGCAGTTCCTGTTGTCGCTGGCGGGCGGCGTGGCGGCTGTCTTCCTGCTCCTGCACGGCCAGCAGCAGGCCGCCGACGGCGCAGAGCAGGGCGCACGCCAGCATCAGGACGAGGCGCGCCGGCAGCGGCCAGTGGGCGGGATGGATGGCCAGGGCGCGCAGGCTCATCGGCGGGTTTCCGTCGCTGTCGGTGGCAGCGGGATGGTGAGGCTGAAGGCATAGCCGCCCGTGGCATCCGGCTGCTGGTCGGCGTGCAGATCATGCAGGGTGGCGCCCTCCAGCCCGGCCCCGGACAGCGCGCCGGCATAGTCCTGGATAGCCTGCATGGTGGGGGCCTGTCCGGACAGGTCGGCACGCCCATCCTGCAGGCTGATGCGCTGCAGGCGCATCCCGGTGTCGCTTGCCGTGGCCACGCCGCGCAACAGCTGGGCGGCCTGGGCACGTTGCTGCGCCAGTTGCCGCAGGGCGGTGTTGCGCTTTTCCAGCCGCTCGATATCGGCACGCAGCGCGGTGCTGGCCTGGACCTGTGGCGCCAGCGCCCGGACTTGCCCGTCCAGCAGGGTGCTGGCGGCGAGCAGGTCGCGCGTGTGCAGGTGCAGGCGCAGAGCCAGGAGGCCGGCCGACAGGCTGCCCAGCAGTGTCGCCGTGGCCAGCCAGCCGTAGAAGAGCCGTTCACGCGCACGGCGGCGCCGGCCTGGCGCATGGAGGAAGTCGATGGGTGTCGTCATGCCAGCCCCCGTGCCGCCAGCGCCAGGGCCAGATGAAAGCCGCTCAGGGCGCTGGGGGTGGTGTCGCCGCTAGCGGTGGCCAGGACCAGGCTGGCGGGTAGCCGGGCTGGTGCCGCCGTCAGGCTGGTGTAGCGGTGGAAGAGGCGGGGAAGGTCGTCCAGCCCGGGCTGGTCGCCGGTCAGCAGCAGCTGATGCGTCCGCTGGTGCAGTAGCGGCGCCAGTTCGGCCAGCAGGGCCAGGGCCGCGTCGGCACGGCTCTTGCCCACGGCGGCCGCGGGACAGTGCAAGGGCTGGCTGGCGCCGGTGCCCTGGATCAGCCAGCGGCTGCCGCTGTCGAGCCGCAGCACGGCAGCGGCGCGGGTCGGCCGGTCCTGGCGCAGGAAGTCGCGCAGGCAGAGATCCTCCGGGGGGAGCGCGGCCAGGGGCATCTGCAGGGCCTCGGCCAGCGCCAGCCGGTCTTCGATGGCCAGCGTAGGGGCGGCCAGGGCCAGCACCTGTACGTCACCCGGCGAACCTGGTTGGGGGCCCTGGAGCTGGTAGTCGAGTTCGTATTCTTCGGCAGCCAGGCCATGGGCCGCCATCTCGGCGCGCACCTGGGATAGCCGTTGCACGGCGTTCGAACCGGCCGGCAGGACCAGCTGGCGATGCGTCAGGCTGGCCGCGGGAATGGCCAGCACCAGTGTCGCATCCCGGCAGGCCGGAGCGGCCAGCAGGGCGCGGCAGTGGCTGGCCAGTGCATCGATGTCGCTGAAATGGTCGCGTCCCGCGCCCGGCGACGGCAGCCTGCGCGTGGCCAGCTGCAGCACCTGCCGCCGTCCGCCACGGCGTCGCAGCAGGGCCAGGCGCAGGCTATCGCGGCCGATGTCGAGGCCGGCGCACAGGGACGCCGGGCGCAAGCCTAGGGGAAGGGATAGCCGCACCATGCCGCTCACCTCATGCCAGGGAAGGAGCATGGATTGTCAGACGCACAAGCCGGTGCGGGAATAGTCAAAACTTGAGGAAGACCGGCCAATTCGCCGCCGCCGGCCACCCGGACGCAAGCGCGGCCAGGAACCCTGTCCCATCGGGTTTGGTCTATTTGCAACACCGGGCCGCGCGGCCTGCAGGGGGGAGCCGCTATAATGCGGGCTTGTTTCTTCCAATCCGGCTACGGCCTGCTTTAACGCATATCTCGAATGTCTTCACCTTCCAACGGCGACGATCCCAAGAAGCCCGCATCGGCGCCCAACACTGCGGCCCAGCCGGCGGCCGATGAGCCCACCGGCAAGCCACCGCGCAAGCGCATGCACTGGTCCCTGCGTCTCCTGCTAGGCGTGTTCGGCACCGTATTCGGCCTGGCCGTGATGGCGGCGCTGGGCGTGACCTTCATCGTCGCGCTGACCTATCCCAAGCTGCCCGACCTCGATACCCTGACCGACTACCGTCCCAAGATCCCGCTGCGCATCTTCTCGGCCGATGGCGTGCTGATCGGCGAATTCGGCGAAGAGCGTCGCAACCTGGTGCACTTCAAGGACATCCCCGAGATCATGAAGAAGGCCGTGCTGGCCATCGAGGATGACCGCTTCTACGAACACGGCGGCGTCGATTACCAGGGCATCGCCCGGGCGACCTTCTCCAACCTCTCCGGCGGCGGCGGCGGGGCCTCCACCATCACGCAGCAGGTGGCGCGCAACTTCTTCCTGACCAGCAACGAACCGACCTTCCTGCAGAAGGCGGTGCGCAAGTTCTTCTACGAGATCCCGCTGGCCTGGAAGATCGAGAACAACCTGACCAAGGACCAGATCCTCGAGGTCTACATGAATCAGATCTATCTGGGACAACGTGCCTATGGCTTCGCCTCGGCCGCCCAGATCTATTTCGGCAAGCAGCTCAAGGATCTCACCATCGCCGAGGCCGCCATGCTGGCCGGCCTGCCCAAGGCGCCGTCGGCCTACAACCCGGTGGTCAATCCCAAGCGCGCCCATGCCCGTCAGCAATACATCCTACTGCGCATGCGCCAGCTTGGATATATCACTGAAGTGCAGTATCAGGCAGCCAAAGATGAACAACTGCGCGTCAAGGGTGATAGTTCGGCCTTCGGCATGCACGCCGAATATGTCGCCGAGATGGCGCGCCAGCTGGTCTACAGCCAGTACAAGGACGAGACCTATACGCGTGGCCTGAACGTCTTCACCACCATCACCAAGACCGACCAGGATGCGGCTTACATCGCCCTGCGTCGCGGCATCATCGATTACGAGCGCCGCCACGGCTATCGCGGTCCCGAGGGTTACATGGACCTGCCGGAAAACACCAGCCGCGAAGTCCTGGAGGATGCCGTGGAGGTGGAGCTGGCCGACCATCCCGATAGCGATGACATGGTCTCGGCCGTGGTGCTGGAAGCCAAGCCCAAGGAAATCACCGCCATGCTCGCCACCGGCGAAGAGATCAGCATCTCCGGTGCCGGCCTGGGCTTCGGCGCCAACCTGCTCTCGGACAAGGCACCGCCGCAGAAGAAGATCCGCCGTGGTGCCATCATCCGGGTGTTCCAGGATGGCAGCAACTGGATCATCACCCAGATGCCGGAGGTGGAATCGGCCTTCGTCTCGGTCAATTCGCAGGATGGTGCGATCCGCTCGCTGGTGGGTGGTTTCGATTTCAATCGCAACAAGTTCAACCACGTCACGCAGGCCTGGCGTCAGCCGGGCTCGTCCTTCAAGCCCTTCATCTATTCGTCTTCGCTGGAAAAGGGTCTGTCGCCGGCCACCATCATCAATGATGCGCCGCTGACCTTCACCCAGACCGGTGGCCAGGTCTGGCAGCCGAAGAACTACGGCGGCAAGTTCGAGGGACCGATCTCGATGCGGCGTGCCTTGCAGAAGTCGATCAACCTGGTCTCCATCCGTATCCTGGAGCGGGTCGGCGTCAAGTACGCGCAGGAATACATCACCCGCTTCGGCTTCGATGCCGACAAGAACCCGCCCTACCTGACCCTGGCGCTGGGCGCAGGCAATGTCACGCCGCTGCAGATGGTGGGTGCGTATTCGGTGTTCGCCAATGGCGGCTACAAGATCAATCCCTTCCTGATCACCAAGGTCACCGACAGCGACGGAACGGTGCTGTCCCAGGCCAAGCCGGCCACGGCCAGCGATGAATCCAATCGCGTCATCGATGCACGCAACGCCTTCATCATGGACAGCATGCTGCGTGATGTGGTGCGCCATGGCACGGCGGTCAAGGCACTGTCCCTGAAGCGGACCGACCTGGCCGGCAAGACCGGTACCACCAACGATTCCATGGATGCCTGGTTCGCCGGCTACCAGCCCGGCCTGACGGCGATTGCCTGGATCGGTTACGACCAGCCCAAGAGCCTGGGCGATCGCGAAACCGGTGGCGGCCTGGCCCTGCCGGTGTGGATCAGCTACATGTCCAAGGCGCTCAAGGATGTGCCCAACGTGGATCGCACGGTGCCGGATGGCGTGATCGAGACCGGTGGCGAGTACTACTACGCCGAGTACCCGCCCACTGCCATGGTGCGCGACCTGGGCATGGGTGATCGTGGCGGTATGACGCCGGAAGAAGAAAAGGCCAAGACGCAGATGAAGAACGAATTGTTCTGACGTTGCAGTTGTGCAGGCGGGTGGATGTAAATTATTTATATTGTTTATTCGCCTGCGCCGCGCCAATGAAAAAACCGCCTGTTGCGAGACAGGCGGTTTTTTTTATCACTGTGCGCGCACGAGTGGCATCAGTCCTTGCCAGCGACGTAGTGGCTGATGCGGCGCATGGCCAGCATGGTGAGCACCTCGTCCTGCTCCACACCATAGTCGCTCAGCTTGACGATGACAGTGCGCGTGGCGGGATTGACGTAGATGTACTGGCCGAATACCCCGATGGCCGAGTAATCCCGGTCGGCCGCGTTGCCGGGCGGGATCCACCAGCCATCGCGATAGTCGAGGATGGTGCCGTTGTTGACCGGCAGGCGCGGTTCGGCGGCCCAGGCGGTACTGACGATCTGGCGCTCGCCGATGCGGCCTTCGTTGAGATAGAGCAAGCCCAGCCGGGCAAAGTCACGGGCGGTGGTGTTGATGCAGCAGAAGGCTTTTTCCACGCCATGCTGCTTGCTGTCCACGCTCCAGCTGGCATCCTGTTCCATACCCAGCGGTTCCCACAATTGCGCCTGCGCGTAGTCGGCCAGGTGCATGCCGGTGGCGCGGGCCAGCACGCGCGAGAGCACCAGGGTATCGACGCTGCGGTACTCGTAGCGCGATCCCGGGGCGAAGCGCAGGCCATGACGGCGGGCCACGAAGGCATGCAGGTCGGTGCTGACGAACATGCGCACCACCGGCGAGGTCAATGAGCCTTCGTAGTTTTCTTCCACATCGATGCCCGAGCGCATGTCCAGCAACTGGCCGATGGTGATGGCGGCATAGGCGGGATCGATCTCGTCGCTCTTGAGATAGGTGCCGATCGGCTCCTGCAGCGACTTGATCTTGCCCTGTGCCAGTGCCACGCCGGTCAGCGCCGAGACGAAGGACTTGGCCACCGAGAAGGAGGTGAAGCGCGAGTTGGCATCGTAGCCATCGATATAGCGTTCGTAGACCACCCGTCCATCCTGCACCACCAGGAAGGCATGGGCCGAGGTGGTCTTGAGGAAATCGATCACCGGCAGGCTGCCGCCATCCTTCCAGGGAACGCTGATATCGAGCGGCCGCAATGCGGTGGGCAAGGGCTGCGGGTGCGAGGAGCGGCGAATCGGACTGTTGTCGAATACCCGGTAGCTCTGGCTGCGCGGCGTCAGGTCGAATTGCAGGTCGACCAGCGCCGGCAGGCTGGGGAGGTCGGCGACGCGCCGGCCGATTTCGGCGGCGGCCAGCAAGAGTAGCAGCGCGGCGGCGCTCCGGGCGACTAGCTGGGAGGTTCTGGCGTTGGGCATGGGGCTCGTTCTGGTCGGGACGAGCCTATTGTGCCTGATCAGCCGGAAGTTTTGCTCACCGCGTAGTGACGATAGCCGCGCATGCGCAGCTCGCAGGCCGGGCATTTGCCGCAGCCATGGCCCCAGTCATGCAGCGCGCCGCGTTCGCCCAAGTAGCAGGTGTGCGTATCGGTGCGGATCAGGTCCACCAGCGGTGCGCCGCCCAGCGATTCGGCCAGCGCCCAGGTCTCGGCCTTGTCGATCCACATCAGCGGGGTTTCCACCTTCAGTTGCGTGGCCATGCCCAGGTTCAGCGCCACTTGCAGGGCCTTCATGGTGTCGTCGCGGCAATCCGGGTAGCCGGAGAAGTCGGTCTCGCACATGCCGCCGACCAGCACGTTGAGGCCGCGCCGGTAGGCCAGGGTGGCAGCGACCGTCATGAACAGCAGGTTGCGGCCCGGCACGAAGGTATTGGGCAGGCCGTTGTCCTGCATCGAAATGGCGACGTCGCGGGTCAGTGCGGTGTCGGAGATCTTGCCGATCAGCGACAGGTCGATCATGTGATCTTCACCCAGGCGTTTCTTCCAGTCGGGCGAGAAGGCTTTCATCTTCGTCAGCAGGGACGGGCGCACCTCCAGTTCGATGGCATGGCGCTGGCCATAATCGAAACCGATGGTTTCCACGCGCTGGTAGCGCGACAGCGCCCAGGCCAGGCAGGTGGTGGAATCCTGACCACCGGAGAACAGCACCAGGGCGCTCTGGGTCTTGACGGTGGGAGCGAGGGCGCCGCTGGCGCTTGCGAGGGGGGTGTCGGACATGGGATTTCTGCAATGGTTTGGGAATGACGGACGCGGGGCCTGGCGGCATCCATGCCCTCCAGGCCCCGCGTCCAGGCACAGCGTTGTGGCAAGCTTAGTTGGTTTTCCTGACCGAATCCAGCACCTGTTCGATATAGTCGCCATCCGGGTCGGTGAACTTCAGGCGCACCGGATACCACTCTTGCTTGGGCGCCAGCCAGATATCGAGCTTCTGGCCCTGGTCATCCGGCGGCGGCGCACGGAAGATGTGCAGGGCCTCGGTTTCGCCCTGGGGCGTCCTGATCTTTTCGCGGCCGACCACCTTGAAGGTCCATTGCTCGGCATCACGCGGACCGGCCACGAAGAACTTCCATTCCGAGCCCGGCTTCATCTTCGCCGCATTGGCGCGGGCGATGGCCACGAATTGCCAGGTGATGCCAGTGCGATCCTGTTCGCCGCCCTGCAGCGGGTAGCTGTCGGAGGATTGGGTGAAGGTGATCTTGTTCTGTTCGCGGTTGAAGGTGGTGGTGGAGGGATCACGGCGCAGGCGCTTCTCGACGAAGCGCTGTGGTGCCAGGCCGTAGGCATCGATGTCGCCTTCGCTGCTGGTTTCCAGGATCTTGCCCAGCAGCATGGCGCGGGTTTCGGTGCTGACGTTGTAGGTGGTCTTGCTCTGCGTCCACTTCACGATGCCCTGGCCTTGCACGTCCAGGCCGCTCTGCTTGGCCTGGATGGTGTAGGTCAGCTCGGCCGACGGCGGCAGATTGAAGGGGCGCTTGTCCACCGGATGTGGGCCATCGGCGGCCAGCAACGGGGCGCTGGCCAGCAGGCCGGCCAGGCCCAGTGCGGCCAGGCGGGCGGGGAAGGAGCTCAGGGAGGCGGAGGAGGTTCGGGTCATGGCAAGATTTTCGTCTGTGTCTCTGTGGATAAGTCAATCGTGATGGCGGGCGGCGGGTCTTGTACGACCCGGGCCGGCGCGCACGGTTCTGCCGCTTTTTTACGTAATTGTTCGCAATTGTTTCGCATTTTGACAGCATCTGCCGAATGCGGCAGGCCTCAGGGCGTCAGTCCCGAGAGCGACAGCTCGGTATAGTCGCCATCGGGGCGCTGGTCGGTATAGCGCACCCGTACCGGATACCAGGCGTGCTGCGGCGCCAGCCAGATGTCCACGCGGTCGTCATAGGAACCGGGCTTGGGCATGCGCACCACATGCCAGGTGTGCAGACGGCCGACGGGCAGGGTGATGTCTTCCTCGCCCAGCACCTGCATGCGCCAGACCTCGCCATCGCGCACGCCGGCCACGAACAGGTCGATCGTCACGCCCGGCTGGATCTGTGCCGGATTGCCGCGTCCGATGGCGGCCAGTTGCCAGATCAGGCTGGCGCGGTCCTGCTCACCGCCCTGGCGGGGGTAGCTGGTGGTGGAGGCCGAAAAGC
Organism: Herbaspirillum sp. NPDC087042; assembly: GCF_044745245.1. Taxonomy (NCBI): domain Bacteria; kingdom Pseudomonadati; phylum Pseudomonadota; class Betaproteobacteria; order Burkholderiales; family Oxalobacteraceae; genus Herbaspirillum; species Herbaspirillum sp. NPDC087042. The sequence continues at coordinate 39,339 of NZ_JBIUZW010000013.1, read as the reverse complement.
TGACGCTGTTGCGCTCGCGATTGAAGTGCGTATTGGTGGCGGCCTTGAAGCCTTTCTGTTCGGTATAGATCACCGGTGAGACTCCCCAGTCATCGAGTTCGCCCTGGCTGGAAAAATTGAGCACGGTGAAGAACAGGGCCTTGGCCCGGCCCATCACCTCATAGGTGGTGCCATGGTTGATCCAGGTGATGCGGCCGGTACCGTAGGCGGGCGCCTGGTCCTTGGTGCCGGTGACGTCGTAGTCCAGCACGACGCTGGGCGGGGCGTCGGTCTGGTAGTGCTTGCCGGAAGCCGGTGTGTCAGTGCTGGCGGCGGAGGCAGTAGCAGCAGTAGCAGCAGTAGCAGCGGTGGCCGGGCCGGTGTCGCTGCCGGTACCGGCATTGGCACTGGTATTGGCAGGCGCGGTATGTGGCGCCTCGGGGGCAATCGTGACGATGCGCTCGACGGTTTCGCGTATCGGTTCGTCGGGCGGATCGATGGATGCTTGCGCGCGGCGGGCAGGGCGCTGCGGCTTGCTGGCCCGCTGCGGGGTGGCCGGCGTGACAGGCTTGGTCTGCGGTGGCGGTGCAGCCGGCAGCGCCACCGGCTGCGCGGGCGGGGCAAGCGGATGCAGTTGCACCGTGATGGCCGTTTCCTGCGGCGTCTGCATGGCAATCATGTGCCGCCGGCCCCAGTCCACCAGCAGGCCGTGCAGCATCAGTGTGAGCGCAATGAGGATCAGCAGGCGCGGCCAGCGCCGCAACGAGCGGGAAACTTCGGTCATGCCGCCAGTGTATCGGATCGCATCGATGGCGTGCGGCGCCGGCACCATGGCGGAGATGCTTTTCAAACAACGTACAATGCGGGTTTTACGCCTTGTCGATATGTCGATGCAGAAGAAGACGCAGAAGATGATTGCCTCCCTGTCCTCCCGCCTGGCTGGTGCCGTTGCCATGGCATTGGCCGCCTGTTCGCTGTCGCTGCCCGTGCAGGCTGCGGCCCCCTTGCCCCCCATCCGCATCGGCATGATCGATGGCCTCTCCGGCCCCTTCGCCAATGCCGGTGAAGCCGTGGTGCGCAACATCAGTTACGCCATCGACCGCGTCAATGCGCGCGGCGGTGTGAGCCTGCCCGATGGCAAGCACCTGCTGCAACTTGCCACCTTCGACAACAAGCTGGGCGTGGAAGACTCGCTGGTGCAGTTCCGCCAGCTGACCGACGAGCGCATTCCCTTCCTGATCGAAGGCAATAGTTCGGCGGTGGCCGCAGCACTCATTGATGCGGTCAACAAGCACAACCAGCGCGAGCCGGACCGGCGTGTGCTGTTCCTGAATTATTCGGCGGTCGATCCCACGCTGACCAATGAGAAATGCAGCTTCTGGCATTTCCGTTTCGATGCCAGCGCCGACATGCGCATGCAGGCCCTGACCGAAGCCATCAAGGCCGATCCGTCCACCAAGCGCGTCTACCTGATCGGCCAGGACTACAGCTTCGGCCGCCAGGTCGCCAAAGCCGCGCGCGAGCAGTTGAATGCCAAGCGCCCCGATATCGCCATCGTCGGCGACGAATTGCATCCGATCGGCAAGATCAAGGACTTCGCGCCCTACATCGCCAAGATGCGCAGCGCCGGGGCCGATGCGGTCATCACCGGCAACTGGGGCAATGACCTGACGTTGCTGGTGAAGGCCGCCCGCGACGCCGGCTTCAAGGCCAAGTTCTATACCTTCTACGCCAACAGCCTGGGCGCTCCGGCGGCCATCGGTGACGCCGGCGTGGGGGTGGTGCGGGCGGTGGCCGAATGGCATCCGAATGCCGGCGGCACGCCGGGCTCACCCAGCGATGCCTTCTACCAGGAATACCGCAAGCGCTATCCGCAAGCCAAGGATGACTACCTCTACCTGCGCATGCAGGTCATGATCGAGATGCTGGCCAAGGCCATCGAGAAGGCCCGCAGCACCGAGCCCGCGGCGGTTGCATATGCCCTGGAAGGCGCGCATTATCAGAGCGCCTTCCACGACGCCACGATGCGCGCGGTCGATCACCAGCTGATCCAGCCGCTGTACCTGATGCAGATGCAGCGTGCCGACAGCGGTGGCATCCGCTTCGACAACGAGGGCAGTGGCTACGGCTTCCGCACCGAGCGTTTCATCCCGGCCGAGCAGACTGCCCTGCCCAGCTCGTGCAAGATGCAGCGCCCGCCGCGCTGACCCACAGAGAACACTACAAGAGGAGCGTTCAATGCTGAACCAGGACAAGATGCCGGGCGCAGGCTCGGTCACCGATACCATCGATTTCATGCAGAAGATGTGGAGCAGCATGGGCGCGCCATCCATGGCCACGCCGACGCTGTCGGTCGAGGATATCAACAAGAAGATATCGGACCTGAAGACGGTGGCGTCCTGGCTGGAACTGAACCTCAACATGCTCAAGGCCACCATCCAGACCCTGGAAGTGCAGAGCGCGACCCTGTCCACCCTGCAGGCGATGAGCGCCATCATGGCCTCGCGCGAGGCCCCGGCCGGCGAGCCTGCCGCGCAGGGCGAGGGCGCTACGCCGCCGCCGTTCCCGTTCGGTTTCCCGCTGTGGCCGGGAGCGGGCGCGCAGGAAGAGTCCGCGCAAGCTGAGCAGGAGCCGGATGCCGACGAGCCCGAGCTTGCTGAAGAGCAAGAAGAAGCGGACGAGCAGGCCGCCAGCGAGTCGCAGGCCGCGCAGGACGCGCCGCCCAATGCCGATTTCCAGTCGGCCATCGCCAATCCCAATGCCTGGTGGAACGTGCTCCAGGAGCAGTTCAAGCACGCCGTGGGCAATGCCCTGACGGGCGCAGCGGCCGAGCAGGAGCCGCTCCTGAAGCCGGCCAAGCCGCCCAAGGCCGCCAAGCGTAGCGAAAATAAGACAGTGCCGCCCAAGGCCAAGGCCGCCCCGAAAGCCAAGCCGGTAGCCGCTCCCAAGGCGGGCAAGGCAGCCAAGCCGGCGCCGAAGAAGCCACCGGTCAAGAAAGCACCCAAGACCGGCCCAAATACGAGCGCCCCGGCCCGGGCGGGTGTTGTACAATCGCGGCAAAACAAGAAGCCAGCCTCCCGCAAGCCAACCTCCCCCTGATCTTCGCCATGACAAGCCTGCCCCGGGCGCTCACGCGCAGGGGCTTGTCATATTGCTGAAACCTGACGGTTTTAGTATGGCCAGGGAAAATCTTGTTAAATCAAACACTTAACGCATATAGGCACACACTGAGATGCTGTACCCAGAATTGTTCAAATCGCTAGAGCAGGTCCGTTGGAATATGGATAAGGATATTCCCTGGGACAAGTTCGACGCTTCCTTGCTCACCGACGAACAGGCTCAGACCATTCGCATGAACGCGATCACGGAATGGTCGGCCCTGCCGGCGACCGAGATGTTCCTGCGCGATAACCGCGGTGACAGCGATTTTTCGGCATTCATGTCGGTATGGTTCTTCGAGGAACAGAAGCACTCGCTGGTGCTGATGGAATACCTGCGCCGCTTCCGTCCGGATATGTGTCCGACCGAAGAGGAGCTGCACAACGTGCGCTTCGAGTTCGATCCGGCGCCGCCGTTGGAAACCCTGATGCTGCACTTCTGCGGCGAGATCCGCCTGAACCACTGGTACCGTTGCGCCGCCGACTGGCACACCGAGCCGGTCATCAAGCAGATCTACAAGATCATCAGCCAGGATGAAGCCCGCCACGGTGGCGCCTATCTGCGCTACATGAAGAAGGCCTTGAACGAAGTGGGCGACAAGGCCCGCGCCGCCTTCTCCAAGATCGGCGTGCTGATGGCGTCGGCCCGTCGTACCGAGAAGCCGCTGCACCCCACCAACCTGCACGTGAACCAGGCGCTGTTCCCCAACGACACCGTGCAGAGCCGCCTGCCCGATCCGGAATGGCTGGAGCGCTGGCTGGACAACCAGATCAAGTTCGATGGCGAGTGGGAAAAGAAGGTCGTCGACCGCATCCTGCACAACATGTCGCTGCTGTTCGAACGCACCTTCAGCAACGTCCAGGAGCTGAACCGCTACCGCAAGGAAGTGACCCAGCGCATCCTGCCGGCTGGCGCCGCTGCTGCCTGAGACTAAAAGCGTCTGCAGGCAGGACAAGGCAGTACAATCACAAGCCGCAACCCAGGTTGCGGCTTTTTTCATGGCGCCGCCCAGCGTGCGGCCCCCGCTCAATCCCTAGCGCATTCGCACCAGACCCAATCAAGATGGCCGACTTCGAATCCAAACTCTGCACCCGCGAAGAACTCAAGCAACGTGTGGCCCAACTGCCCAAGCCGGTGGTGATGACCAATGGCGTGTTCGATATCCTGCATCGCGGCCATGTGACCTACCTGGCCCAGGCCCGCGCCCAGGGCGCTTCGCTGGTGGTGGCGGCCAATACCGACGCCTCGGTCAAGCGCCTGGGCAAGGGCGATGACCGCCCCATCAATACCTGCGACGACCGCATGGCCGTGCTGGCCGCGCTGGAGTCGGTCTCGCTGGTGGTCCCCTTCGACGAAGACACCGCCCTGGAAGCCGTCCAGCAAGCCCGTCCCGACATCTACGTCAAGGGCGGCGACTACGACATGCAAGCCATCCCCGAAGGCCAGGCGGTAGCCGCCTACGGTGGCCAGGTGCTGGCGATCGCCTTCGAGCACGACCGCTCCACCACCAAGCTGCTGGCCAAGGTGCGCAAGCTGGCCGGCTGAGCCAGGCTCACCCGCACAGGCCCCCGGAAAACGACAAGGCCGGCAGGAGCGTGACGCTCACTGCCGGCCTTGTCGTTTCAGCACGGGATGGCGGCTCAGTGGTGCATATGGCCCTTCATGTCCTTCATGTCACCCATGTCGTCCTTGCCAGCTGCAGCGGCGGCCGGATCTTCCACGTTGAAGGTCACATCGATCTTGCCGGCCTTCTCGAAGGTCAGGGTGGCGGGGACTTTCTCGCCGGCCTTGAGCGGACGCGACAGGCCCATCAGCATGATGTGGTAGCCATTGCCCGGCTGCATGGCGATCTTCTGGCCGGGTTTGACTTCCAGGCCACCCTCGACTTCACGCATCTTCATCAGGTTGCCCTCCATCGACATGGTATGGATCTCGCCGGACTTGGCCACCGGCGAGGACACGCCCACCAGTCGGTCCGGTGCGCTGCCCTTGTTCTCGATGCTCAGGTAGGCGCCGGCGGCCGGCTGGCCGGGGACGGTGGCGCGGGCATAGGGGTGACCGATGTCGAGCTGGCCCAGCTTGTATTCATGGGCGTGCGACAGGGCGGTGCTGCCCAGCAGGGCGGCGGCGAGGGCGAGGCGTTGGAAAAGCTGTTTCATGGTCTTCTATCCTGGTTGATCTTCATGGGCGAGGCCGGCGCATCGGGCGTCTGGGCCTCCTTGGGTCTTGCGGGCAGAACGGGCAGGAGGATCAGGCCGGTGGTGCGCGCGCCTGCGCGTTGCCTGGCGCCAGGCTGGCCGAGCGGACGGCGGGGGCGAACGATGCCAGCGGGTAGCTGAGGCCGGGTGCGGCTCCGGTGAGGGGTATCGATGGCGGCAGCAGGGTGGCGGCCTGGCCGGTGCAGCACAGGTTGCAGTGGCCAGCCGCGAGATGGGCGGGGACACTGCCTGGCGCGCCACCGGCCACGCTGCAGATGGCCATGGCGGGGATGTCGCGACTCTCGCTGTTCTCGCCACGGCCTTGCGCGACTGCCTGCACCTGCCAGGGGGCGGCCAGCATGGCCAGCACCAGCGACAGGCTCAGCCACACCCGCGACCAGGAGCGGCCAGGGATGTAGCGCGGCAGGGAAGGGCGGGAAGGCATGGGCTGGGATTATAGCAATGCGCAGCGCACCGTCGGCTACGCCGCGTCAATAGCGACTATGGTGACCGGTCTTGCGCCGATGGCCGCAGCGGGAATGCGAGTGGCACGGCTGGCGATCCGTTGCGTTCCGGCAAGCCTGGGCATGGGCCTGGCTGCAGGCGGCCCGGCTCATGCCGCCATGCAAATTGATTGTTCAGATGCGCTAGGCTAGACTTACCGTCTTTTCGGGTATTCCATCCATTTTTCAAGGGAGACTGCATGTCCTACAACAACAAGCTGACGCTGCGTGCCATGGTTGCCGCCCTGTCCCTGGCTGCCGTGTGTTCTGCCCCCGCCATGGCGGCGGACAAGTCGGTTGCCGTGACCGCCATCGTCGAACACCCGGCCCTGGATGCCGTGCGTGATGGCGTCAAGGATGAGTTGAAGGAAGAAGGCTTCGAAGCCGGCAAGAACCTGAAGTGGGAATACCAGAGCGCCCAGGGCAACACCGGTACCGCCGCCCAGATCGCCCGCAAGTTCGTCGGCGACAAGCCGGACGTGATCGTGGCCATCGCCACGCCGTCGGCCCAAGCCCTGGTGGCCGCCACCAAGTCCATCCCCGTGATCTATTCGGGCGTGACCGATCCGGTCGCCGCACAACTGGTGAAGGACTGGAAGGCTTCCGGCACCAACGTCACCGGCGTGTCCGACCTGCTGGAACTGGACAAGCAGGTCGAACTGATCAAGCGCGTGGTGCCCAACGCCAAGCGCGTGGGCATGGTCTTCAACCCGGGTGAAGCCAACTCGGCCGTGGTCGTCAAGGCCCTGAAGGAACTGCTGAGCAAGTCCGGTATGATCCTGGTGGAAGCCGCCGCGCCCCGTTCGGTGGACGTCGGCAGCGCCGCCAAGAGCCTGATCGGCAAGGTCGACGTGATCTACACCAACACCGACAACAACGTGGTCTCGGCCTATGAGGCACTGGTCAAGGTCGGCAACGATGCCAAGATCCCCCTGGTGGCCTCCGACACCGATAGCGTCAAGCGTGGCGCCATCGCTGCGCTGGGCGTGAACTACTACGATCTGGGCCGCCAGACCGGCAAGGTGGTCGGCCGCATCCTCAAGGGTGAAAAGCCGGGCGACATCCCCTCGGCCACCAGCAGCAAGCTGGAGCTGTTCGTCAACACCGCCGCCGCCCAGAAGCAGGGCGTGACCCTGGCACCGGAACTGGTCAGCTCGGCCAAGACCGTCATCAAGCAATAATCGATTCGACGCCTGAGGATCCCGCTTGCGAGCGGGATCGTCTTTATCCGGCGTAGGCAAGACCGTTTCGTCCCATACGAATAACGGGCCCGGCGATGAACAGGCCGAGGCGCCGACCACCATGAAAGAGGAGAGGACCATGTTTGCAGTATCCAAATCGTTGCGCGCCATCGCCGGTGCGCTGGCACTGAGCGCCATCTGCGCCTCCGCGCTGGCAGCCGAGAAGGTGGTAGCCATCACTTCCTTCGTCGAACACCCGGCACTGGACGCCGTGCGCGACGGCACCAAGGATGAACTGATCGCCGAAGGCTTCGAGCCGGGCAAGAACCTGAAGTGGGACTTCCAGAGCGCCCAGGCCAATGCAGGCACTGCCGGCCAGATCGCCAAGAAGTTCGTGGGTGACAATCCCGACGTCATCGTCGCCATCGGCACGCCCTCGGCCCAGCCGCTGGTGGCCGCGACCAAGACCATCCCCATCGTCTATTCGGCCATCGCCGATCCCATGGCCGCCCAACTGGTCAAGGACTGGAAGCCCTCCGGCACCAACGTGACCGGCCTGTCGCACATGCTCGATCCGGTCAAGCAGGTCGAGATCATCAAGCGCGTGGTGCCCGAGGCCAAGCGCGTCGGCGTGGTTTACAATCCGGGCGAAGCCAATTCCGTCTCGGCCTTGAACAACATCAAGGGCGAGCTGCAAAAGGCAGGGTTCACCCTGGTGGAAGCCGCCGCCCCCCGTTCGGTGGATGTGGCGCCGGCCGCCAAGAGCCTGATCGGCAAGATCGATGTGATGTACACCACCACCGACAACAACGTGGTGTCGGTCTTCGAATCGCTGGCCAAGGTCTGCAACGATGCCAAGATTCCCCTGATCGCTTCCGATACCGGCAGCGTCAAGCGTGGCGCGGTAGCGGCCCTGGGCGTGAATTTCTATGACATGGGGCGCCAGACCGGCAAGGTCGTGGCGCGTATCCTGCGGGGCGAGAAGGCGGGCGAGATCGCGTCTTCCCCCGTGAAGAATCTGGAACTGTACGTCAACACCTCGGCCGCGCAGAAGCAAGGCGTGACCCTGTCGCCGGAGTTCCTGAAGTCGGCCACCAAGGTCCTTAACTGAAGCCGGCCCTCACCGGGCCACACGTGCATCGCCGGCAGTCGCACCACCCCTGCGGCTGTCGGCGTAACGCAGAAGACATTCGGCATTAGCGTACCGCGCAATGCCGAATGTGTTTTTTAAGAAAGTCCTTTTATGTCGCTGTATACCCTCTTGGGCGCACTGGAAATCGGCCTGATTTTCAGCCTCGTGGCCCTCGGAGTGCTGATTTCCTTCCGCATTCTGGTTTTCCCTGACCTCACCGTCGATGGTAGCTTCCCGCTGGGTGGCGCCGTGGCCGCGACCATGATCGCCGCCGGTTACAACCCCTTCCTGTCCACCTTCGTCGCCTTGCTGGCGGGCGCCCTGGCCGGCTTCACTACCGCCTGGCTGAACGTGCGCCTGAAGATCATGGACCTGCTGGCCAGTATCCTGATGATGATCGCGCTGTACTCGATCAACCTGCGCGTGATGGGCAAGCCCAACGTGCCGCTGATCTCCGAGCCGACCATCTTCACCATCCTGCAGCCGGACTGGATCCCCGATTATGTGGGCCGTCCGCTGATCCTTCTGGTGGTGGTGATCGCCGCCAAGCTGCTGCTGGACTGGTTCTTCTCTTCCGAGATCGGCCTGGCCATGCGTGCCACCGGCGCCAACGCCCGCATGGCACGCGCTCAGGGCATCGCCACCGGTCGCGCCACGCTGGCCGGCATGGCGCTGGCCAATTCGCTGGTGGCGCTGGCCGGTGCACTGTTTGCGCAGACCCAGGGCGGCTCCGACATTTCCATGGGCATCGGCACCATCGTCATCGGCCTGGCCGCTGTCATCATCGGCGAGAACATCCTGCCGGCGCGCCGCCTGGTGTGGACCACGCTGGCCGTGATCCTGGGGGCGATCCTGTATCGCTTCTTCATCGCGCTGGCGCTCAACAGCGACTTCATCGGCCTGCAGGCGCAGGATCTGAACCTGGTGACCGCCGTGCTGGTGATGCTGGCCCTGGTGCTGCCCATGGGCAAGCGCAAGCTGAAACTGTTGAAGAAGGGAGCCTGAGATGTTGAAAGCCACTGATCTCAAGATCACCTTCAATCCCGGCACGCCCATCGAGAACCCGGCCCTGCGTGGCCTCTCGCTGGAAATCCCGACCGGCCAGTTCGTGGCCGTGATCGGCTCCAATGGCGCCGGCAAGTCCACCTTCCTGAACGCCATCTCGGGCGACCTGCTGGTCGATACCGGGTCCATCGAGATCGATGGCACCGACGTCACCCGCAAGCAGGCCTGGAACCGCGCCGGCATGGTCGCGCGGGTGTTCCAGGACCCGATGGCCGGCACCTGCGAGGCGCTGACCATCGAAGAGAACATGGCCCTGGCTATGGCACGCGGCCGTCGTCGTGGCTTCAGCTTCGCCATTCGCGGCAAGATGCGCGAGCTGTTCCGCGAGAAGCTCTCCATCCTCAACCTGGGCCTGGAAAACCGCCTCTCCGACCGTATCGGCCTGCTCTCGGGCGGCCAGCGCCAGGCGGTGAGCCTGCTGATGGCTTCGCTGCAGCCGTCGCGCATCCTGTTGCTGGACGAGCACACCGCCGCCCTGGATCCGAAGACTGCGGCCTTCGTGCTGGAGCTGACGGCCAAGATCGTGTCCGAGAGCAAGCTGACCACCATGATGGTGACCCACAGCATGCGCCAGGCACTGGACTACGGCGACCGTACCGTGATGCTGCACCAGGGCCGCGTGGTGCTGGACGTCTCGGGCCAGGAACGCGCCGGGCTGGACGTGCCGGACCTGCTCAAGATGTTCGAGCAGACGCGCGGCGAGAAGCTCTCCGACGATGCATTGCTGCTGGGCTGACCAGGCGCCCGCCTGTGAGGCAAAAGAAAACGGCTCCCGCGGGAGCCGTTTTTTCATGGGTGCACACTTTGTTCAGCTGCCGCCGTCATAGCCATTCTGGCGCCATGCCTCATAGACCACCACCGCCACGGTATTGGAGAGGTTGATGCTGCGATTGCCCGGTCGCATGGGCAGGCGGATGCGTTGCGCGGTCGGGAAGGACTCGCGCCGCTCGGGCGCCAGGCCGCGTGTTTCCGAGCCGAAGACGAAGGTGTCACCCGGACGGAAGGCCAGGCCGGCGAAGGGCGTGGAGCCATGCGTGGTCATGGCGAACATGCGGCCTGCATCGAACTGCGGATCCTCGCGGCGACGCGCCAGGAAGCTCTCCCAGTCGGGATGGACCTGCATGTTGGCGTATTCGTGATAATCCAGTCCGGCGCGACGCATCTTGGCGTCGTCGAGCGGGAAGCCGAGTGGCTCGATCAGGTGCAATTGCGCGCCGGTATTGGCGCACAGACGGATGATGTTGCCGGTATTGGGAGGGATCTCCGGCTCGACCAGGACGACGTGGAACAAAAAACTCTCCTGCGGAAAAAAGAGGCCGACCCGTGCTCAGGTCGGCAGGGTGCGCGCAAAGACCAGGTTGGTCACGCGTCGGGCGCCGTGCCGCTTGAGCACGATCGCCACTTCATTCAGGGTGGCGCCGGTGGTCATGACATCGTCGACGATGCCCACATGCAGACCGCGCACCTGATCCATGGCGCCGAAGGGCAGGGCAAAGGCCGAGCGCATGTTGCGGGCGCGCGCGACCACTGGCAAGGCCGATTGCGCCAGGGTTTCCTTCTTGCGTTCCAGCAACTGGGCACGCAGGGGGATGTCCAGCAGGCGCGAGAGCGGTCGGGCGATTTCCAGTGCCTGGTTGAAACCACGCTCCTGCAGGCGCTCGCGGCCCAGCGGTACCGGCGCCAGCAGGGTCGGCATGGCCAGTTGCACCTCGCTGCCGGGGACCGGATTGCGCAGGGTGGCGTCAAAGATCAGGCGCGCCAGCAGCGGCGCCAGGCGCAGGTCGCCGCCGAATTTCAGGGCCAGGGCCAGTTGGTCAGAGGGCGCGAAGTAATCGGTGGCCACGATGGTGGCGTCGAAGGCCGGCCGGTCCTTCAGGCAGGCGCCACAGCGCAGTTCCTTGCCGGTCACCGGCATGGGCAGGGCACACTGGATGCAGCGGCGGTGCTGGCGCGTGTAGAAGCGCTTGTGGCAGGGCGTGCACAGGCTCTCGCGTCCGCTCGTGCCGCACAGCGCACAGGTGGAGGGCAGCAGGGGCGGCACGCGTGCCAGCATGCGGCTGATCCAGCCCGGCTCGCTCGGCTTTTTGGGCGCACCGGTGCCGGTGCGGCGATAGCCGGCGGCAGCGGTCTTGGCAGGAGCGGGTTTTGGCGATTTGACATCCATGCGAGGTGCGCCCGGTAAAAATGGATTTCGACTAAACTACGCGCATTATCGCATCAGCCCCTGTCGATCTGTTCATCTGTCGATGCGGCGGCCGATGCGCCCCTTGCCCACCGTTGTTCTTTTGCCGCCGTCCCCGATGTCCCTGCCGCCGCCTTCCGCCAGCGCCAAGCTGAGTGCCCCCATCGACCTGCCCCTGGTACGCCGTCGCTTCGGCCAGCCACAACGCGTGGCCGAGTCCGACTTCCTGCGTCGCGAAGTGTCCGCGCGCATGCAGGAACGTCTGGCCCTGGTCAAGATCGCGCCACGCGAAGTGCTTGATGCCGGCTGCGGCGAGGGTGCCGACCTGCCGGTGTTGCAAAAGCGTTATCCGGAGGCCCAGGTGATCGGCATCGATGGTGCCTACGGCATGCTGGCGGTGGCCGCCGAACACCAGCGCGGTGCCCAGTCGGCGATGAACCGCCTGTTCGGCTCGATCAACAAATGGCTGGGTTCCGGCCCCGGCGCCAATGGCCCGGAGCTGGCCTGTGCCGATTTCGCCCGCCTGCCGCTGGCAGCCAATGCCCTGGACCTGGTCTGGTCCAACCTGGCGCTGCACTGGCATCCCCAGCCCGACCGCGTCTTCGCCGAGTGGCGGCGCGTCTTGCGGGTGGAAGGCTTGCTGATGTTTTCCTGCTTCGGTCCCGATACCCTGCGTGAAGTGCGCAGCGCCTTCGAAAGCATCGATATTGCACCGCACACCTTGCCCTTCGTGGACATGCACGACTTCGGCGACATGCTGGTCAATGCCGGCTTTTCCACGCCCGTCATGGACATGGAGACCATCACGGTCACCTACGAGACCCCGCAACGACTGCTGGAAGACGTGCGCGCCTGGGGCGGCAACCCGCTGGAGACGCGGCGCCGCAGCATGCTCAGTCGCCACCAGTACCAGCGCCTGCTGGCTGCACTGGAGGCCATGCGCAACCGTGACGGCAAGATCCCGCTGAGCTTCGAGGTGATCTATGGCCATGCCTTCCGCCCGGTGCCCAAGACCACGGCGGCTGGCGAGAGCATCATTCGTTTCGAGCGACCGCCGCGATAGTGGCTGGCGCATATAAGGCTTAGTCGCAACTGGCTATCTGGCCAGCGCAATCGTTGCTGTATCGTTACGCCCTGCCTGACGGGTGCGGCTTTTGCTGCATGGCCGCAAAGCCAGTCCCCTGGCCGACTTGCGGGGTAAGTGGCAGTACGCCGGACGGGCCTGGAAGGGCATTGCCGGCGATGCGGCGGTGCGTGCTTGATCCGTGGCGAGTTTAGCCCTTATACTGAAATGGGAAAAAAATTCACAGCAAGAAATTCCAGCAAGAACAAATAGCAAGAATAAATAAAGACCGCAAAACAGATAGCCACGGATAGCGCCAGTACCGGGCAGTCGCGCCGAGTTCAGCGCCGACGCCGCCATCCCTGACACCTGCTGCGGATCGAAGAGAGACACGCTCGACCGACTATCATGCTGGCGAGGTGCTATGGAGACGCGGGAATGGATATTGAAGCGCAATTGTTCGATTGCGCCACGTCAGCTGGCGTGGGTCTTCGCAATCCTTTGTACGGTATCGCTCACGGTCGCGCTGGGCTTCACGCTCCATGGCGCATGGACCATCCTGGTATTTTCAGTCATTGAATTGTCGGCGGTCGGCATCGCCTTCCTGGTGTACGCCCGTCATGCAACTGATCGTGAAGTCGTGGTCCTGGCCGAGGATGGCCTGATCGTCGAGGTGACGCAGGCGGGCCGGACCAGCCGTATCAAGCTGGACCTGGCAACGCTGCATGGCACGCGCATCGCATTTCCGGCAGGCCCCCAGGCACTGGTGGCGCTGGACTGCAGGGGGCAGCGCGTGGAAGTTGGCCGTTTCATCAATGAAGCCGGGCGACGCGCACTGGCGCAGGAGCTGGAGTGCGCGCTGGCGGGCCGGATGGGCGGGACGGTAGCACTCTCATTCTTATAATTTTTGGGCTTTTGAGGAAATCCATGAAACTTGCGAAGCGCCTTCAATCGTCGATCATCGGTGCCTCGATGCTGGCGGCCGGCTTGCCGGCCTGGGCCGTGGTGGACAGTCCGGGGGGACCGGCCGTGCTGCAGACGAACTTCCAGCCACCGGTCACCAAGATCGCCGAGCAGATCTATGACCTCCACATCATGATGCTGGTGATCTGCCTGGTGATCTTCGTGGCGGTGTTCGGCGTGATGTTCTATTCCATCATCAAGCATCGCAAGTCGGTGGGCCACAAGGCCTCCACCTTCCACGAAAGCACCACCGTGGAAATCGCCTGGACCGTGGTGCCTTTCCTGATCGTCATCGGCATGGCCCTGCCGGCCACCAAGACCGTGGTGGCGATGAAGGACACCTCCAATGCCGACCTCACCATCAAGGTCACCGGCATGCAGTGGAAGTGGGGCTACGACTACCTCAAGGGCGATGGCGAAGGCATCTCCTTCCTCTCCGCCCTGGCCACGCCGCGCGAGCAGGTGACCGATCCCACGCTGAAGAAGAACGACAACTACCTCATCGAGGTCGACAATCCCGTGGTGGTGCCGGTCAACAAGAAGGTGCGCATGATCACTACCGCCAATGACGTGATCCACTCCTGGACGATTCCCGCCTTCGGCGTGAAGCAGGACGCGATCCCCGGCTTCGTGCGCGACACCTGGTTCCGCGCCGAGAAGATCGGTACCTATCGCGGCCAGTGCGTGGAATTGTGCGGCAAGGATCACGCCTTCATGCCCATCGTGGTCAACGTGGTCAGCGAAGCCGACTACAAGAAGTGGGTCGATGAAAAGAAGAAGGAAATGGCCGCCAAGGCCGACGATCCCAACAAGGTCTGGACCGTGGATGAATTGAAGCAGCGTGGCGAGAAGGTCTACACCGCCAATTGCGTGGCCTGCCACCAGGCCAACGGCAAGGGCGTGCCCGGTGCCTTCCCGGCGCTGGACGGCAGCCCCGTGGTCAATGGCCCCAAGGCCGACCAGATCCACCTGGTGCTCAATGGCAAGAACGCCATGCCGGCCTGGAAGGGCGTGCTCAACGACACCGAGATCGCCGCCGCCATCACCTACACGCGCAACAACTGGTCCAACAAGGCCCAGGAAAACATCGTGCAGCCCGCCGAAGTGCTGGCCGGACGCAAGTAATCGTTTGGAGACCGGAACATGACCACTACCGCCGATCACGCCCCCGATCATTCCCATGACCACGGGCATGGGCACGCACACGATGAGCACGCGCACGACCATCCGCACGGCTGGCGTCGCTGGGTCTTCGCCACCAACCACAAGGACATCGGTACGCTCTACCTCTGGTTCTCGTTCACCATGCTGCTCTCGGGCGGTGTGCTGGCGCTGCTGATCCGGGCCGAGCTGTTCCAGCCGGGCCTGCAGTTCTTCCGTCCCGAGTTCTTCAACCAGCTGACCACCATGCACGGCCTGATCATGGTGTTCGGGGCCATCATGCCGGCCTTCGTGGGCTTCGCCAACTGGATGATCCCGCTGCAGATCGGCGCGTCCGACATGGCCTTTGCGCGCATGAACAACTTCTCGTTCTGGCTGCTGCCGCCAGCGGCCTTGCTGCTGGCCGGTTCCTTCCTGGTGCCGGGCGGCGCCACCGCTGCCGGCTGGACGCTGTATGCGCCGCTGTCCACCCAGATGGGGCCGGGCATGGACATGGGTATCTTCGCCATGCACATCATGGGCGCGTCCTCCATCATGGGCTCGATCAACATCATCGTCACCATCCTCAACATGCGCGCGCCCGGCATGACGCTGATGAAGATGCCCATGTTCTGCTGGACCTGGCTGATCACCGCCTACCTGCTGATCGCGGTCATGCCGGTGCTGGCCGGTGCCATCACGATGACGCTGACCGACCGTCACTTCGGCACCTCCTTCTTCAATGCCGCCGGTGGCGGTGATCCGGTGATGTACCAGCACATCTTCTGGTTCTTCGGCCACCCCGAGGTCTACATCATGATCCTGCCGGCCTTCGGCATCGTCTCGCAGATCATCCCGGCCTTCGCCCGCAAGCCGCTGTTCGGCTATGCCTCGATGGTGTATGCGACCGCCTCGATCGCGATCCTGTCCTTCATCGTCTGGGCGCACCACATGTTCACCACCGGCATGCCGGTGACGGCGCAGCTGTTCTTCATGTACGCCACCATGCTCATTGCGGTGCCGACCGGCGTGAAGATCTTCAACTGGATCGCCACCATGTGGCGCGGTTCCATGACCTTCGAGACGCCGATGCTGTTCTCGGTGGGCTTCATCTTCGTGTTCACCATGGGCGGCTTCACCGGCCTGATCCTGGCGGTGACCCCGATCGACATCCAGATGCAGGATACCTACTACGTGGTGGCGCACTTCCACTACGTGCTGGTGGCCGGCTCGCTGTTTGCGCTCTTCGCCGGCTTCTACTACTGGGGCCCGAAGTGGACCGGCTTCATGTACAACGAATGGCGCGGCAAGTTCCACTTCTGGGCGTCGCTGATCACCTTCAACGTGACCTTCTTCCCGATGCACTTCCTGGGCCTGGCCGGCATGCCGCGTCGCTATGCGGACTACCCGGCGCAGTTCACCGACTTCAACATGGTTGCCTCGATCGGTGCCTTCGGCTTCGGGCTGACCCAGGTCTACTTCCTCTTCTTCGTGGTGATCCCCTCGATCAAGGGGGGCAAGAAGGCTGAAGCCAAGCCCTGGGATGGCGCCGAAGGCCTGGAATGGACCGTGCCCAGCCCGGCCCCCTTCCACACCTTCGAGGAACCGCCGGTGGTGCATTGAGCAGCATGGGCCTTGAGAAAAACGGAGCGCACATGAGCGAACGCAAGAAACCCGACAACCTGCGTACCGGCCTGCTGCTGGGGCTGGTGGCGCTGGCCTTCTTCGTGGGCATCTTCATCAATCGCATCTGGTTCGCCAAATGAACCCGGACCAGGACCAAGCTGCGCAGGAGCGTGGCCTCAACTTCGTCATGCTGCGCAAGCTGGTGGTGGTGGCGGTGCTGATGTTCGGCTTCGGCTATGCGCTGATCCCGGTCTATCGCAAGATCTGCGAGGTGACCGGGGTGAACTTCCTCACGCCCAAGGATGCGACCGTGGAAGCGCCGGCCAATACCCAGGTCGACAAGACCCGCACGGTGACCGTGGAGTTCGATGGCAATGCCCAGGGGCCGTGGCGCTTCCGTCCTACCGTGTCCAGCCTGCAGGTGCATCCGGGCGAGATGACCCAGGTCACCTATGAGGTGGTCAACACCCAGGCGCGCAGTGTCGATGCCCAGGCCATCCCCAGCTATGCGCCGCAGCAGTCGGCGGCCTTCTTCAAGAAGGTCGAGTGCTTCTGCTTCTCGCAGCAGACCCTGGGACCCAACCAGGCCAAGCAGATGCCGGTGGTGTTCTACATCGATCCCAAGTTGCCCAAGGATGTGACCACGATCACGCTGTCCTACACCTTCTTCGAGATCAACGGCAAGGACAAGACGGCAGGCTGACGGCCTGCGGGGGAGCGGACGTGAGCGAGGATCTGGAGCAGGCGGCGCAGCGCAAGGCCTCGTTCGGGGCGACGATGAAGGCGGTGTTCTGGTCCTTCTTCGGCGTGCGCAAGCGCCGGGATTACGAATCGGATGCGGCCCGGCTCAACCCGGTGCACGTGATCATCGCCGGCATCATCGGCGCGGTGGTGTTCGTGGCGATCCTGGTCACCATCGTCAAGGTAGTGGTGGCCAATGCGGTGAGCGGCTAAGGCGTAAATGATTTGGATTGATTTCTAGTTTTTGAGCAGACCGAACCTGGAAGCCGGTGAGTCGGGAGAAGACACCGGCCATGGGCAATACCAGGCAACAGCAAACAGCAATCGGATTTCGTACCGGGAGAAGAACATGAGTTCTCAGCAAGCCAAGGCGCCACACTATTTCGTACCGGGGCCATCGCGCTGGCCGATGATGGCGGGCCTGTCCATGCTCATCACCATGGCCGGGGCATCGGCCTGGGTCAATGGCGTGTCATGGGCGCCCTACGTCAACATCTTCGGCATCCTGATGGTGCTGGTGGTGCTGTACTACTGGTTCGGCGATGCCATCGGCGAGTCCGAATCGGGGAAGTATGGCGAGCGCGTCGACCTGTCCTATCGCTGGAGCATGAGCTGGTTCATCTTCTCGGAGGTGATGTTCTTCGGCGCCTTCTTCGGCGCACTGTTCTATGCCCGCAGCATCACCATGCCCTGGCTGGCCGACCTGGATCACAAGGTGATCTGGCCCGACTTCGCCGGCCAGTGGGGTAGCGTCGGTCCGGCCGGTACCGTGGAGAGCTTCGCCACCATGGGGCCTTTCCCGATCCCGACCATCAACACGCTGCTGCTGCTGACCTCCGGCGTCACGCTGACCATCTCGCACCATGCCCTGCGCGCCGGTCATCGTACCCAGACGGCGGTGTGGCTGTTCCTGACCATCCTGCTGGGCGCGACTTTCATGGGCTTCCAGGCCTATGAATACATCCATGCCTATACCGAGCTGAACCTCAAGCTCACCTCCGGCATCTATGGCTCGACCTTCTTCATGCTGACCGGCTTCCACGGTTTCCATGTGACCATGGGCGCGATCATGCTGTCGGTGGTGCTCTACCGCCTGCTGCGTGGCCACTTCACGCCGACGCACCACTTTGCCTTCGAAGGCGCGGCCTGGTACTGGCACTTCGTCGACGTGGTGTGGCTGGGTCTGTATGTGGTGGTGTACTGGCTGTAAGTCCCTCAGCAGAACGGGCAAACGAAAGCCGCACCTCGGTGCGGCTTTTTCTTGGGCGCTGAAGGGGAAGCGCGTCTAGCGGATGCCGGTCGGCTGTATCCAGCCCAGCTTGTAGCTCAGGAGGATGAACAGGAACAGCGCCACCGAGAAGCCCACGCGCAGGGTCAGCGCCTGTACGGTGCGGTTGCTCTTGCCCTTGTCGCGCATGAGGAACAGCAGTGCCGAGGCCAGGCTGGCGAGGATGAGCACGAAGGCGATGGCGACGATGATTTTCATGCGGGTAGAATCCCTGTCTCCGGCCGCCTGCATGCAGTATGCTGCTACGGCCTGATGGATATTGTTGTCGTGTCCTGGACCGCGAGTCCGTCAGGTCCGGATGCGTCTCCGTTCATTGTAAGGCCAAACCTATAGATGCCGACCAGATTCCGTTTCAGGCTCGTTCCCTTCTGCGCCACGCTGGTGGTGGCTGCCGCCGGGGTTGCGCTGGGCCAGTGGCAGACCCATCGCGCGCAGGCGAAGGAAGCCCTGCAGGCAAGCATGCAGGCACGTGCCACGCAGGCGCCATTGGAGGCCCTGCCGGGCGACGCCAGTGGCGATGCCAATGAGTTCCGTCATATCGTGCTGCGCGGAGAATTCATCGCGCCATGGACGGTCTATCTTGAAAACCGCCCTCACGATGGCGCCGTGGGCTTCCATGTGCTGACCCTGTTCAAGCCGGTCGGCAGCCCACAGGCCGTGGTGGTGGCGCGTGGCTGGGCGCCGCGCGATGCGGTCGATCGCACGCGGCTGCCACAGGCTCCCCTGCCGGTGGGTTTGACCCAGGTGGAGGGTGTGCTGCGTCGCGACGCCGGCCATGTGATGCAGCTGGGCCAGCCCGATGCACCGCGCCCGCAGGCCATCCTGCAGAACCTGGACATGACCGCACTGGCGCAGGCCAGCGGCTGGACGCTCTCGTCCTATGTGATCGAGCAGGGCGCTGCCACGGCGGGCAGGGCCGATGGCCTGCTGCGCGACTGGCCGGCCCCTGCGCTGGGCAGCGAGCGCCATCGTGGCTATGCCGTGCAGTGGTATGCACTGGCCGGCATGGCAATCATCTTTTTCATCGTGACGGGATATCGACGTGGCCGTAATGACAAAACCTGAAGCAGGCAACAAGACCGATGAGGCGCGCCGCCGCGCCGGACGCTGGAAGATGCTGGCGGTGGTGGCTGTCTGTGCCGCACCGCTGATCGCTTCCTACCTGACCTACTACGTGATCAAGCCGCAGAGCCGCACCAACTATGGCGCGCTGATCGATCCGCGCCAGTATCCCATCCCGCCACTGGGCAGCAGCGCCCTCGACGGTGCGCCGGCCAAGCTGGCGGACTACAAGGGCAAGTGGATCATGCTCCAGGTCGATCGCGGCGACTGTGCCGAGGATTGCCGCAAGAAGCTCCTCACCATGCGCCAGCTGCGGCTGATGCAGGGCAAGGAGATGGAACGCATCGAACGGGTCTGGCTGGTGACCGATAACGCGCCGGTGGAAACGATGCTGCTGCGCGAATACGACGGAACCGATATCCTTAGGGCCGACGCCGCCCGACTCAAGGCCTGGCTGCCGGTCGATGCCGGCACCTCGGCGGAAGACCACATCTACCTGATCGACCCGCTGGGCAACCTGATGATGCGCTTCCCCAAGGATCCCGATCCCAACAAGATGAAGAAGGACATTTCCAAGCTGCTGCGCGCCTCGTCCATCGGTTGATCGCCTTTGATCACCCTTGATGGTGTTGATGGTTTCTGATGGATCCATCGACACCGTATGCGCGGCAGTCCATGTTTGAACCACGATGAATGCAATCACGCTGATAGAACTGGGCCTGACCGGCCTGCTGGTTTCCCTTATCCCGCTGCTGCTGGTGGCGCGCGCGCAGGGGCTGGTCAACCGATACCGCAAGCTGGTGTGGGTGACGTTGTTCTTTACCTTCGACCTGATCATGTTCGGCGCCTTCACGCGCCTGACCGATTCCGGCCTGGGCTGTCCCGACTGGCCGGGCTGCTACGACCATTCCAATCCGCTGCTGGCGCACGAGCACATCAACGCCGCGCAGGAGGCCATGCCCACCGGCCCGGTGACCTGGAGCAAAGCCTGGATCGAGATGACGCACCGTTATTTCGCCATGGCCGTGGGCGTGCTGATCATCGTGCTGATGGTGGTGGCGTGGCGGCGCTGGCTCAAGTCCGGCAAGACCGATGCGCAGTTCCACCCCTGGTTTCCGACCGCCTTGCTGGGCTTCATCTGCCTGCAGGGGGCCTTCGGCGCCTGGACCGTGACGTTGAAGCTGCAGCCGGTCATCGTCACCACCCACCTGTTGCTGGGCCTGGTGCTGCTGGCCATGCTGGCCTGGCTGGCGGCCCGGCAGGAGCAGCATGTGCCGGTCACCCCGGCCGGCCGGGCGCTGGTGCTGCCGGCCACGCTGGGTGCCATCCTGCTGGCCCTGCAGATCGCGTTGGGTGGCTGGGTCAGTACCAATTATGCCGCGCTGGCCTGCAATGACTTCCCGCTGTGCAATGGCAAGCTGGTGCCGGACATGGATCTCGAACACGGTTTCACGCTCTGGCGCCACCTGGGCATGACCGCCAATGGCGACTACCTGCCGTTCCAGGCGCTGACGGCGATCCACTGGGTGCATCGCAGCTTCGCCTTTGTCGTGATCTTGTATGTTGTATGGCTGGCACAGCGCGCGCTGCGCGATCCGGGGCTGCGCAAGACCGGGCGCTGGCTCTTGAGCATCGTGGGTTTGCAGCTCTGCACGGGGCTGGCGACCATCTACCTGAACTGGCCGCTGGCCATTGCCGTGGTGCATAACGGCGGCGCCGCGCTGCTGGTCATCCTCATGGTCATGTTAAACTACAAGGCCCGTTACGCTCCACAAGGCTTGGCCAGCGCCGCTCCACCGGTCCCCGCCAAGCCCGTCACTTCATGACCACACTGACCGCCCAACCCAACCGCATCGCCCAGTACTGGGCACTGACCAAGCCGCGCGTGACGCAGCTGGCGGTGTTCTGTGCCGTGATCGGCATGTTCCTGTCTTCCCCCGAACTGCCCGACTGGCACAAGCTTGTCTTCGGCACGCTGGGTATCTGGCTGCTGGCCGGTGCGGCTTTCGCCATCAATTGCCTGGTCGAGCGCGAGATCGATTCGCGCATGGCCCGTACCGCCCGCCGTCCGCTGGCGCGCGGCGAGATCACGGTGGTGCAGACCCTGATCTTCTCCGGGGTCATTGGCGGCCTGGGCATGTGGGTGCTGTACGCCCTGGTCAATCCGCTGACCATGTGGCTGACCTTCGCCACCTTCGTCGGCTACGCCATCATCTACACCATCATCCTCAAGCCCGCCACGCCCCAGAACATCGTCATCGGTGGCCTGGCCGGCGCCATGCCGCCCGCACTGGGCTGGGCCGCCATCGCCAACGATGTGCCCATGCAGGCCTGGGTGCTGGTGATGATCATCTTCATCTGGACGCCGCCGCACTTCTGGGCGCTGGCCATGTACCGCCGCGACGACTACGCCAAGTCCGGCCTGCCCATGCTGCCCATCACGCACGGCATGGATGTGACCAAGTTCCACATCCTGATGTACACCATCGCCCTGCTGGCGGTGAGCATGCTGCCCTTTGCCATCGGCATGAGCGGCCTGATCTATCTGGGCACGGCCATCGTGCTGGGCGCGATCTTCTTCTGGCACTCGTGGCGCATCTATCGCCACTACACCGACCTGATCGCACGCAAGGCCTTTGCCTATTCCATCGTCTACCTGTCGATCCTGTTCGCGGTGCTGCTGGTGGACCATTACTTCCTGTTCCGCAGTTTCTAAACCACGACATGAAACGATTCCTCTCGGCGCTGCTGCTGGCCGGTTGCGCGACGCTGCTGGCGGCCTGCGGGCCGTCCAAGTCTGAACTGAAATTCAACAACACCGATGTCACCGGCCTGGACTACGCCCGTGATTTCGCCCTCACCGACCATACCGGCAAGCCACGTACCCTGGCCGACTTCAAAGGCAAGGTGGTGGTGATGTTCTTCGGTTATACCCAGTGCCCGGACGTATGCCCCACCACCATGGTGGAAATGGCCAACGTGATGAAGGAACTGGGCCCGGATGCGGACAAGGTGCAGGTCCTGTTCGTGACTGTTGACCCCGAGCGCGACACCCAGGAGGTGCTCTCGCAATACGTGCCGGCCTTCGACAAGCGCTTCCTCGGCTTGCGCGGCGACCTGCCGCAGACCGAGAAAGTGGCCAAGGAATTCAAGGTGTTCTACCAGAAGGTGCCGGGCAAGCAGCCGGGCAGCTACACGATGGACCACACCGCCGGCAGCTACGTGTTCGACCCGCAGGGCCACATCCGTCTGTTCGTCAAGCACGGACAGGGGCCGCAGACGCTGGCGCATGACATCAAGCTGCTGCTGAGCTGATCCGGCTAAACGATACAAACGATACAAATCGTTTGGATAAAAAGAAAGGCGCCCGAGGGCGCCTTTCTTGTTGGTGCTGCGATGACGGACTGATCAGGAGTACGCCTGCAGCGCCGTCTTCATCTTCTTCAGTGCCACTGCCTCGATCTGGCGGATACGCTCGGCCGAGACGCCGAACTCGTCGGCCAGTTCGTGCAGGGTGGCACCCGAGCCATCATCGTTGGCCAGCCAGCGGGCTTCGACGATGCGACGCGAACGGTCATCCAGCTTGGACAGTGCGGCTTCCAGACCTTCGGACTGCATGCGGTCGTACTGCTTGGCCTCGATCACGCGGGTCGGCTCGGAGTTGTCCGAGGACAGGTAGGCGATCGGCGCGAACTTGTCGTCGTCGTCATCGGTGGGCGACTCCAGGGCGATGTCACGACCGGAGAGACGGGTTTCCATCTCGATGACTTCCTCGCGCTTGACGTCCAGGGTCTTGGCCAAGGCCTCGACCTGGGCCGGCGTCATCGCGTCCAGGCCTTCCTTGTGGCTGCGCAGGTTGAAAAACAGCTTGCGCTGGGCCTTGGTGGTGGCCACCTTGACCAGGCGCCAGTTCTTCAGGATGTACTCGTGGATCTCGGCCTTGATCCAGTGCATGGCGTAGGACACCAGACGCACGTTCTGCGCCGGGTCGAAACGCTTGACTGCCTTCATCAGGCCGATATTGCCTTCCTGGATCAGGTCGGCGTGCGGCAGGCCGTAGCCCAGATAGCCACGCGCGATCGACACCACCAGGCGCAGGTGCGACAACACCATCTTCTGGGCGGCACCCAGGTCATTCTTTTCGCGCAGGTCGCGCGCCAGCTTGACCTCTTCTTCCTGGGTCAGCATGGGCAGGCGGTTCACTGCCGAAATATATGCGTCGATATTGCCCAGGCTGCCGGAAAAACCCAGCGCGAGTGCATTGGACTCGGCAGGCATGAGTGCAGTTTGTGCAGACGCAGTTTTCATGGATTCTCCTTGTTCCTTCCGGAAGCAGTATGAAGCGGTAAGGATTGGACGTCGGCGCCGGTTCGGCCAGCGCAGTCATACGCCAATGCGCGATTTGTTGCAGTGCCCAGATAAAACTGGAGCAATTCGATAAGGTATTCTAGCACTCGTCACCCAGGAGTGCTAATAGCATGATCGGGAAGCGTCAATAGAGTAAATCTATTGTTGTTGAATCAATCATTGCATTATTTCCCCTCCATCTTAGTCGCCTTTGGACGACAAAAGTTGCGATGCGGGTCAAAAGCGGGTCAGAAACTTGTAACAATTT
The DNA here is from genome assembly GCF_044745245.1 of Herbaspirillum sp. NPDC087042. Lineage (NCBI taxonomy): Bacteria > Pseudomonadati > Pseudomonadota > Betaproteobacteria > Burkholderiales > Oxalobacteraceae > Herbaspirillum > Herbaspirillum sp. NPDC087042. The sequence goes on along the minus strand of NZ_JBIUZW010000013.1, from coordinate 15,442 downwards.
ATGCAGTGCACAACTCGGCCCGCAGCGGGCGGTTCTGCTCCTGATGGGGCATTGCGGCCCCATCGCTCGAAGAATGTCGGGGAAACCAGAGAGGGAGTCGTTCGGCAGGGGGGATTTATTGTTGCGGGCTATCCCGAACGATAAAATTTCTTTCCAGAAAGTCCAAAGCCCGCAATAGCGGGCTTTGTCCTCAATTTACAAGGGCACGACCAGTTTCCCGGAAAACCCTTGCCTCTATGCCGCCGAGTATAGCACCGCCGACTCGCCACCAGCAACGGGGTACCCTTGCCGCACATGCCAAGACATCTTTCGGCTCCCAGATTGTCCACCATCGAGGCATTCTTCCGGACCACCTCGGAGAAGGACCTCCTGGGCTGCTATGCCTGGAACCAGGCAATCGGCGCCCGGCTGCTCCCGCTGCTCGCCGACGTCGAGGTATCGCTGCGCAACGCTCTCCATCGGGCAGTATCGCAATACTTTGGCAAGGCCGATTCCTTCGACTGGATGATGCCGCGAGCCAATCCCGTGCATGCCGCCCATCCGACGGCGCCGCCATTCTTGCCGGCACGGCACAAGCTATCACCGAAGTCCAAGGACGATGTTGCTGTCGTCATGCAAAAAATCAGAGGGAGAAAACCCGATGGCTATGTGCTTACCCCCGATGACATTGTGGCGGCGCTGCCCCTCGGTTTCTGGGAGGTATTGATTGGCGGGCTGGGCCACAAGTCGCAGCCTGAGGGCTTGCAGGAAGCCATCCTGGCCATGGTCTTTCCTCATGCCCCCGATACGCTGGCCACTCCCTACGGAAGCCCTGCGTTCAGGCAGCGTGTCATCGACTTGCTCAAGAGAATCAGGGAGGTACGCAATCGTATCGGACACCACGATGCCCTTTGGGTGACGCCGGAATTCAACCGTACAGGTGTCGTCGGGTATTTCCCCCGCCGGCCACGTCATACGGTCAACAGTCTGCGATGCTTTGCAGGCAACATCTGCTGGTTTGCTGGCTGGATTGATCCGGACATCTCGACCTACCTCCGCAACAGCGACCACTGGTGGTCCCTCCAGCTCTTGCTGGACCGTCAGGCACTGGCCACCTATCGGCGGCTGGGCGGAGCAGCCGGAACCTGTCGCACCATCATCGAGACGGCCGACCGGCCTGGCCAGGTCAAGCCCAGGCGCAAGCACCGGGAGCGATTGATCATGCAGCGCTACTTCTACTGAGCTGGCGGAAGCCATCCGGTGCGAGCCGCAACGAAAACAAAAACGGCCACCGGGGAAGCGGTGGCCGTGCAGTGACCATGGTGTCGCTAGCGACGATCTTCCAGGCTCACGCCTTGCGCGCCAACTGCCTGCGCACCGACAGCATCGCTCCGAACAGGCCCAGCAGCGCGCTTACCGCCAGCAAGAGTGTAATGGCTACGGGGCTGGGCAGCGCCAGCTGGAATTCGGAGGCGTACAGGTGGGCGAAATCCAGGATGGCCGTATTGAGCGGTTGCTGCGCCAACACCACCAGGCCCAGCGCGACCAGCCCGGCACAGATGCCCAGCAGGGCGCCGGTGTAGTAGAAGGGCCGGTAGATGAAGGCATTGGTGGCGCCAAAGAGGCGCGAGACCTCGATTTCATCGCGCTGCGTCATCACCTGCAGGCGGATGGTATTGAACACCACCGCCACCACCACCGCACCCAGCGTGATGCCCAGGAACAGCAGCACCAGCCGCAGGATGCGCAAGAGCGCTGCCAGGCGCTTGACCCACTCGGAATCGATCTGCACCGTATCCACGCCGGGCTGCTTCTTCAGCTGCTGGGCGATGTCATCGACACGGCCGGCATCCATGGCATTCTCGAAGCCCGGCAGGCGCAGCACGAAGCTGTCCGGCAGGGGATTGCTGCCCAGCGTGGCCAGCACGTCGGCCAGGCCGGTCTTGCTCTTCAAGGCATCGAAGGCCTTTTCGCGCGGGATGAATTCCACTTTGCCGACCGTCTTGCCATCCTTCAACACCTGGGCAATGGTCTTGCCCACCGCCTGGGCCGCATCGCGGCCGGCGTCGGGCTTCATGAAGATGCTGATCTCGGGCTCCACCGACATCTGGTCCGAGATCGGGCGCACGTTTTCCAGCGCCGACAGGCCGGCAAAGGGCAGCGCCAGCGCGATCGAGACCACCAGCACGTTGAGCAAGAAGTTGCCCGGCGAGCGCAGCAGGTGGCGCAGGGCGTCACCGGCGGCATTGAGATGCTGCGTGATCCAGCTCATGGCGATACCTCCACGGGATTGGCCACGCCGTTATGCCAGCCATCGACGATGCGGCCACGGTCCAGGTAGACGATGCGGTCGGCACCGGTGAGGTATTGCTCGTCGTGGGTCGAGATCAGGCAGGTCACGCCCACGCCGTGGAAGGACTTCAGCGCCGCCAGCACCTTGTTGGCATTGGCGCGGTCCAGGTTGGCGGTGGGCTCGTCGGCCAGGATGATCTGCGGCCGGTTGACGATGGCGCGCGCAATGGCCACGCGCTGCTGTTCGCCGCCCGACAGCTCCAGTGGCTCGCACTGGGCCTTGTCCAGCAGGTCGACTTTGTCCAGTGCGGCACGGGCGCGCTTTTCGGCATCGCCGCGCGAAGCGCCGGTGACGATCAGCGGCAGCATCACATTGGCCAGCAGGTTGCGATCCAGCAGCAGCTTCTGCTGCTGGAAGATCAGGCCCAGGTTGCGGCGCAGATAGGGCAGGCCGGAGGCCTTGATGCCGCCGATGTCGGTGCCATTGACCGAGAGCTTGCCCGCCGTGGGGCGCTCGATGGCCGCGATCATCTTCAGCAGGGTGGACTTGCCGGCGCCGGAAGGCCCGGCCAGGAAGATCAATTCCCCCTTCTTTACCGACAGCGAGATGTCGCGCAAGGCATAGACCTCGCGCGCGTATTGCTTGGAAACCCGGGAAAATTCAATCATCGGATCAACTCAGGAGGGCGTCGACGAATTCGGTGGCGTTGAAAGCTTGCAAGTCCTCGATCTGCTCGCCCACGCCGATGAAATACAGCGGCACCGGGCGGGTCTTGGCGATGGCGGCCAGGATGCCGCCCTTGGCGGTGCCGTCGAGCTTGGTCACCACAAGACCGGTCAGGCCCAGCGCATCGTCGAAGGCCTTGACCTGGGCCAGCGCATTCTGGCCGGTATTGCCATCGATGACCAGCAGCACCTCGTGTGGCGCCGAGGGCATGGCCTTGGCGATGACGCGCTTGATCTTCTTGAGCTCATCCATCAGGTGCAGCTGGGTCGGCAGGCGGCCGGCGGTATCGATCATCACCACATGGGTGCCGCGCGCCTGGGCCGAGTGGACCGAGTCGAAGGCCACCGCCGCCGGGTCGCCGGACTCCTGGGCGATCACCGCGACGTTGTTGCGCTCGCCCCAGATCGCCAGCTGCTCGCGGGCAGCGGCGCGGAAGGTGTCGCCAGCGGCCAGCAGCACCGACTGGCCGTGCGCCTGCAGGTGTAAGGCCAGCTTGCCGATGGTGGTGGTCTTGCCGGCCCCGTTGACGCCGGCGATCATCATCACCAGCGGCTTTTCGCGGCCCAGCACCAGCGGGCGCTGCAGCGGCTGCAGCAGGTCGATCAACAGGCTGCGCAGGGCGGTGCGCACCTGGGTGGCTTCGGTCAGGCGCTCGGCCTTGACCTTCTTCTTCAATTCGTCCAGCAGCCACTGGGTGGCTTCGACGCCGGCGTCCGAGACCAGCAGGGCCGATTCCAGCTCGTCGTAGAGATCGTCATCAATGCGCGCGCCCACGAACAGCGTGGTCAGGTTGCTGGAAGTCTTGGACAGGCCAGCCTTCAGACGCGAGAGCCAGGAGCGCTTGGCTTCCGGTGCGGCCTCGGGGGCGGCGACGATCTCTACCTCGTCTTCGATCGCTTTTTCGACCGCTTCTTCGGCCTCTTCTGCGCGCGTCACAGGAGCGACCGGCTCGGGCGCCGCGACGGCAGCGGGCGGCGGCGCGACCTCGGCCGGTGCAGGAACAGCCTCGACGGCCGCTGCAGCGGGAGCAACGGGAGCGGCAGAGACGACCGGTTCAGCGGCGATGACGGGGGCGGCAGGCGCAGTAGCAGGCTGCGGGGCCGGTTCGACTTGGGGAGGCAGCGTGGGCTGCGCTTCCGGTTTGGGTTTTCTCTTGAAGAAACTAAACATCGGGTGGCGGATAGGCTGGATTCTGGCTGCGGCCGGGGGCGGGAGGGGGAAAACCGGTGCGGGAGGGCAGTTCCGGCGCCCTGACAAGCGCATCGGACAGGTTACAATTGCCCATCCTCAAGACCCGCGCGCGGCCGCCAGGGTCAATGAATCCTGCATTTTATCAGAGCACAGTCCATGAAATCGAAGATCCGAGCCTTCCTCGTCGCCGGCCCTTTGAGCCTGTTTTTCCTGCTGGGCCTCTCTGCCCTGGCCGCCACGGCACCCGCCCGGGCCGAGCCGGCGCGCGAGTTCGTGCTGGGCAACGGCATGAAGGTGATCGTCAAGGAGGACCGGCGCGCACCCATCGCGGTGCAGATGGTCTGGTACAAGGTCGGCTCCATCGATGAGCTCAACGGCAGCACCGGTGTTTCCCATGCGCTGGAACACATGATGTTCAAGGGCACCCGCCATCACAAGGTCGGCGAGTTCAGCCGCCTGGTGGCCGAACTGGGTGGCCAGGAAAACGCTTTCACCGCCAACGACTTCACGGCCTACTTCCAGCAGATCGAAAAAGGCCAGCTGGAAAAGGTCATGGCGCTGGAAGCCGACCGCATGGCCAACCTGCAGTTCGATGCCGGCGAGTTCGCCAAGGAAATCCGCGTCATCATGGAAGAGCGCCGCTGGCGCACCGACGACCAGCCCATGGGCCTGTTGAACGAAGCCCTGAACGCCGCCGCCTGGACCGCCCATCCCTATCACCACCCGGTGGTGGGCTGGATGGATGACCTGCAGCACATGAGCGTGCAGGATATCGCCGCCTGGTATCGCCGGTGGTATGCCCCCAACAATGCCACCCTGGTGGTGGCCGGCGACGTCGATGCACAGCGTGTGCTGGCGCTGGCCAAGACCTATTTCGGCAAGATCCCGGCGCGCCCCATCGTGCGCGGCAAGCCGCAGAACGAGCCGGCGCAGCTGGGCCTGCGTCGCGTCACGGTCAAGGCACCAGCCGAGAATCCCTATGTGGTGATGGCCTTCAAGGTGCCGGCGCTGCGCGATGTGGAGCAGGATCAGGATAGCTATGCCCTGGATGTGCTCTCGGCCGTGCTGGATGGCTATGACAATGCCCGCCTCAGTGCGCAGCTGGTGCGCACCGGCAACCAGGCCACCGCGGTCGGTGCCAGCTACGAGAGCGTGGCGCGCGGTCCGGTACTGTTCACGCTGGAAGGCAGCCCGGCCGAGGGCGTCAGCACCGAACAGCTGGAAGGCCTGTTGCGTGCCGAGGTGGACCGGATCGCCAGCGAGGGCGTCTCCGAGCAGGAGCTGCAGCGGGTGAAGACGCAGCTCATCGCCGCCCAGGTCTACAAGCGCGACTCGGTCTTCGGCCAGGCCATGGAGATCGGCATGATGGAGGCGGCCGGCATCGGCCAGAAGCATATCGATCGCATCATCGAGCGTCTCAAGAGCGTCACGCCTGCCCAGGTACAGGCGGTGGCGCAGCGCTACTTCAAGGATGACAACCTGACCGTGGCCACGCTGGTCCCCCTGCCGCTGGAGGGCAAGCGGCCGGCACCGCCGCCGGCAGGCTTGTTGCATTAACGATATAAATCCTTTTCAGCATTTCGGATAGCCGATCGGCTTCGCTGTTCTTCTCGGAGGAAAACATGCCTGTCATCGTCGTCGCCAATCCCAAGGGAGGCGTGGGCAAGACCACCCTGGCCACCAACCTGGCCGGTTATTTCGCCAGCTGCGGGCATGCTGTCCTGCTGGGCGATATCGATCGCCAGCAATCCTCGCGCGCCTGGCTGGATATCCGCCCACCGCAGGCCCGTCCCATCGTCACCTGGGAAGTCAGCGAGGACTACATTGCCAAGCCCCCCAAGGGGACCAGCCACGTCGTGCTCGATACCCCGGCCGGCCTGCACGGCTGGCGCCTCAACGATGCGCTCAAGCTGGCCGACAAGATCCTGGTGCCGCTGCAACCCTCCATCTTCGACATCCTGGCCACGCAGGATTTCCTGCGCCGCCTGGCCGGTGAGAAGGCCGTGCGCGAAGGCGAGATCGACGTGGGCATCGTCGGCATGCGCGTCGATGCTCGCACCCGCTCGGCCGAGCAACTGCACCGCTTCATTGAAGGCCTGAAACTGCCGGTGCTGGGTTATCTGCGCGACACCCAGAACTACGTGCAACTGGCCGCCCATGGCCTGACGCTGTGGGATGTCGCGCCGTCGCGGGTGCAGCGCGATCTCGACCAGTGGCAGCCGGTGCTGGAGTGGATCGGCAAGGGTGATAAAGGCGACAAAGGCGACAAAAAGCAGGGCGGCTGATGTCCCCGTTCCGAGCACTCCTTCTCCCGGTTTCTCCAGTGTGATCTTTCATGAATAAATCGCTACGCATCCTGTTGCTGTTGTCATCGTCCCTGGCTCTGCTGGCCGTGTCGCCTGCCCGGGCCGCACTGGCCGTGCAATCATGGACCCAGCCCGACGGCGCCCGCGTGCTCTTCGTGGCCAACCATTCGCTGCCCATGCTCGATGTGAGCGTGCAATTCGACGCCGGTCAGCGGCGCGATCCGGCGGGCAAGGCCGGCCTGGCCGAGCTGACCGTGGCCAGCCTCACGCGCGGTGTGGAAGGTGGCACGGCCGGGCCCTTGAGCGAAGCGCAGATTCTCGACGGTTTCGCCGACGTGGCCGCCCAGCAGCATGGCGGCGCCGGCCAGGACCGTGCCGGGGTGAGCTTGCGCACGCTGTCCTCCTTGCCCGAGCGCGAGGTGGCGCTGGGCCTGCTGGCACGCATGCTGGCCCATCCCGCCTTCCCGCAGGCGGGACTGGAGCGCGACAAGGCCCTGACCATCGCCAGCCTGCGCGAAGAGGCCACCAAGCCCGAAGCCATCGCCGAAAAGGCCTTCATGGCGGCGGCCTATGGCAGCCATCCCTATGCGGCCGACGCCAGCGAAGCCAGCGTGCAAGCCATCACCCGCGACGATCTGCTGGCCTTCCACCACAGCCACTACGTGGCCAATCGCGCCGTGATCGCACTCATCGGCGATCTCACCGAGGAACAGGCCCGCGCGATTGCCGCCGCGCTGACCCGCGAACTGCCGCAAGGCGCTGCCTTGCCGGCGCTGCCGGCGGTGGTCGCGCCAGCGGCACGCGAGATCCGCATCGCCCACCCGGCCTCGCAATCGCACATCCTCATCGGCGCGCCGGCCATCGTGCGCGGCGACCCGGATTTCTTCGCCCTGACGGTGGGCAACTATGTGCTGGGAGGAGGCGGGTTTGTCTCGCGCCTGACCGACGAGGTGCGCGAGAAGCGCGGCCTGAGCTACAGCGTCTACAGCGGCTTCTCGCCGCTGGCCCAGCCCGGCCCGTTCCAGATCGGCCTGCAGACCAAGAAGGAACAGACCGATGAAGCCCTGCGCGTGACCCGCGCCACGCTGCAGCGCTTCCTGCAGGACGGCCCCAGCGCTACCGAACTCAGGGCCGCCAAGGACAATCTCGCCGGTGGCTTCGCGCTGCGCATCGACAGCAATGCCAAGCTGCTGGAAAACCTCTCCGTCATCGGCTTCTATGGCCTGCCGCTGGACTACCTGGACCACTGGATAGAGCGCGTGCGCGCCGTCACCGTCGAAGAGGTGCGGGCAGCCTTGCGCAAGCATGTACAGGCCAATGCCCTGGTGACCGTGATCGTCGGCGAAGACGGCGCGACGCCCGTCGCCAACCCATAAGCAACTGAGAAGCAAGTTAGGACATTCATGAGCAAGAGCAGTCACGACAAGAACAACAAGGGCGGCAAGCCCGCCTCGCGTGGTCCGCACCAGGTCCGCATCATCGGCGGCCAGTGGAAGCGCACGCCGCTGCCGGTGCTGGATGCCGAGGGCCTGCGCCCCACGCCGGACCGCGTGCGCGAGACCGTCTTCAACTGGCTGACCCATCTCATCGATGGTAACTGGGAGCAGGTGGCCTGCCTGGACCTGTTCGCCGGTTCCGGCGCGCTCGGTTTCGAAGCCGCCAGCCGTGGCGCGCGCCGGGTAGTGATGGTGGAGCAGAGCGGCCCGGCCGTGCGCCAGCTTGAAACCAATCGCGACAAGCTCAAGGCCGATACCATTGCCATCGTGCGCGGCGATGCCCTGGCGGCGGTCCGCAATGCGGCGCAGCGCGAGGCGGGCGGCTACAGCCTGGTCTTCATCGATCCGCCTTATCACCAGGGCTGGTTGGAAAAAATATTGCCCAGCTGCACTGAATTGCTCACCCCCTCCGGGCTGGTCTATGCCGAAGCCGAGTTCCCGCTCGACGGCGACGAGGCCCCGGCATGGATGCAAGCCTGGGAAGTGGTCCGCTCGGACAAGGCAGGCATGGTGTTTTATCATTTATTGCAACGCAAAAGCAGTGCCCAAATTGAGGCATAATGCGCGTTCTGATTGAATTGCCGGTGAGGAGACACCATGGTCACAGCTGTATATCCGGGCACGTTCGATCCGTTGACGCGTGGACATGAGGACCTGGTCCGACGCGCCTCCGGGTTGTTCGATAAACTGGTAGTGGGCGTAGCGGACAGCCAGAACAAGAAGCCGTTCTTTTCGCTCGAAGAGCGTTTGTCGATCGCCAATGAAGTGCTGGGACATTATCCGAATGTCCAGGTGGAAAGTTTTTCGGGCCTGCTGAAGGACTTCGTGCGCCAGAACAACGCCCGCGTCATCGTGCGCGGCCTGCGCGCGGTCTCGGACTTCGAGTACGAATTCCAGATGGCCGGCATGAACCGCTACCTGTTGCCGGATGTGGAAACGCTGTTCCTGACACCGTCGGACCAGTACCAGTTCATCTCGGGCACCATCGTGCGCGAAATCGCGCAACTGGGCGGCGATGTCTCCAAGTTCGTGTTTCCCTCGGTCGAGAAGTGGCTCAAGGAAAAGATCGCCAAGCAGCAGTAGGATGCTGCACGGCAAGTAAAGCAAGGTAACGCAAGGTAAGGGCAGGGTAGGGCAATGAAGGTTCAAGCAAGCAGGATGGCGCCGCGCGCCGCAATGCGCGTGGTGACGAAGGAGCGGTCATGGCACTGATGATTACCGACGATTGCATCAACTGCGACGTCTGCGAGCCGGAATGCCCCAACGAGGCGATCTACATGGGGCCGCAGATCTACGAGATCGATCCGGACAAATGCACCGAGTGCGTGGGCCACTTCGAGGAACCGCAATGCCAGCAGGTCTGCCCGGTGGCCTGCATCCCCTTCAACCCGGCCTGGCGCGAAAGCCGCGAGCAGTTGATGGACAAGTACGAACGTCTGCAGGCTGGGGCCAAGGGCAGTTGAACCAGGTCCAGCCGTCGTCCGTGAAGATGCCGTTCAGTGCCGCACTGAACGGCATTTTGCATTGGACCTCCCCGTTCGTCCTGAGTAGCCGCGTAGCGGCGTATCGAAGGTGCGCCGACTCATGAAATGCACACAAGCACGCAGACAAGCCTTCGATACGCCCCTGACGGGGCTACTCAGGACGAACGGAAGGCTATCAGCCACCGTGCATAAAGACTATTTGCCGGATTTAACGAAAGTGGCGTTCCAAGTACGTAGATTGTGCTGACGCCATCCCATTTGTCCAATAAAGAACATGCACCACCTACCCAAGTCCGCCGTCGCGGCGCTGCTCATCAACACCACCATCTGGGGCCTGTCCTGGACCGGCATGCGCGCGCTGGAAGCGATGGGCCTGCATCCGCTGTGGGCCACGGCCGCCATCTTCACGGCCTGCGCGGCCATGCTGCTGGCACTGAAATACCGTGACCTGCCACAGCTGTGGCGTCATCCCGAACTGCTGGGCGTGGCGCTGGCCACGGGGCTGACCAATGCCGTTTTCAACGTGGCCATTGCCTATGGCGATGTGGTGCGGGTGATCCTGCTGTTCTACCTGATGCCGATCTGGACCGTGATCCTGGCGCGCCTGGTGCTGCACGAGGCCATCACCCCGCGCTCGCTGGTACGCGTGGCACTGGGCCTGGGCGGGGCCTTCATCGTGCTGTACCAGCCGCGCCTGGGCCTGCCGCTGCCGCAGACGCTGCCGGACTGGCTGGCGGTGCTGGGCGGATTTTCCTTCGCGATCAACAATGTGCTGCTACGTCGCTTGCACGGTGTCTCCGATGGCGCCCGCGCCATCGCCATGCTCAGTGGCGGCGCCGTGCTGGCCTGTCTGCTGGGATTGGGATTCTCGCTGGCCGGCCTGACTGCCTGGCCGGCCCATGTGCCTGGCGCGGCCTGGCCGCTGGTGGGGGTGTGGGCGGTACTCTTCCTGATCTCCAACCTGTGCCTGCAATATGGTGTGGCACGCCTGCCGGCCACCATCACGGCGGTGGTGATGCTGGCCGAGATCCTGGTAGCCAGCCTGTCGGCATGGTGGCTGGGCGCGGCCGAATTGCGGCCGCAAGACCTGATCGGTGGCGCCCTCATCATCGCCACGCCCTGGCTGGTACGCGACCGTCGTCCGGTGGCGCAGGCCGCCTGAGCGTTACTCGGTCGCCGCCAGCATCACGCGATTGCGGCCGGATTCCTTGGCCTGATACAAGGCCAGGTCGGCGGCCTTGAGCATGGCTTGCTTGACTTCCATGGCCGGTCGGCTGCGATCGGGCGGCATCAGGGAGGCCGCGCCGATGGAGGCAGTGATCTTCAGCGGATCGCGCGAGCCCTCGATCATCACGCTGCGACTGCAGATGCCGGCGCGGATACGCTCGGCGATACGCACCGCATCGTCACGCGTGGCGTGGGTCAGCAAGACCACGAACTCCTCGCCACCGAAGCGCCCCAGCGCATCCGAGAGGCGCAATTCCTTCTTGATGCGCGCAGCCACCTCGCGCAGCACATCGTCGCCGCTCTGGTGGCCATACTGGTCGTTGACGCGCTTGAAGTGGTCGATATCGATGAACAGGCAGGACAGCGCCGATCGGTCGCGCTGGCTGCGCGCCACTTCTTCCTGCATGCGCTGCTCGATGTAGCGGCGGTTGTTCACGCCGGTGAGCGGGTCGGTCAGGCCGATGTGCTTCAGGCGCTCGTTATTGATGACGTTTTCCAGGCAGATCGCCGCGACAGTGGCCAGGCGCTGGATGAAATCGGTCGCCAGCGAGCGTGTGAAACGCTCGCGGTGGGCACTGCCCAGGGCCAGGTAGCCCAGCAGCCGGTGCTGGCGCACCAGCGGCAGGATCGCCACGCTCACCGGCTGGTAAGCCGGGAACATCGGCCCATGCAAGGCCGGTACGAACTCGCCCAGGCGCGGCTTCTCGGCCGCCAGCGGGCCATCCTCGTCGATGAAGGCCAGCGGCTGCTTCTGGAACAGCAGCCTGGGAAACTCGTTGATGCCGATCTGCAGGTCGCGCAGGATGCGCTGGATCGCGTAGTCACCATCGATGAGCGACAGCGTCACCGTCTCCAGGTTGAACACGCCCGGCATGGTGCTGAGCATGACCTCGATGAGCTCGCGGAATTCGCTGGCGCCGATGAGCTTGAGGTCGAAGGCCTGGTGGCGTTCGATGATGGACTGGTTGATATGGGCCTGCTGCAGCAGGTCCTGCAACTCGGCGCGTAGCTGCTGGTTATCGGCGATCAGTGATTCCATCTCGATGGCGGTCGTCATGTGCATTTTCCCGGCGTGTGGCCGGCCCCCTTTGCCCAAACCGGTCGCCCGGTCTCCCTGCGGCCGCCACGCTGTTGGCGCGCGACCTCATTCCAATGCGACTATATCGGCAGCGATACGGCTGGCTTGATTCCCCGGTGCCACCTGTACTGCCATCCCTCTTTGATTCCCTGCCATTGCGAGCAAGAAGCGTTCCCGCAAGTGGGCGCTAGACTGCCGCCCGTCAGCCAGTCTAGGCTGCCAGCGGCGCGAAGAAGCGCTCGCCCATCTCCTCCAGACCTAGTGTGCGCAACACTTCCTGCAGGCGCTCGGCCGGACGGCGGCGCGGCAGGTCGCGGTATTGCGCGATGATCAACTCGTTCTTCATCGAATGCTCCCAGCCCACCAGTTCGGTGACGCTGACCTTGTAGCCATGCGCCTCCAGTTGCAGGCAGCGCAGCACATTGGTGACCTGGCTGCCGAATTCGCGCGTATGCAGCGGATGACGCCAGATCTCGGTGAGCGAATTGGTCAGCGACTTGCCCTTGTTGCGGTTCAGCACCGAGGCCACCTCGGCCTGGCAGCACGGTACCAGGACCATGAAGCGGGCCTCCTTGGCCAGGGCGAAATGGATGGCGTCGTCGGTGGCGGTGTCGCAGGCGTGCAGGGCGGTGACCACATCGATGCGCTCGGGCAGCGCGGCCGAGGTGGTCGAGTCGGCCACCGACAGGTTGAGGAAGGACATGCCGCCAAAGCCCAGGCGCGCGGCCAGTTCCTCGGACTTGCGCACCAGTTCCTCGCGGGTCTCGATGCCGTAGATATGGGGGCTGCCCGCCAGTCCCTTGAAGAACAGGTCGTAGAGGATGAAGCCCAGATAGGACTTGCCCGCGCCATGGTCCACCAGGCTCACGTCGGGATGATCGGCCAGCACTTCCTGCAGCAGCGGCTCGATGAACTGGTAGAGGTGGTAGACCTGCTTGAGCTTGCGGCGGCTGTCCTGGTTGAGCTTGCCATCGCGGGTGAGGATGTGCAGTTCCTTCAACAGCTCGATCGACTGGCCGGGACGAATGTCATGGGCCTGGGGTGCTTTGTCGGCGGCGACGCTGGCGGCTTTGCCGCGAGCCTGTTTCTGGCCGGCGGACGGATGGGATGGCTTGCTCATGATGCTGCACTGGCGATGTGCCGGCGCGCAGCCGGCGGGTTGGTATTGTGGACGTAGTTCGCGCCATCTTTTTCCGTTCGTCCTGAGTAGCTGCGTAGCAGCGTATCGAAGGCTCGCCAGCGCCCGCAGGCAGAGTGCTGTGCGCCTTCGATACGGTCCTGCGGACCTACTCAGTACGAACGGCCCAAGCGCATGCGAAATTGCGAAGTGACGCGTTGAACCAGGTCGTGGCCGGGCATTTTACCTGATCCGCATGGCATTCAAGTGAACTGGAACCGGCCGGGCCGGCAATGTTGCAAGGCTGCAAACGCCGGACCCATGGGCCCGGCGCCGGGATGGCAGGCAAGAGGGAGAGAGGGGTCAGCCGCCGCTGAAGACGGCGGCACGCTTTTCCTGGAAGGCGGCAATGCCTTCCCGGCGGTCGGCACTGGCGGCCATCAGCGAGAAGGACTTGCGTTCGAACAGCAGACCCGCTTCCAGCCCCAGTTCGAAGGACTGCAGCATGGCTTCCTTGGCCAGTCGCACCGCCAGCAGCGACTTGCCGGCAATGGTGTCGGCCAGCGCCAGGGTGCGTGCCAGGGTGGCGTCGTCCTCCACCACCTCGGCCACCAGCCCGGCTTGCAGCGCCTGGCTGGCCTCGATGAACTCGCCACTCAAGACCATCTTCATGGCCAGCGGCTTGCCCACGGTGCGGATGAGACGCTGCGTTCCGCCAGCGCCGGGGATGGTGCCCACATTGATTTCGGGCTGGCCTATCCTGGCGCCACGTCCGGCGATGGCGATGTCGGCGTGCATGAGCAGCTCGCAACCGGCACCCAGCGCATAGCCGTTCACCGCCACCAGCAGCGGCTTGGGGAAGCGGGCGATGGCGCGCCAGTATTGCGCGCGCACATCAAGCTGGGTGGCGATGGCATCCTTCTGGATCATCTCGTTCAGATCGGCGCCAGCGGCAAAGGCCTTCTCGTTGCCGCTGATGACCACGGCCCGCACGCTGTCATCGGCCTCAGCCTGCGCCAGGGCCTGCACGATTTCCTGCAGGCTCTGGTTGCGCAGGGCATTGCGCAGCGCTGGCCGGTTCAGCACCAGGTGCAGCACATGCGCGCCGTGGCGGCTTACCAGGATGTCCTGTGGTCCCTCGTCTGGCCCGCTCATGCACTGACCCGCTCGATCACCAGGGCAATGCCCTGGCCCACGCCGATGCACATGGTGCACAGCGCATAGCGGCCACCGGTGCGTTCGAGCTGGTTGATCGCGGTGGTCACCAGGCGTGCGCCGGACGCGCCCAGCGGGTGGCCGATGGCGATGGCACCGCCATTGGCATTGACGTGGGCGGCATCGTCGGCCAGGCCGAGGTCGCGGGTGACGGCCAGGCCTTGCGCAGCGAAGGCTTCGTTGAGTTCGATCACATCCATCTGCGCCAGGCTCAGGCCGGTTTGCGCCAATACCTTGCGCGCCGCCGGCGCCGGGCCGAAGCCCATGATGCGCGGTGCTACGCCCGCGGTGGCCATGCCCAGCACGCGGGCGCGCGGGGTGAGGCGATACAGGTCGGCGGCCTTGGCCGAGGCCAGCAACAGCGCGCAGGCGCCATCGTTGACGCCCGAGGCATTGCCGGCGGTGACCGTGCCGTCCGGGCGGACCACACCCTTGAGCTTGGCCAGGGTGGCCATGGTGGTGTCGGGGCGCGGATGTTCGTCGGTCGTGACGATGAGCGGCTCGCCCTTTTTCTGCGGGATCGCCAGCGGTGCGATCTCGCCCGAGAAGAACCCGGCCGCCTGTGCCGCTGCCCAGCGCTGCTGGCTGCGCAGGGCGAAGGCATCCTGGTCGGCGCGGTTGATGGCGAAATCGCTGGCGACGTTCTCGGCCGTCTCCGGCATGGAGTCGATGCCGTACTGCGCCTTCATCAGCGGATTGACGAAGCGCCAGCCGATGGTGGTGTCGAAGATCGTCGCGCTGCGCGAGAAGGCGCTCTCGGCCTTGCCCATTACGAAGGGGGCGCGGCTCATGCTCTCCACGCCACCGGCGATCATCAGCTGTACCTCGCCCGATTTGATGGCGCGCGCGGCCATGCCCACGGCGTCCAGGCTGGAGCCGCACAGGCGGTTCACGGTGGTGCCCGGCACCTCGATGGGCAGGCCGGCCAGCAGGCCTGCCATGCGGGCCACGTTGCGGTTGTCCTCGCCGGCCTGGTTGGCGCAGCCGTAGAGGATGTCGTCGAGCTGGCGCCAGTCCACGCCGGGGTTGCGCTCCATCAGGCTGCGGATGGGGGCGGCTGCCAGGTCGTCGGCGCGCACGCCGGCCAGGGCGCCGCCGTAGCGGCCGAAGGGCGTGCGGATGGCGTCACAAATGAATGCGTCCATGAATGTCCTCGTCTGTCGTTGTTGGGGGGGGGTGTCGTCGCGTGCCGGCCGCAGGCCGGCACGGCCGCAACGGCCATCCAGCGGTTGTCGATAACGCGCTTGGCCATGGCCACCCAGGAGCGTTAGATCATGCCCGCCCGGTCTAACGTGACCATTGTGGAGATAACCACCTAGGTCTTGATGCA